>JBJMTU010000240.1:0-4320 GCA_045811545.1 Xanthobacteraceae bacterium | reverse complement strand
GTTGCTGGAGAAGCAAAGGCACTTCGACTCCGAGCGCCTTGGCGGTCTTGAGGTTAATGGTTAGCTCGACCTTGGTAGCCTGCTGGACGGCAGGTCGGGGGGCTTCTCGTCCTTGAGGATCCGGTCGACAAACGCCCGCCCGGCAATGCGGGTCCGCCAGGCTCGCTTCTAACTCATGAGGGAGCGCCAAACCCGGATACGACCTTACTTGGCTGCATTTTCAGCAGTATGCTAATGTGTTTGACAGGCGCAGATGCCGGAGCCTACTCGCATAGGTTGATGTGCTCGGGCTGTACCTCCGGCTAGAAAACCACCGGGGGAGTGCAAGCGATGAGTTGTAAGCTTGATCGTCCGGCCTCGCTTCAAGGCGCGGCCGTCGTCACTGTCGTCGCGGCGGTGGCGTGTGCTTTGGCCTGCGATGCAAATGCGAGCCGGCTCCCGGTCGAGCCGAGCGCCGGCGACCAGGAGTTGTCGGCGCGAGTCGCGGCGATCGTCGAACGGATCCGCCTGCTCGAACCGACGCTCCTGCGCGATCTGCCGCCGGAGGCGAAGATCGCGCAGTGGCGAAATCGCTAAGGCCATCCGCCGTGGCCGCGCCCAACGGCACCGGCGTTGATCCCTCGGAGCCGCGATTGCGGCTGCTCGTTTTGCAGCCGACGCCGTTCTGCAACATCGACTGCTCCTACTGCTACCTTCCCGACCGCACGTCGCGGGCGCGGATGAGCCTTGCGACGCTCGACCTCGTGTGTCGGCGCGTTTTCGAGAGCGCGCGCCTCGATCGCAAGCTCGAGGTCGCATGGCATGGCGGAGAACCGCTCGCCGTTCCGCTCGCGTGGTACGAGGACGCGCTTGCGCTGATGGCAGAGCGGCGCCCCGCCACAGTGCAGCTCGAGCATTGCTTCCAGACCAACGGCCTCCTGCTCGACCAGGATTGGGCGCGCTTCTTCGCGCGAACGGGAGCCAAGGTCGGGTTGAGCATCGACGGTCCGGCGGATCTCCACGACGCCCACCGGCGCACGCGCCGAGGGCGTGGAACGCACGACAAGGCGATGCGTGCCGTCCGCGTGCTGCAGGAGGAGGGGCTGCCGTTTCACGTGATCACGGTGTTGACCGAGCCCGTGCTCGAGCATCCCGACCGGCTGTTCGACTTCTATGTCGCCAACGGGATCAGGGAGGTCGGTTTCAACATCGAGGAAATCGAAGGCGTCAATACCGGCTCCTCGCTCGCCGGGTGCGGCATGGAGACGAAGTTCAGGCAGTTCATCAAGCGCTTCTTCGAGCTGGTCTGGGCTGCGCCGGGACAGCTGAAGGTGCGCGAGCTCGAAAGCGCGCTCGCGCTCCTCCTCTCCGACGAGCCCGCGCGCGATGAGCAGAACATGCCGTTCGCCATCGTCAGCGTGGGTTATGACGGCACGATGTCGACCTTTTCGCCCGAGCTCCTCGGCATGCGCCATACGCGGTTCGACGGCTTTGCCTTCGGTCACGTCGCGACGCACCGGCTCGCCGACCTCGAGCATGCCGCGCTCTACCGTACCATCAGCGGCGAGATCCGGCGCGGCGTGGAAGCTTGCCAACGCGAGTGCCGCTACTTTCGATGGTGCGGCGGTGGCGCGCCGGCGAACAAGCTGTTCGAGACCGGGAGGTTCGACGCCACCGAGACGATGCACTGCCGGCTGACCCGCCAGGTGGTGCTCGACGAAACGATCGCAGAGATCGAAGCCCGCATGCGAGGGCCACAGTCACGACGTGCGTACGCCAGCGCCTCCTGAGGAGGAGCCGGCAGCAGGAGTTCTTACCGTGGAACACTTCTGGTCCATCTTCTTCCTGATCGGCCTTTTGGTCGTGATGGCCTATGCCTGGCAGCGCTTCAACGAACCGTCGTTCCCCCAGCGCGAAACCTTGCCGCGCACGGTCGATCCGCTGCGCTATCTGTTTCTGCGATCGACTTATGGAAAGGCGCGTTGGGCCTATGTCGCCGGGCTGATCGTGCTGTACGCCCTGTTCGTGGCTCCCGGCCCGACCATGATCGAAGCCCTGGGGGATGTGGGCTTCAAAGACTTCCCGCCCAAGGCCTGGGCGCTGCTGGTCGCCCTCGTTCTGACCGGCGTCGGCGTCGCCCCCGCTTCCGTAAAATGGCTCAACATCCTCGAGGAATGGCTGCGGCGCTGGGTGCACGCCTGGTTTCTGGTGCCGGACGGCATCGAACGCACGATCGGCGTGCTCGAGGATGCGCGCTACGACCCGCCCCCGAGCCAGCTCAGTCTCGTCGAGAGCCCGGCCACCAGGGAACGGCTGCAGGAGAATCTCAAAGCTCCGACCGGAACGCTGCGCTATCGCTGGGCGCGCGCGGGAGTCCTCATGGTGTCGCTGCGGCAGATGGGTGCCGGCGCCACACACCCGTTGAAACGGGCGGCGTTCGAGCCGTTCGAGGAGGACTTCAAGGCCATTCTGGCGAGCTACCGCGCGCTGCGGCCGGACGTTGAGGCGGTGCTCAACAATCCGACCGGCAGCGACAGCGAGGAGAATCTCCTCACCTCGGTCGATAGCCTGCTCAAGCGCCTCTACGCCTATATCAGCTGGGGCCTCCTGCAGCAGGCGGATCGCGAAGGCGACATCGATCAGACGCTGGAGGAGCTCGGTTTCCGCATCCCGAAGACCGGCGGACGCCGCCTGCTCGACATCGTGGCGCCAGCCGCTCTTCTCGTTGCCCTGATCACGTTCGTGTTTTGGCTGACCATGGACGCCGGCCGCTGGGCCATGGGCAAGGGCGCGGACGTATCCGACACCGTCATCGGTGCGCTGTCTCCAGCAATCGCCGCCCTCCTCATGTACGGTAGCGCTGTCTTCATCGCACTCAAGGGACGCGCCGCCCAGATCGAGGAGAAAACTTGGCGTGAGGGCTCCCCCAGATGCCTGATCCCGATTGCCATCAAGGCCGGGCTGGTGACGTGGGCCGTGATCATCGCCGCCACGGTCGTTTCGGATCAGTTCCCGCAGGTTTGGCGGTCGCTGTCGGCGATGGTGCACGCCCTCAAATCGTTCATCGCCGGCGCCGCGGTTGATTCAGCCGTGGAGGGGTGGAGTTTTTTGCCGATCCGGATCGCGACCGCGCTTCCTTGGGTGCTGGTGGGCGCCACCGCGAGTGCCGTGCTCGCGAGCTCGCTCGGCGGCGACGTGCGGCGCATCGAGCGCTCTCAGCGCGTGCGTGAAGCCATCATCCTCGGCATCGCCGTGGGCCTTGCCGCAGGCGCGTCCCAATCGATCCAGTTCGCACTCATGGAGAAACTCGAAGACGCCTCACCTCCGTACGGAGACGTTCTGTTGATCGCTTTGGCCGCCTTCGCCTGCGGCGCCGTTATCGGGTTCAAGGTGCCGGTGGCGTGCCGGATCAATCTGATGACGCCGCTCGATCCGATCATGGCGCGGGCGCTACGGGATCTGCTGGCGCAAGCCAAGGTCGCCCTCGGCAGCGAGACCGCCGCCAGGGATTGGGTGTTTACGCCCAACGGCGATCTCGACGGCATCACTCCCGCCGAGGCAGTGCAATACAAGACGCAGGCGACCGGCGTGGGCAGGCTGCTCGAGGCAGAGGCCGTTCGCCGGCGCGAGGAGGTCCGCGGCGAGCGGCCGACGCCCGTGGTCATCGAGGGTGGACGCAGCGCAGGCGGGTTGCCCGGCTTCGGTCGCGCCGGCGTAGGCGGTTGAACGGATTTTTACAAACCTATTAGCCGTTGGCGAGAGCGGCCGATGTCCGAGTGGGTCAAAAGCGCTCGTTCCAGTGATTTTCACGACCGCTCTACTCCCCGAAAGCGGACCTAGCCGTCTCAGAGGTGCCATTTCCGGAGTCATGCACCGCAGCAACGGCGTCTTTATTCGATCACCTCAGTAGCGCGTAACAAGATGGCCGTCGGCACCGTTAGGCCGAGCGTCTTCGCGGTCTTGAGATTGACGACAAGGGAGAATTTGGTCGGCGCCTGTACGGGCAGGCTGGCCGGCTTTTCACCCCGAAGAATGCGATCGACGTATGACGCGGAAGCCCGGAACGACTCCGCGAGATCGACGCCGTAGGATATCAAGCCGCCGCCGAAGGCTTGAAATCGCCACGCATAGAGGGCGGGAACACGGTGTTTCGCTGCGAGACCGATGATCAGCGCACTGCGGGTGTTCGTAAGCGGGTCCGGCAACACGATCAGGCCGCCACCGGGGGCGCTTCCCAGTTCGGCTATTGTGCGCTCGATCTCGAAATCGTTCTGAAATCGAGATGCGGTCAGCTTTAGCCAGGATGAGGGCGCACCGGCCTCGGCGTGACGCAAAAAAGAT
>JBJMTU010000239.1:0-4181 GCA_045811545.1 Xanthobacteraceae bacterium | reverse complement strand
GGCGAGGCATCTGCCATGCCGTCTTCGATTGCAACCAAGACCCCCGGGGCGGTATCCCGGGGGTCGCATGTTTTTGAAGCACCATGAGCGACCGGGTAAGGTTCGGCGATGACGCCACGGCGGAGATGACGGGGGTGAATGCGGGCATGGCCAAGCGCTGCTATTACGACGTTCTGGGGGTCGAGCGCACGGCGGACGAAAGTGAACTGAAATCCGCCTTTCGCAAGCTCGCGATGAAGTGGCATCCCGATCGCAATCCCGGCGACAAGAGCTGCGAAGTCCGCTTCAAAGAGATCAACGAGGCCTATGAGATCCTCAAAGATCCGGACAAGCGTGCGGCTTATGACCGCTTTGGCCATGCCGCATTCGAGCATGCCGGTCCCGGAGCCGCTGGTGGGTTTGGCGACGTAGCCTCGGCCTTCGCCGATATCTTCGATGATCTATTCGGTATGGGCGGCGGTCGCCGTGGACGCGCCGGCGGCCGCGAGCGCGGCGCCGACCTGCGCTACAACATGGAGATCACCCTGGAGGAAGCCTATTCCGGTAAGAGCGCCCAGGTCCGCATCCCAACCTCGGTGACTTGCGAGGGCTGCTCCGGCTCGGGTGCCAAGGCCGGCACCAGACCCAAGGCGTGTCCGACTTGCGGTGGCCAGGGCCGCATCCGCCATGCTCAGGGATTTTTCACCCTGGAGCGGACCTGTCCGGCTTGCCAGGGCCGCGGTCAAGTGATCGACAACCCGTGTCCATCCTGTTCCGGGTCCGGACGAGTAACGCGCGAGCGTACCCTGTCGGTGAGTATTCCTGCGGGGGTCGAAGACGGCACCCGCATCAGGCTTGCCGGCGAAGGCGAAGCCGGCGTGCGCGGTGGCCCGGCCGGCGACCTCTACATTTTTCTCGCCATCAGCGCCCATCCGTTCTTCCAGCGCGAGGGCGCCGATTTGCATTGCCGAGTGCCGATCTCCATGGTTCTTGCCGCTCTGGGCGGCGACATCGAGGCGCCGACCATCGACGGCACCCACAGTCGCGTAAAGGTACCGGAAGGCACTCAATCGGGACGTCGCTTCCGTCTGCAAGGCAAGGGCATGCCGGTGCTGCGCTCCAAACAGTTCGGCGACATGTACATTCAGGTTCTCGTCGAGACACCGCAAAAACTCAGCAAGCGACAACGCGAATTGCTGACAGAATTCGAGCGATTGTCGTCTAAGGAGACGCAGCCGGAAACGGCAGGATTCTTCGGCAAGGTTCGGGAATTCTTGGGCCGTTCCGGCGCGGCTTGAGCAAATTGCCGCTTGACCCTCGCACGCCCGGCCTTTACCGGTTTAGGGTTCAAATCGGCAGTCGTTAGTCGCGTTAGCCCCAACATGCCGCTCCCAGCCCTACAACTCCTCGAGCAGAAGCTTGAAAAGCAGAAGCGCCTTTTCGAGCTGAAGAAAGGCGCGCTCGAAAGGAGGATCGAGCGGCAAATTCAAATCTTCGAGCAGAGGAAGGACGCGCTCGAGAAAAGGATCGAGCAAGAGTTCGAAAATCACAGAAGGAAGTTCGAGCAGAAGCTCGACACGCAAAAAAAGAAGATCGAGACCCGCATTCGTCTCTTCGAGCAAAAGAACGGCGTCCGTCTCGACGACGAGGTGCGCTTCATCCGCTGCTGGATCGAGAAGCCGTGGACCACCGGCGCGGTGACGCCCTCAGGCCGGGCGCTCGCGCGCACCATGGCGGCCTATATCGATTCGAGCCGAGCTGGTCCGGTCATCGAGCTGGGTCCCGGCACCGGGCCGGTCACCGAGGCGCTGCTCGCAAAAGGAATTGACTCGTCGCGACTCGTGCTGGTCGAGTTCGATCCGGCCTTCTGCCGCTTGTTGCGCGCGCGCTATCCGGCCGCTACCGTCGTTCAGGGCGATGCCTATGCCCTCAAGCGTCTGCTAGGCGACGTCTTGCAAGAACCGGCCGCCGGGGTGGTCTCCGGATTGCCGCTCTTCACCAAACCATTGCGAATGCGTCTGCGGCTTCTGTTCGAAGCCCTCGCCCTAATGTCGCCGGGGGCGCCCTTCGTGCAGTTCACGTACAATGCCGTCCCGCCAATTCCCAAGCGGCTCGATCGCGTGAGCGTGGAAGCATCCGAACGGGTGTGGATGAATATTCCGCCGGCGCGGGTATGGATATATCGGCGGAACTGACGACGGGACGACAGACGATCGGAGTTGTGCGTATCATGGCGGATCAATCCATGGTCCGTCATCCGTCATGGCTGCCCCGAAAATTCTGGTCATTCCCGGCTCGCTGCGGGCAAAGTCGTACAATGTGCGGCTAGCGGCGCTCGCGACCAAGGAGTTGACGCTCGCGGACGCCGAAGTCACCCGCATTTCGCTGTTGGACTATCCACTACCGATCTACGATGCCGACACCGCGGAGACGGCCGGACCGCCCTCGAATGCGGTCAAGCTCAAGCAACTCATGTCGGTGCACCAGGGCGTATTCATTGCCAGTCCGGAGTACAACGCCTCGATCACGCCGCTGATCAAGAACACGATCGATTGGATTTCGGCCGTCCGCGAGCGCGGCGAGGCGCCGCTCGCCGCTTACCAGAATCGGGTCTTTGCGCTGGGTGGTGCCTCGCCCGGGCGTTCTGGTGCGACGCATTCATTGCTGGCGCTGCGCCAGGTGCTGGCGGTTGGCTGCCGGGCGTTGGTAATTGCGGAGCAGGTGACGGTGCCCAATGCGGAGCAGGCCTTCGACGAGATGGACGAACTCAAAGATGCGCGCGCGGCCGGTCAGCTCAAGCTCGTCGTGCGCAAGCTTGTCGATACCACCAAGGTCTTGGCAAAGGCCGACCGCTGAGGCGGTATGGGAGAAAGCTAGAGGGACATCGACCATGAAGCTCGATCCGCGCGAGCGGTTGATCGTCGCGCTCGACGTGCCTTCGGTCGGCGAGGCGGAGGCGCTGGTCGCGCGGCTAGGTGATGCCGTCTCGTTCTACAAGATCGGTTATCAGCTCGCCTTTGCCGGCGGCATCGACTTCGCCCGCGCGCTGGCCAGCGCCGGCAAGCGTATTTTCCTCGATCTCAAGCTGCACGATATCGGCAACACGGTTGCTAAAGGCGTCGAAGGCGTTGCGCGGCTTGGGGCATCGTTTCTTTCCGTGCACGCCTATCCACAGACCATGCATGCGGCAGTCGACGCCCGCAAAGGCTCGCCGCTGCGTCTTCTCGCGGTTACCGTGCTCACCTCCTACGACGATGCCGACCTCGCCGCAGCTGGATACGATTTCACGGTGTCAGAACTTGTCCGTGAACGCGCAGCGCAGGCCCGGGACGTGGGAATTGACGGATTGGTGTGCTCAGGCGAGGAGACGGCGATGCTGCGCCCGATTGTCGGCGCGGGGATGGTGCTGGTCACGCCGGGCATCCGGCCTGCCGGTGCCGCAGCCGGCGACCAGAAGCGCATTATGACGCCGGGTGCTGCGATCGCTGCCGGTGCCGATCATCTCGTGGTCGGGCGGCCGATCCTCGCAGCGCCAGATCCCCAGGCGGCAGCGGAGGCGATTATCGCTGAGATCGCAGCAGCGACGGCGTGACAGGGAGGTCGAGATGCCCAAGGGCTATTGGATTCCGCACATCGATGTCATCGATCCGAAAGGATACAAGGCCTACATGGACGCAACCCCTGCAGCCCACGACAAGTATGGCGGCCGCGCCCTAGTGCGTGGCGGAACGCAGCAGGTCGTCGAGGGGAGGGCCCGCTCCCGCAACGTGCTACGCGAATTTCCGGACTATGCCACGGCGCTTGCGTGCTATCGCTCTGCGGAATATCAGCGCGCGAAGCCGTTGCGCCTTCCCCATTCGGCTTGCGATTTCGTGATCATCGAGGGTCATGATGGCGTGCAGCCGCAGCCGCCCGCGACTCCGCCGGTGGCCGTAGCGCGCAAAGGCTATTGGATCGCGCACGTCGACGTCACCGACCCCGAGGGCTACCAAGCATACATGGCCGCCGACATGGTGCCGTTCGGACGATTTGGCGGGCGCTTCCTGGTGCGCGGCGGCCGCCGCGAGGTGGTCGAGGGCAAAGTGCGCGCGCGCACCGTCGTGCTGGAATTTCCAAGTTATCGTGCTGCGCTCGATTGTTACCGATCGGACGACTATCAAGCCGCGGCGGCGTTGCGCAAAGGCAAAGCCGAGCTCGATCTT
>JBJMTU010000238.1:0-11490 GCA_045811545.1 Xanthobacteraceae bacterium | reverse complement strand
TGTCAAACGTGCCGCGGTCTCGGTGCACTCCCTCTCCCCATTTGGGGAGAGGGCGGGGGTGAGGGGGGTTACAGGGCTATCGAGAGACTTTAACCCCTCACCCCATCCCTCTCCCTATGGGAGAGGGAGCCGACCGAGACTATCGCGAAAGTATTGAACGGCACGAAGAGAGCTGTGAGCGGGGCCGGGCGGATGCAGGTGCTGGTGGTCGGAGCGGGCGTGGTGGGGCTGGCGGTCGCACGCGCGGCCGCGCTCGCCGGGCACGACGTGGTGGTTGCGGAGGCGACCTCCGGCATCGGCACCGGGGTCTCCTCGCGCAACAGCGAAGTCATCCATGCCGGCCTTTATTATCCGACCGGCTCGCGGCGCGCTTACCACTGCCCGCGCGGGCGGCGCATGCTTTACGATTTCTGCGCCTCGCACGGCGTGCCGCATCGCAAGTGCGGCAAGCTGGTCGTCGCCACTCACGCAGAGGAAGTGCCGCGGCTGGAAGCGGTCTACAAGCAAGCGCAGGTCAACGGCGTCGAAGGCGTCGAGATCATCGACGCTGCGGCGGCCAAGCGCCTCGAGCCCGAGCTCGCCTGTGTCGCCGCGATGCACTCGCCGGAAACCGGCATCATCGACAGCCACCGCTACATGCTGGCGCTGCGCGGCGATCTCGAAGATCGCGGCGGCATGATCGCGTTCGGCAGCCCGATCGAGCGCCTCAAGCTTGCGCGCGGCGGCGGCTGGGACGCCGCGCTCGGCGGCAGCGAGCCGCAATGGCTCAGTTTCGATGCGGTAGTCAATTGCGCCGGGCTCGGAGCCCAGCGCCTGGCGCGCACGACCGAAGGCTATCCGCCCGAGCGGGTGCCGCGGCTCGTCCTCGCCAAGGGGAATTATTTCGGCTTCGCCGGTCGGCCAGTGTTCTCGCGCTTGATCTATCCGGTGCCGGTGCCGGGCGGGCTCGGGGTGCACGTGACGCTCGACCTCGCCGGGCGCATGCGGTTCGGGCCGGATGTCGAATGGATCGAGCGCGAGGACTACGACGTCGATCCGACCCGTGCGCTCGCGTTCTACAAACGCATCCGCGACTATTGGCCGGGACTGCCGGACAACTCGCTCACGCCCGACTATTGCGGAATCAGGCCGAAGCTGACGGGCCCGGGGGAGGCGGCGGCGGATTTCATGATCGAGGGGCCACAGCAGCACGGGTTCGCGCGCATCGTCCACCTCTTCGGCATCGAGTCGCCGGGCCTCACTTGCGCGCTTTCGATCGCCGAGGAGGTCACCGCCTATCTCTCCGACTGAACGCGCGTTCTCCGGAATTTTGAGCCACAGCCGGGGTTCTATCCTTGCGGTCCCGCAAAGACATGGCCCGCTAAAAAATTCACATCGCATTCAGGGAGGGAGGGATGCAAATCATCCGCCGCGATTTTCTTGCGTTATCCGGCCTGGCAGTGGCGGCTTCGTCCATCGCGGATATGGCGCTGGCGCAAGCCCAAGCCGGGCCGAAGCTAACCCAGATCCTGCGCAATGACCTTGAGGGCCAAGGGCAGGTGGTCCAGGAAACCGTCGTCAGCATCGTGGAATTCCCACCCGGAGCTGCGGCTCCGTGGCACACGCATCCCGGCGCCCAGGAACTGCTGCATGTGATCGAAGGCAGTTTCATCGTGGAAATCGAAGGCAAGGGAAGCACGCTGCTCAAGTCCGGAGAAGCCGGGATCATTCCTGCCGAACTGGTCCACCTCGCCCGCAACGACAGTGCCAGCGTGACCGGCAAAGCGCTGGTCGTTCACAGCAGAGCGGCAAAGGACAAACCGCTGATCGTGGTGGTGAAGAAATAACCGTCGAAGCGAGCGGCGTTGCCAGGGCTTAGAAATAGCGCCACCACACATAGACGTGGCAGATGGCGACCGAGACCACCATCATCGGCATGCCGTAGAGCGCGTAAGTCACGAAGCGGAAAGGGACGCCGTTGCGCTCGGCGATCCCGGCGACCGTGAGATTTGCCGAGGCGCCGATGAGCGTGCCGTTGCCGCCGAGGCAGGCGCCAAGCGAGAGGCACCACCACAGCGGCTCGATCTTGTCGGCACCGCCATAGGCGGGCGCCATGCTCTTGATCAGCGGGATCATGGTGGCCACGAACGGGATATTGTCGACGATCGCGGAGAGGAAGGCCGATGCCCACAAGATGGCGTAACCGGCGCTGGCCATGTCGCCGCCCGTCGCCGCCACCAACTTGTCGGCGAGAAGATGGAGCAGGCCGCCGACCTCGACCCCGTGCACCACGATGAACAGGCCGATGAAGAAGAAGATCGTGATCCATTCGACGTCGCCGAAGGTCTTGTGCACGTTGTGTGACTGCTTCTCGTTGTGATGTTGCCAATTGTCGAGGAACATCAGCACGGCCGCGCCCGCCATCGCGATAGTCGCGGGCTCGAGATGCAGCGGCCGCGCGAGCACGAAGGCGACGATCACGGCGGTGAGCACCGCCAGCGACTGCTTGAGCAGCGTCCAATCGAGGATCGTCTCTTTCGCACTCATGCCCATGACCAGGGCCCGCCGCGCCGGGGTCGATTTGAGCGCTTTGCCCCACATCAGATGGATCATCAGCGCTTGCGCCGCCATCACCACGATGATCACCGGCGTGAGGTTAATGATGAAAGCGTTGAAGTCGAGCCCGGCGAGCGAGCCGATCAGAATATTGGGCGGATCGCCGATCAAGGTTGCGGTGCCGCCGATATTGGACGCGAACACTTCCGCGAACAGGAATGGATAGGGCGGGACGTCTAACTCCTTGGTGATGGCGAGCGTTACCGGCACGACGAGGAGCACAGTCGTCACGTTGTCGAGCAGCGCGGAGAGGACGGCGGTGGTCAGCTGCAGCAGCAGCAGGATGCCGGCGGGACTGGCCTTGGCCTTCTGCGCCGACCATATGGCCAGATATTCGAACATGCCCGACCGGCGCGAGACCGATACCAGGATCATCATGCCGGTAAGCAGCCCGATGGTGTTCCAGTCGATGCCTTTGATTGCCTCGTTCTGGTCGAGTACGCCGATGCAGACCATCACCGACGCGCCGAGCAGCGCGACGATCGCCCGGTTGAGCTTGTCCCAGATGATGACGGCGTAGGTGATGCACAGGATGATGGTCGAGACCATCATCGGATCGAGGCCGAAGAAAATGTGCGGCGAGAACTGTTGGCCAGCCACTTAATGCCCCCCAATGCGACCGGCAGGCTCGGGGAAGCGCCGTGCGCTGTCAAGCGTGGACACGTCGCACCCATTCCGGCGCGAGCCGCCGTGTGCTTAGACTGTACGGCATCCGTGAAGGCATGACCGAGGAGGACGCATGAGCCAGACCCGATTCATCAACCCGCAGACGCTGGGAAAGCCGCCTGGATACACCCATGTGGTCGAGATCACCGGGCCGGGGCGCATCGTCTATATCGCCGGTCAGCTCGGGGTCGACCGCGACGGCAAGGTCGTCGGCGACATCCGCGCGCAAGCGGAGCAGACGTTCGAGAATCTGAAAGCGGCACTCGCTGCGGTTGGCGCGGACTTCCGTGACGTCGTGAAGTTAAACAACTATCTTGTCGATCGCGCACACCTACCGACTTTTCGCGAGGTGCGCGACAGCTATCTTCCCGCAGATAATCGTCCGGCAAGCACGACGATCGCCATTTCCGGCCTGGCGCGGGAAGGGGCGCTCATCGAAATCGAGGCGGTGGCGGCGCTCCCGCCGGCCACACGGTCGAAGGCGAGGTCCGCTTCGAAGCGCGCGAGCAAGGCGGCGCGCCCGGCTAGGGCGCCCTCCCGAGGTAGACGAAAGTAAGCACGACGAAGACCGGCAGCAGCACCACCGCCGACCAGAGCATGTAGCCGAAGAAGCTCGGCATTTTCACGCCGCGCTCGGTGGCGATGGCATAGATCATGAAGTTCGGCGCATTGCCGATATAGGTCAGGGCGCCCATAAACACCGCGCCCATGGAGATCGCCGCGAGGGTCGGCGCGAGCGGCCCCATCAGCTCGCGCGCGTTGCCGCCGGCGAGCTCGAAGAACACGAGATAGGTCGGCGCGTTGTCGAGAAAGGCCGAGAGCAGCCCGGTCAGCCAAAAATACGCGACTACGCGTGGGCTGCCGTCGGGTGCGGTGAGCGCGGTCAAGAGCCACGCGAAAGGGCCGTTCTTCCCGGCATCCAGCATCGCCAGCACCGGAATGATGCAGATGAAGATGCCGGCGAAAAGAATGGCGACTTCGACGATCGGTTCCCAGGTGAAACCATTGGCTTCGCGATGCTCGTTCGGCGTCAGCCCGAGCGAGAGCAGTGCGATCAGCACCAGGGTTGCGTCGCGTGCAATGTTCTGCAGGTCGAGCGCGGTGCCGTAGACGCTGATGCTGAGGCCAGGCTTCCACGCCGCCGCGCCGAGTATGGCGCCGATGATGCCCGCGACCAGAAAGAAATTGATGCTGCCGCTGACACGGATGTGCATCGGCTGCTTGCCTTCGCCGACGGTGGTGATCAGGCGGTCCTTGCGGTAGTACCAGATATCGAGCGCGATGAAGACCGCGAGCACGAGGCCGGCGACGAGCGCGGTTTCGAACCAGATGTGTCGCGTCGTCCAGAAGAAGTCGACGCCGCGCAGGAAGCCGACGAACAGCGGCGGATCGCCGAGTGGCGAAAGCGCGCCGCCGATATTGGCAACAAGAAAGATGAAGAAGACGATCACGTGGACGTTGTGCAGTCGCGCGGCATTGGCGCGGAGGAGCGGGCGGATCAGGATCATGGCCGCGCCGGTAGTGCCGACCACGCTGGCGATCGCCGTGCCGAAGGCGAGCATCACCGTGTTGAGAAGCGGCGTGCCGCACAACTCTCCTGTCACCAAGATTCCGCCGGCAACCACGTAGAGCGCGAACAGGAGCACGATGAAGCTCAGATACTCGATGAGCATGGCGTGGGTGAAAGCCGCGGCCGCGGCCGGCGCGCCGTAGGCCGCAGCGAGCGGCGCCAGCGTGAGCGCGCTCCAGGCGAAGGCGAGCTTGCCGTAGTGGCGGTGCCACAACCGCGGGAACAACAGCGGGCCGGTCGCGATGGTGGCGAGAATACCGATGAACGGCAGCGCCCAGGGCCAACGCAGCGCCGCGCCGTCAAGCGCGGCGGCGGCGTGCGCCGACGTAGGCGCGAGGGCAGCAACAGCTATAAGTGAGCAAAGAACGGTTCGATGAATCAGCGCGAGCGGCAAACTCGGTCTGCTCCCTCCCCCCTTGCGGGGGAGGGGTGGGGAGGGGGGTGGCGAAGTGAGATGTTGATGGCGCCAGCTGCGAACAGACCGCACGACCCCCACCCCCAACCCCTCCCCAACCGAAGTCGGGTTTACCCGATTTCGGTCAATCTTAAGTACCGAACCCGGGCAAGCCCTGGTTCGGTGGGGAGGGGAGCCGACCCAGCGCGCGGCGCCGCTATACATTAACGCAAAAGAAGCGTGCTCTCGCTCAATGCGCGTCGTCCCAGTTCTGTGCGGCGCGCGCCTCGACCGCGAGCGGCACGGAGAGCGACAGCGCCGGCAGCGGCGCTTGCGCCATCACCTTCTCCACCACCGGCAAGGTCTTCTCCACCTCCGCGTCGGGTACCTCGAAGACAAGCTCATCGTGCACCTGCAGCAGCATCTGCGCCGAGAGCTTCGCTTTCGCCAGCGCCGGCTCCATGCGCACCATGGCGCGGCGAATGATGTCGGCGGCGGTGCCCTGCAGCCGCGCGTTGATCGCGGCGCGTTCGTTGAAGGCGCGGATCGACGGATTTGAGTTCGCGATATCGGGGTAGTGGCACTTGCGGCCGAACAGCGTGAGCACGTAGCCGTTCTTCTTGGCGAAAGCCTTGGTTTCTTCCATGTAATCGCGAATGCCGGGAAAGCGTTCGAAATATTTCTTGATGTAGGCGGCGGCCTCCTCGCGCTCGATGCCGAGCTGGTTGGCGAGTCCGAAGGCCGAGATGCCGTAGATGATGCCGAAGTTGATCGCCTTGGCGCGGCGGCGAATCTCCCCCGGCATGCCCTTGACCGGAACCCCGAACATTTCCGAGGCGGTCATGGCGTGAATGTCGAGGCCCTCGCGGAAGGCTTTCTTGAGCGCCTCGATGCCGGCGATCTCGGCAAGCAGCCGCAGCTCGATCTGCGAATAGTCGGCGGAGACGAGCTTGTGCCCATGCGCCGCGATGAAGGCGCGGCGGATCTTGCGGCCCTCCTCGGTGCGGATCGGGATGTTCTGGAGATTTGGCTCCGATGACGACAGGCGGCCGGTCGGAGTGGCCGCGAGTGCGTAGCTGGTGTGGACGCGATGAGTCTGCGCGTTGACGTAGCTTGGCAATGCGTCGGTGTAAGTCGACTTGAGCTTGGACACCTGCCGCCAGTCGAGAATTTTCCGCGGTAGCGCGTGGCCCTGCTCGGCCAAATCGTCGAGGACACGCGCGCCGGTCGACCATTGACCGGTCTTCGTCTTGGTGCCGCCGGGAAGCCCGAACTTGCCGAACAAGATGTCGCCGAGCTGCTTCGGGCTGCCCGGATTGAGGGGCTCGCCGGCGAGCGTCTGGATTTCGGCCTCGAGCGCGCCGGAACGCTGCGCGAATTCACCCGACAAGCGCGAGAGCACCTGCCGATCGATGGAGATGCCGCGCCGCTCCATGCGCGCGAGCACCGGAACAAGCGGCCGCTCCAGCGTTTCGTAGACGCTGCTCACGTGGTCGGCGGCAAGCCGCGCCTTGAGCACCTGCCATAGCCGCAGCGTGACGTCGGCACGCTCGGCACCATATTCGGCGGCCTTCTCGACCTCCACGCAATCGAACGTGATCTTGGCTTTTCCCGAGCCGGTGAGTTGATTGTCGTCGATCATGGCGTGATCGAGATAGCGCTGCGAGAGCGAGCCAATCGCGTGATCCGAGCGCCCGGCATCGAGCACGTAGGACATCAGCATGATGTCATCATAGGGCGTAAGATCGTTGCCGCGCAGCGCCAACGTCTGCAGGTCGAATTTGAGGTCGCAGCCGACTTTGAGCACTTCCGGGTCTTCGAGCAGCGGCTGCATGGCTGCGAGCGCCGCGCGCTCCTCGATCTGCCCGGGCGCGATGTCGCCCGCGAACAGGCTGCCGTCGCCGCCGTCGCCGCGTTTGCGATGGGCGAGCGGAACGTAACAGGCCTCGTTGGCCGCGAGCGCCAGCGAGAAACCGCACAACGTCGCCTGCATCGGGTCGATACTCGTGGCGACCGTATCGATCGCGACAATGCCCAGCTCGCGCGCGCGCGAAACCCAAGCGTCGAGCCGTTCGGGACTACGCACGACCTCGTAGCGGGAGCGATCGACCTTCGCGTTGCGAGTCGCGGCGACGCGGGCGGCGGCGCGCGCCTGCGGCGTGAACTCGGCTTCTGCATCCGCCGGCCGGCGAGGTGCGCCCTCCTGCGCTTTGACCGCCGCGCTCGGTAGCGCGCTTAGAGGAAGGGGAAGTGACGCTTGCTCGGGCGCTCTCGCCGTGCTCGGCGCCCCATTCGCCTTGAGCTTCCCGTCCGCCTCGATCGCTCCGGGATCGATGCCGGCAAACTCCGCGACGCGCCGGGTGAGCGTGGTAAATTCCATCGCCTTGAGGAAGGCGATCAGCCGCTTGTGGTCGGGCTCGTGCACCGCCAGCTCGGCGAGCGGCACCTCGAGCTTGACGTGGGCGTCCAGTGTGACGAGCTTTTTCGACAGCCGTGCCCGCTCGGCGTTGTCGATCAGCGCCTGGCGCCGTTTCTCCTGCTTGATCTCGCCGGCGCGCGCCAGCAGCGTTTCGAGATCGCCGTATTCGCCGATGAGCTGCGCGGCGGTCTTGATCCCGATGCCCGGCACGCCCGGCACGTTGTCGGTCGAATCCCCGATCAGGGCCTGCACCTCGATCATCTTCTCCGGCGGCACGCCGAATTTTTCGATCACCTCGGGAATGCCGATGCGGCGATCTTTCATGGTGTCGTACATGATCACGCAGTCGGTCACGAGTTGCATGAGGTCCTTGTCGGAGGCGACGATGGTCGCGCTGGCACCCGCGTCGCAGGCCTGGCGCACATAGGTCGCGATCAGATCGTCGGCCTCGTATCCCAGCTGTTCCAGACAAGGAATGTCGAAGGCGCGCACCGCTTCGCGAATGAAGGAAAATTGCGGACGCAGATCGTCCGGCGGATCCGGTCGGTGCGCCTTGTAATCCGGATACATCTCGTTGCGGAAGGTCCTCTCCGATTTGTCGAACACGACCGCGAGGTGGGTGGGCCGCTCCTCGGGCTTCATATCGCGCAGGAGCTTCCACAACATGTTGCAGAAGCCGAGCACGGCGTTGACCTGCAGCCCGTCGGACTTGCGGTTGAGCGGCGGTAGCGCGTGGTAGGCGCGGAAAATGTAGGACGACCCGTCGACCAGGAAGACGTGATCGCCCTTCTGCGGGTCCCGGGCAACGGACGGAGCGCGGTGAACGCTCGCTGCGGCTGTGCTTGGCATGGCTTCCGACTTAACACTTGAAGCACGGTTTCGCCACCGCTTCGGCGGCGCTATGCACGCCTGTCTTCGGCTTCCCTCGCGCGGATCGCGCATGCAAAGTGCGGCCATGCCCGCCGCCGCCGAGCCGCTTCCCATCGATCCGGCGCTGCCGGAACTCACCGCTGCGTTGCGCGCGGGAGATGCCGCGGTGCTGGTGGCTCCTCCCGGTGCCGGGAAGACGACGCGGGTGCCGCTCGTGCTCGCGGCCGAACCGTGGGCGGCGGGCAAAAAGCTCATCGTGCTCGAGCCGCGTCGGCTCGCCGCGCGGGCTGCAGCCGCGCGCATGGCCGCAACGCTTAACGAAGTCGTGGGCGCGAGCGTCGGCTATCGCGTTCGCTTCGGATCCAAAGTCTCCGTGACCACCCGCATCGAGGTGGTGACCGAAGGCGTGTTCACGCGGCTAATCCTCGACGATCCGTCGCTTGCAGGCGTCGCCGCCGTTCTGTTCGACGAGTTCCACGAGCGCTCGCTCGATGCCGACCTCGGCTTGGCGCTCGCCCGGGACGTGCAGCAGGCCCTGCGTGCCGACCTGAAGCTTGTGGTCATGTCGGCAACGATCGATGGCGCGCGCGTTGCCAAGCTCCTGGGCAAAGCGCCGGTGATCGAGAGCAGCGGCCGCGCTTTTCCGGTCGAGACCCTCTATTTCGGGCGCGACGCCCGCGTTCCGATCGAGCGACAGGCGGCCGATGCCGTCGCGCGGGCGTTGCGCGCGGAGGCCGGCTCGCTGTTGGTGTTTCTTCCCGGCGCGGCCGAGATCCGTCGCACCGAGACGCTCTTGCGCGAACGCATCCTCGATGACGCCGTCGATATCGTGCCGCTCTACGGCGCGCTCGAGGCCGACGTCCAGGATCGCGCGATCGCGCCGGCGCTCATTGGCCGGCGCAAGGTCGTACTCGCCACCTCGATCGCGGAAACCTCGCTCACCATCGAAGGCGTGCGCGTGGTGATCGATTGCGGGCTCGCGCGGGTGCCGCGCTACGAACCCGAGGTGGGGCTGACCAGGCTCGAGACCGTGCGGGTCTCGCGCGCCTCCGCCGAGCAGCGGCGCGGCCGTGCCGGGCGCACCGGGCCCGGCGTATGCTATCGGCTGTGGGACGAGCCGCAGACCGCCGCGCTCGAGGCCGCCAACCGGCCGGAGATTCTCGCCGCCGACCTCACCGGTCTCGTGCTCGACCTCGCGCATTGGGGCGTCGCCGACCCCGCGGCGCTTGCCTTCCTCGATCCGCCGCCGGCAGCGGCGCTGGCGCAGGCCAAGGCACTGCTGGGCGAGCTTGGCGCCGTTGATCGCGCGGGACGCATCACCGAGGAGGGACGACGGCTGCGCGAGCTGCCGCTGCCCGCCCGGCTTGCGCGCATGGTGATCGATGCGGCTGCTGCGGGTGAGGCCGAGCTTGCGGCCGAGATCGCGGTCGTTCTCAGCGAGCGTGGGCTGGGCGGCAACGACGTCGATCTCCGCCATCGCCTCGACGAGTTGCGCCGGGATCGCGCGCCGGGTGCGCGCGAGGCGCGCAGCATGGCGAAGCGCTGGGCGGCGATTGCACGAGAAGGGCAGGGGAGAGAGCCGTCTCGCGCAGACAGAAGCAGGGGTCTGTCGGTCGGCGCGCTGCTGGCGCTTGCGTATCCCGATCGCGTCGCGAAGAGCCGCGGGACAGGCGGTGCGTTCCTGCTGGCCAACGGCCGTGGCGCTCACCTCGATGAGGTCTCCGCGCTCGCGCGCGAGCCGTTTCTTGCCGTCGCCGAGATCACGGGAACCGCCGCGCAAGGGCGCATCGTGCTGGCGGCGGCGCTGACGCTCGGCGAGATCGAAGCACAATTCTCCGATCACATCGAAAGCCGCGACGAGATCGTCTTCGATGAGGCGAGTGCCAGCCTGCGCGCGCGCCGCCTGCGCCGCCTCGGCGCCCTCGCTCTTGCCGAGCAGCCGATCGCGGTCGTGACCGACGAGACGACCGCGCGTTTTCTCGCGCAAGGCATCGCCCGGTTCGGCATCGAGCGGCTGCCCTGGACAAGCGTGCTGCGGCAATGGCGCGACCGCGTCCTGTTCCTGCGCCGGACGCAAGGTGACGAATGGCCTGATCTGTCGGACACGGCGCTCGCGGCAACGGCTGTCGAGTGGCTTGCTCCTGCGCTTGCCAGCAAGACCGCGCTAGAGCAGTTCACGAGCGGCGAGTTCACGCAGGCCCTGCACGCGCTGCTGCCCTGGGCCTTGCAGCGCCGGCTGGACACCGAGGCGCCGAGCCATTTCACCGCGCCTTCGGGCTCTGCGCTGCCGATCGACTACGCAGCGCCCGAAGGGCCGCGCCTTGCCGTTCGCCTGCAAGAGCTGTTCGGACTCGACCGTCATCCCAGCATTGCCGGAGGACGGGTGCCGCTCGTGCTCGAGCTGTTGTCGCCGGCACATCGGCCCGTGCAGGTGACGCGCGATCTCCCCGGTTTCTGGCGCGGCAGCTACGGCGCCGTCAAAGCGGAGATGAAGGGCCGCTATCCGCGCCATCCCTGGCCCGACAATCCGCTCGCGGCCACGCCCACGCGCCGCGCCAAGCCGCGCTCGCGCTAGGGAAATCGGGATTACCCGATTTCGGGCATCTTAGAGGGTGCAAGTCGGGTAAACCCGACTTGCGTGGTCAAGCCCGCGGGTGACGCATTCGGGATGCTGAACGAAACTAGTCTCAGGCAAGAGCGTTTGATTAGAGCTGCCCAGACCCTCGCTTTCCCCCATGCGGCGCTTGCGCTATGAGGCTCGCGCGCGTGGACGCGCCCTCAGGAATCGTGATGTTCCCCAAGCCGAAGCCCGCACTCAGCCCCAATACCTATGCCTACGAATCTGAGCCGCTGGTGAAGCCCACCGGCTTTCGCGAATACGACGTGCGCTGGCTGCTCGAAAAGGAGCTCAACCTGATGGGCGTGCAGGCGCTGGGGCTCGGGCTCGGCACGCTCATCCACGAGCTCGGCGTCGCG
>JBJMTU010000237.1:0-22212 GCA_045811545.1 Xanthobacteraceae bacterium | reverse complement strand
GAGCGCTACTGCGCATTCTCAGCGGCCAGGATACCGAGCCCGGGGCGACGGTTTTCAACGTGTTCGCGTCTACGCTGGAAAAGGTGCATGAACCGATCTTCGCGCCGATAGAATTCCAGCTCGACATCGCCGCGCGAAAGGCGCGCTTGGTGGTGCCCGGCGTGACCGAAGGCCGCGGTGAGCCGATCCTCAATCCGGTGACCGGCGCGCAACACCGCGTCCGCATCGACATGGTCGACGGGTTCGAATACACGCTCGCCGAAATCGGGCGCGGCTGGAGCAAGACCTCCCGCCCGATCCGGCTGGAACTCGCCGACACCTACGCCCAATTCGCCGAGATTCATCTCAGCCAAAGCGGCATCGTGCGCTGACCCGACATGGCCGATGCGGCAATCGAGGCCGTGCTGCGGCGCGATCGAGCGATCGTACTCGCCGCGCTCGTCATACTGACTGCGCTCGCCTGGGCCTACGTGTGGTGGCTCGCCGTCGACATGGAGATGGGCGGCATGGACATGTCCGGCTTCCGGATAATTCCCGCCGGCATGGGCCTGATGATGCCGGCGACTGCGCCGTGGACAGCCATGGAGTTCGCCTTCGTGTTCGTTATGTGGGCGGTGATGATGATCGGCATGATGACGCCCTCGGCCGCGTCCATGATCCTGCTTTATGCGCGCGTCGGTCGGCAGGCGGCGCAGCAGGGACAGCCATTGGCGGCGAGCACCTATTTTGCCGCGGGCTATCTCCTGGCGTGGATCGGCTTTGCGCTTGCCGCAAGCTTGGCGCAATGGGCGCTGGAACGCAGCGCGTTGCTGAGCCCCATGATGGAGCGCGCAAGCGATGTCTTCGGTGGCGCGGTGTTGATCGGCGCCGGCCTTTATCAGTGGACGCCGCTCAAGGACGCCTGCCTGCGCCAGTGCCAAGCGCCATGGTTGTTCATTCAGCGTCACGGCGGATTTCGTCGCGACGCGAGGGGCGCGCTGGCGCTCGGTCTTCGCCACGGCGGTTACTGCATCGGTTGCTGCTGGGCGCTGATGGCACTTCTCTTCGTGGGCGGGGTGATGAACGCGCTGTGGATCGCCGCGATCGCGCTGCTGGTGCTGGCCGAGAAGGTCGTCCCCGCCGAACGGATAATTTCGCGCACGGCGGGCGCGGTATTCTTCGCAGGCGGAGCGTGGCTCATCGCACAAAGCCTGTAACAGCCAGGTTGTGCAGCGCCTCTTGCATGCCATAAATTTGCGCCAAACCGGCAACCGCGAGCTCGGTGAGGACGCAATGGCGCTCAAGACCGTCATCTCGAGAGCAATTCGGCCATGGGTCTTGATGCAACTGGCGGCCGTCCTCATCGGCTGCTCCGAGATCGGTTTTGGCCGACAGCCGGAAAAGACCGTCGACCCCAATACGTTTCCGGAAAACTACAAGAAGGACGTGCTGGCCTATGTGCAGGCCCATCCGGGCGAGCTCATCAACACGCGCGACGCCTCGATATCCGCCCCGTCGCTCAAAGCGTTCGGTAGTATGGAAAGCCGGTATTTCGTTTGCCTGCAGGCCAACGCAGCGGATTCGCGCAAAGAGAAGCTGGTGATCTTCTTCTCGGGCCGCATCAACCAGTTCATCGACGCGGAGGGCGGCCAGTGCAGTGGCGCCGCGTATCAGCCGTTCCCCGAGCTCTTGGCGGAGCTGCGCCAGTTGAAGGAGAAGAAGTGAGCGCGAGCGGGGCGCGCCTCATCCGGCCGTCAACGCCTGGCGGATCATGCGCGCGATTTCGGCCTTGCTGTAGGGCTTGGCGAGGAGCAGCACGCCGGCATCGAGCCGGCCGTGGTGGAAGATGGCGTCTTCGGTGTAGCCGGACGTGAACAGCACCTTCATGCCGGGGCGACGCTTGAGCACCTCATCGGCAAGCTCTCGACCGTTGATCGAGCCCGGCATGATCACGTCGGTGAACAGCAGGTCGAACGAATCGCCGCGCTCGACAACCTGTAGCGCCTCGGCGCCGCTTCCCACCGAGATGGTCTGATAGCCGAGGCTCTGGATCTGGGTGGTGACCGACCTGCGGACCAGCGCGTCGTCCTCCACCACCAGAATGGTCTCCATGCCACCTTCGATCAACGACGGTGCGGCCGCTTCGGCGACCACCTCCTCCGGCGCACTCGCGCGCGGCAGATAGAGCTTGATGCTCGTGCCTAGTCCCTCCTCGCTGTACACGTCGATCTGCCCGCCGGACTGCTTGACGAATCCGTAGACCATGCTCAGCCCGAGGCCGGTGCCCTTGCCGACGCCCTTGGTCGAGAAGAATGGATCGAAGATCTTGTCGCGGATGGCCGCCGGAATGCCGGTGCCGGTATCGCTCACCGCGATCATCACATACTCGCCCGGCGTAACCTCGGCATGCGAGCCGGTGTACGTTTCATCGAGCACGACATTGCAGGTTTCGAGCGTGAGCTTTCCGCCCTTGGGCATGGCATCGCGGGCATTGACCGCGAGGTTGAGCAGCGCCGTGGTCAGCTGGGTGGGATCGACAAGCGCGGGCCAGGCATGCTCATCCAGTGACACCTCGATCTCGACCTGCTCGCCGAGCGCGGGTCGGAACAGCTTCTGCGCATTGACGATCAGCGCGTTGACATCGGTTTCGCGCGGCTCCAGCGGCTGCTTGCGTGCGAAGGCGAGAAGCCGTCTGGTCAGCTCCGCCCCGCGCCGCGAGGCGGCCGCGATCAACTTGGTCGCCTCCACGAGTTGCGGCTTGTCGGCAACTCCGTCAGCCAAAATACCGATGATCGAGGTGATCGCCGTGAGCACATTATTGAAGTCGTGCGCAATGCCGCCTGTCAGCTGTCCGACGGCTTCCATCTTTTGCGACTGCCGCATCTGCTCTTCGGCGGCGATCTTGCCGGTGATATCGCGCAGCAGCAGGTTGTAGATGTTACCGTCGCGCCGGCGCACGCCGCTCATCGATATTTCGACTTTGATCTTGTGGCCGTCCTTGCGCAGCGCGTCGATTTCGAAGCGCTCGCCTTCGACACGCCCCACCTGTCGCAAAAGCTCGTTCATCGAGAGATAGCGGGGCCGATAGCCCTTCGGCAGATACAGATCCGTAATCGGTCTGCCCATCGCCTCCTCGCGTGACCATCCGAGGATCGACTCCGCCTGCGGATTCCATTCCAAGACTTCGCCGGATTCGTTGACCTGGATGATGGCATCGAGCGCGGTATCGATGATGGTGCGCGCCATGCGCTCGCTGTCGAGCAGCGCCTCTTCCGCCTTCTTCGCCTCGGTCATGTCGCGGCCGATGAAGAAGTGACACTGCTCGGCATCGGACCATACGCAGCTCCAGGCCATGGGTATGACCCGGCCGTCCTTGTGAACCCACGGGGTCTCGAAATTGCGTCGTTGCTCTCCGCGGCGCGCCATGCGTATTTCCGCCCGCGCAGCTTCGAGATCACGGGGACAAACGAACTCAGCTCCATTGCGGCCCACCAGCTCTTTGGGCTCGTAGCCCACAATGGCCCGGCAGCTCGGGCTGACCCGAAGAATCTTGCCCTCGTGGTCCGTCGTCAGAATCAAATCCGGGGACAAATCGAAGAGGCGACTGCGTTCTTCGATTTCACGGGTCAGTGCCGCGGTCTTCTCGCGCACCTCAGCGTCCATCCGGGCGAACGCTTTAGCCAACGTGCCGATTTCGCCGCCGGCAGCGGTGTGAATGACCATCGGTTCGTTGTCGGCCAGCCCTTCAACCGCCCGCGTCATTTGCGCCAACGGCTTGGTCATCGAGCGGGCAATAAACACCGCCAAGACGAAGGCAACGAGCACCGCAGCAAGGGCAGCGATCGCGCTCGCATCGCGAATGGTCGTCGCTCCAGCAATGAGGGCGGGATAAGAGAGGGTCTCGATCGCAGCAACCCGCGGGCCACCTCCCAGCCGCAGTTTTTGCCATGCTACGCCCACGCGCCCACCGGAGCGATTCTGGACGATCCGAGGTTCCCTATCGTCGCTCTGCAGCAACTCCATGAGACCTGGATATTCGTCTGACACACGCGCCGGAGAACCGAGCTGAAAGCCGAACTCGCGACTTACATCGGGATGGAGGAGGTAATCGCCCGAGTCGTTTACGACGTAGATGTGGCTGCCTGGACGTACGGACCAGCGAATGCGGTCGAATACCGGCCGCAAGTCGAGATTTGCGATCACAATCCCAAACCGCCGACCATCAGGTGTAAACAGCGGCGCAGCAACCCGCGAGGTCGGAATACGGGGTGTGTCGACCACTCCGCGCGTCATTTCCAGTTCAATCGGCGAGATGTAAACGTCGCCGGCGGCAAGCGCCATCGTCTTTTGGAAGTAGTCCCGATCCCCACCACGTTGGAGTTCCGAGTCGGGTATCGCGCGGATTGCGCCGCCTGCTCCCGAACGGTCCACGCGAATGATTTCGCGCCCGCCATCGGCAATGCCGATGATCCGCAATTCGTCGTACCAGGGCTTCGCAGTGAGTTCCGCCGAAAACCGCGCTTCCAGCCGGCGCCGCTCGGCCGCCGCGAAGACGTTGGAGCGATCGGCAAGGTCGCCAGAACTTCCGATCACCATCTCATCCACTGCGAGTGCCAGCACGTCCGCCCTCGCGCCGCGAACGACGGCGTCAAGTTCACTGGCAAGCAGCCGAACGTGCTGGTCGAGGCGCTCCAACGAACGCGGGACCGCGACCCCCAAGAGATTGCGGTAGGCGAGAATGCCGGTCGCCGCGGTCGTGAAGAGAACCAGCCCGACCATGGCCAGCGTCAAACGCGTGGATAGCTTCATGGCATGGCCTCGCCGCGATCGAATGCCCGGTGAGCGAGCGGCGGGCAAGATGTTGCCGGGCCCCAAAACGGCGGTGGCGGCCGGCGCCGCCGGTCACCCATATCGGTTCGGAGCGGCTGGCAATCCTGGCTCATGGCCTGAGCCAGGGCGCACATGCCCCGCTGCGGCCAATCCGCCGCGCAGCTGCGCGTTGTCATGGCTTTTCGCCTGGCGAACAGGTATGCGTCCCTCCGGCCGGGATCTTATTCGTGCCCGTTTGAAACAATCATAGCACGTTTCGAGCCGAATTCGTCCACCATGACCGGCAAACTATTTGATTCCGCGATTGTCTGAGTGGCAGGCCAACGAGGCTGACGGATGCACCCCGCGCATTGCCCTCGAGGCTCGAATCACCTCAGGTTCCGCGTTGGCCTGCCCTCGCACCGGGCCAGGGGATGCGCTGGAGCGTGGCCCCACAGTAATTTGCCGTTATGTCGGATCTGCGTGTCAAGTCCGCCACGCCTTTGACACCGTCCGTACGGTTGCAAAACAATTGGCCATTGGAATTTCCTTCCCGGCCTCGGTGCCGCTTGCGAGGGCACCCCCGCGAACTTGCACCCCAAGGGGCAACGTGGCAAATGTCGCCCGCACGTTAACGCTAACGCGGGGAACCATGCATCCTGGCACCACGTACCTTGTGGTGGGACTTGCCGCACTCGCCGGTGCCTGCGCAAGCCAGTCCGATACCATCCCGCCGACATACGTTTCGCCGTCGACATATGAAAATTTGACGTGTCGTCAGCTCGGCGAGGAAGTGAAGCGCGTCACTCGTGCCGAGGCCGCAAGCACGCAGGCCGGCAAACCGGCCGATGCCGCCGACGTCGGGCTGTTCAAAGGGACAATGGACGCGCTCGAGCAGGTATCGATCGAGAAAGGCTGCAATATCGAGTTTCAGCATGGGTGAACGCGAGATCTTGCGGCTCGCGCGTCGTTGGCACCTGCGCTAGATTCCGGCAGCCGGAGGTTGCCGTGGCGCGCGTGCGAATGATCAAGCCGGAGGAGGCGGACACCGATACCCGCACGGTCTACGACGACGTGCTCAAGCAATGGGGGCGAATCAGCAATTTCTCGCAGGTGCTGGCGCATCAGCCGGCAGCGCTTGCGGGGTGGATGCTGCCCAACGAGGCGATCCGCCTGGACAACGTCAAATCCGATCCGGAATACGTGAAGATCCAGCAGCTCGTGATCATCAAGACCTCGGCGCTCAACCGGAGCGCCTATTGCATGTCGCACAACGTTCCGCTGGGCAGAAAGGTCGGATTGACCGAGTCGCAGATCAAAGCCGCGCAAAGCAGCGACTACCTGCGCTCCCCTGACCTCGACGACCGACAGAAAGCGGCGATCCGCTGGGCCGAGGTCGTCACGCTACTCACCGCGCGCGATGACGATGACGCTTTCGCGGCAATGCGGCAGCACTTCAGCGAGAAGCAGATCGTGGAGCTGACCGTGTTCTGCGGCATGTGGAACTACTCGAACCGGCTATGCGAGGCCTTGCATATCGACCTTGAGCGGCCCGACAAGCGAATCGAATTTCAGGACTAGCGGAATCACCGATCGATGCCGCGCACCTTCGCTCGAGCGGCGCGCTTCCCCTCTCCCCTTGCGCGAGAGGGTATGCGAGTCCGCGGCTCGATTTGTGTTGTTACCGGCGGTCCCGAATCAGGCCTCCACGAAATTAGGGACAAGGCGATATGACCGGAGCCAAGACCTATACCGGCGGCTGCCATTGCGGCGAGGTGCGGTTCGAGGTGACGACCGACCTCGGCAGTGTCATGGCCTGCAACTGCTCGATCTGCCAGAAGCGCGGCGCGCTCTGGTCGTTCGTGCCACCGGCCAGCTTCGCGCTGCGTGCCGGCGCGGAAACCCTCAGAGACTACCAGTTCGGCAAAAAATCCATCCATCATCTGTTCTGTGCGCAGTGCGGCGTAGGCGCGTTCTCGCGCGGAACGAACCCGAAGGGCGGTGATATGATTGCGCTCAATGTGCGCTGCCTGGACGAGGTCGACATCGCGGCGCTCAAGCCCACGCCCTTCGATGGCCGCAGCTTGTAGCCGTTCCCGGCCCTCATATGCGTTAGCTTAACGTGTGTGGCTCCGCCCGTGCCGGGTTCCATCACACCGGCGCGCGCTCGACGCCGTTGCTGAACTCCTCGCTGCAAAACGATCCGCCCTGATACCAGTCGCCGACAAGATCGGCCGGAAGTTTCGCCTGCGCCGCGAGCGCGGCGGTGCTGTGCTCCTCGGAGCGGCCCTGTGGGCGATAGCCGAGACGGAAGGCTGCGCTGTTATCCCACCAACCGCGCGCGTTATCGGAGACGCCGTAGAATATCTCGTAGCGAATCTCCGGATGCTCGAGACCGATGCGGATCAGCTGCAGAAGATCCTGCGGCGCAACCCAGATCGAGAGCCGCCGCCGGTCGACCGGCACATCGCCGAAATTGCCGATACGGATGCAGGTGACGCGCAGCCCGTATTTGAACGCATACAGCGCGGCGACCGCCTCGCCGAATGCCTTGCTGACGCCGTAGCGGGAGTCGGGACGCAGCGCAGTATCGACTCCGATGCGCCGCTGACGCGGGTAAAAGCCGACCACGTGATTCGAGGATGCAAACACCACCCGCTCGACGCGGTGACGACGCGCCGCCTCGAACAGGTTATAGCAACCAACGATATTGGCTTGCAGGATCGTGTCCCAGGGTCCCTCGACCGAGAAGCCGCCGAGATGCACGATGCCGTCGACTCCGGCAACCACGTTCTCGACCTCTGCCGTGTTGGCGAGATCGGCTTCGACGAAGGTCTCGTCCGCGGAAAGGTCGGCAGGCCGCTTCACGTCGCTCAGCCGAATATCGGGATAGATGCCTTTGAGCAATTGGCGCAGACCCGTGCCGATCCCGCCAGCTGCGCCCGTGATCAACACCGTTTGCATGATCTACCCGCTGCCGAGCTTGGCGGCGAGCCGCTGGTAGCGCTTGCGGCTATTGACGAGATGCCGGCGCATTGCCGCGCGCGCCTGCAAAACACCTCCGCCGCGGATAGCCTGCACGATCGCGCGATGCTCGCGTTGGAACGTCTCGCTATATGCACGTTTTGGTATTCCCGGCCCGCCGCGGATCGTCTGACGCGGGATGATGAAGCGTCCCAGATGTTCCAGAAAGCGCCTGAACTGCCGGTTGCCGGTTGCGTCGGCGATGCTGCAATGGAGCGCAAAATCCTGCGCGATCGCATCCTCGCCGCGTTTGAGCGCGGCATCGATGGCCTCCAAGCACTCGACGATCTTGCGGATTTGCGACGCGGAACCGCGAGCGGCGGCCAAGCCCGCGGCTTCGATCTCGATGCCGGTGCGCAGCTCCATCACATCGAGCACGGCGCGAAGCGGCGACAGCAGGTCGACGTCGATACGCAGCGGCCGCCGCGCGTTCTCCGGGACGAACGCGCCCACACCTTGACGCGTGATCACCAGTCCATCCGCCCGCAAGGCTGCAACCGCTTCGCGCACCACCGTTCGGCTCACGCCGGTCGCCGCGATCAATTCCTGCTCGGTCGGCAATCGCGACCCCGGCGGGATCTTGCCGCTGGTGATGTCGTCGGTGAGACGCGCAACCAGCTCGCTCGTGAGGGAGCGCGGCGCGGGCAGCGGTTGGATGACCGAAAGGCTGGATCTGCTCATGCCCTTGACTCCCCCTATCCCAGGGTCATCATATGATATGACAAGTGCTAGCACGAGCCGGCCGATTGGATCAATGAGTGCGGCCGCGCCAGCATGCAATGAAAATCGTCTCAGGAGGAAAATCATGAACCGCCGCACCGTGCTTCGCCTCGGCGTTGCCGGCGCGCTTGGCGCGCTCGCGACCGACGTTCCCGCCTTTGCCCAGCAAAAGCTCGTGCTCAAAGCAACCGACGTGCACCCACTGGGCTATCCGACCGTCGAAGCGGTTTTGGCGATGGGCAAGAAACTCGAAGCGGCGAGCGGCGGCCGCATCAGCGTTCAGATGTATCCGTCGATGCAGCTCGGCGGCGAGAAGGAGATGATCGAGCAGGCGCAGATCGGCGCGCTCGCCATCGCGCGTATCAGCGTCGGCCCCATGGGCCCGCTGGTTCCGGAACTCAACGTCTTCAATCTGCCCTTCATGTTCCGTGATGACGCGCACATGGAGAAGGTGATCGATGGTCCCATCGGCGACGAACTTCTCAAGAAGCTGTCCGATCATCCCACGGCAGGGCTGATCGGGCTGTGCTGGATGAATGCCGGCACCCGCAACGTCTACAACAGCAAGCGACCGATCAGATCGATCGACGACCTCAAGGGGCTCAAGATCCGGATGATGGGCAATCCGGTCTTCGTCGACACCATGAACGCGCTCGGCGGCAACGGCGTCGCCATGGGCTTCGACCAGCTTGTCAGCGCGATGCAGACCGGGGTGGTCGACGGCGCCGAGAACAATTATCCGACCTATGCCACCGGGCAGCATTACCGCTACGCCAAATACTACTCGCTCACCGGACATCTGATGATCCCGGAGATCCTGGTGTTCTCCAAGAAGACCTGGGACACGCTCCCGAAGGACGACCAGGCGCTGATCTCCAAGTTTGCCAAGGAAGCGCAACAACAGCAGCGCAAGCTCTGGTATGCGATGGAAGAGAAGTCGCGGAGCGACATGGAGAAAGCAGGCGTGGAGATCATCAACATCGACGACAAGAAGCCCTTCCAAGAGGCGGTGAAACCGGTCTGGGACAAATACGCCACGCAACACGCCGAACTGATCAAGCGCATTCAAGACGTGAAGTGATCCGCAATTCGCTGCGCAGGAGCCGGCCGATCGGGGGATCGCGCCGGCTCTCGTGTTGCTCGCGCGGAGCCAGGCGATGAAGCAGCACTACATCCGGGCAATGGACGCACTCCACGGTGCCTGCCTGTTCGTCGCCGGCGCCTGCCTCATCGTCATCACGATCATCGTTCCCTACGGGGTATTCACCCGCTACGTGCTTAACAGTGCGGCATCATGGCCCGAGCCGATGGCCGTGCTGCTGATGATCGTGCTCTCATTCCTCTCCGCTGTCGTTTGCTACCGGGAGCATCTGCATATCGGCGTCGGTATCCTGCCGGCCTTTCTCGCGGAACCGGCCAAGTCGGTGCTGGGCGTTTTTCTCGAAATTTGCATGCTCGCGACCAACCTCTTCATGGTGGTCTGGGGAATCAAGCTCGTACAGACGACCTGGTACCAGAGCATCGCCGAATTCCCCATTATCACCGCCGGCATGGCCTATCTGCCGATCCCGGTCGGCGGCGCGATTACCGTCGCCTTCGTCATCGAGCGCTTCCTGACACAAAAGTTCTTCCAGGAGCCCGAGCCCGACACCGTCAGCCAGATCGCGACCGAGTAGGAGCGGCATGGACGTCCTCGTTCTGGTCGGCAGCTTCGCGATCGTTTGTCTGCTGGGCATGCCGGTCGCCTATGCGCTCGGACTTGCCGCCATCCTCACGGCGCTGTGGTCCAGCATCCCGCTCGAAGCCGTGATGCTCAAGGTCTCGGGCGGGATGAGCGGCTTCTCCCTGCTCGCCATTCCGTTCTTCATTCTCGCCGGCGCGATCATGGCGGTCGGCGGCATGGCGGAGCGCCTGGTCAACCTCGCCAAAGTGTTCGTCGGCTTCATTCGCGGCGGGATGGCGCTCGTCAACATCGTCGCCTCCACGATGTTCGGCTGCCTTTCGGGCTCCTCCGTGGCCGATACCGCGGCGGTCGGATCGGTGATGATTCCGCAGATGATCAAGCACGGCTACCCGCGCCTGTTCGCCGTCAACGTCACCATTTCGGGCTCGCTGCAGCCGCTGCTGCTCCCGCCGTCGCACAACATGATCATCTATTCGCTCGCCGCCGGCGGAACGATTTCGGTGGCGCAGCTGTTCATGGGCGGGGTCATCCCGGCGCTGCTGCTCGGTCTGTCGCTGATCGTGCTCGTCCTCATCACCGCGCACCGGCAAAACTTCCCGAAGGGCGAAATGGTCCCGCTGCGCCAGGCGCTCAAGATCGCGCTCGACGCGTTCTGGGGACTGATCACGATCGTGATCATCCTCGGCGGAATCCTCACCGGCGTCTTCACGCCGACCGAGTCCGCCGCCGTGGCTTGCGTCTACGCATTCCTCGTCACCATGTTCGTCTACCGCGACTGCAAGTGGCGCGATCTGCCGCAACTGATCGCGCGTGTGGTGCGCACGGTCGGCATGGTCATGATCATGATCGGCTTCTCGATCGCCTTCGGCTACATGATGGCGATCATGCGCATACCGGCAAAGGCCACGGAATTCTTCGTCGCGATCTCGAGCGACAAATACACGTTCCTTCTCTACGTCAACGTTCTGCTGCTGCTGCTCGGCACGTTCATGGATCTCGCGCCGATGTTGCTCATCTGTACGCCGATCTTCCTGCCAGTGATCAACACTTTCGGAATCGACCCGGTGCACTTCGGGATCATCATGATTCTCAACCTCGGCATCGGCCTGCTCACGCCCCCGGTCGGGCCGACCATGGTGGTGGGATGCGCGATCGGCCGCGTGAGCATGGAGGCGGTATCGCGCAGCATCCTGATCTTCTATGTGCCGATGCTGATCGTGCTCGCACTGGTGACCTATGTGCCGGCACTGTCGCTTTGGCTGCCGCACTTGCTGCTGAAATAGACTGGCGCGGCCGAGCTGGCCAATCGCGCGCGAGCATAACCGCGGCTAGAGCGAGTAGCCGCCGTCCACCACCAGCGTCTGCGCCGTCACCATGCCGGCGTCGGCGCAAAGAAATACGATCGCGCTGGCGATATCGGCCGGCGTGCAGGCGCGCTTGAGCAGCGAGCGCTCGATGGCGGCTTGCTTGCGTACCTGCGGCCACGGGCGCGTCCAATCGGTCTCGACGAAACCCGGCGCGACCGCATTCGCACGTGCTTCTGGCGCGAGCGCGCGGGCCAAATTCTGCGTGAGGTTGATAAGGCCGGCCTTGCTCGCGCCGTAGGCCATGCTGGAGCCCGCCATGTTACGGCCGGCGACGGAAGCGGTGTTGCAAACCGCGCCGCGCGCTTGCTTGAGGGCGGTCGCCGCCGCGCGCGTGCAACGGAACGGCCCGAGCAGATTGGTGGCGAGGATGGTCGCCCAAAATTCCTCGGTCAGCCGGTCGAGATCGGCCGGCGGGATCGGCGCAACGGTGGCGGACGTGCCGGCATTGTTGGCGAGGAAATCAAGCCGGCCCAGCGTGCCGATGGCATCGCCCACCATCTTTTCGGCGGCACCGGCCTTCGAGACATCGCCCGGCGCGCCGATCACGGCAAAGCCGCACGCGCGCAGCCGCTCCACCGCCGCTGGGCCGCGCGGATCGTCCGGCAGGTGATTAAGGGCGACCTTGGCGCCGCGCCGGGCGAACAACTCGACCGTGGCCAGCCCGATGCCCGACGCTGCGCCGGTCACCAGTGCGGTTTTGCCTTCGAGGTCGCCCATGCTCGGCCGAGCCCGGAAAAAGTTTCGCCCAGGCGTGACCGGGCGAAGCGCTGGCGGTCGTCCCCCTTAGCGACGCATCTCACTGAACAGAACGCCGCCTTTCGCCTTGGCAGTCGGCTCGGATTCCACGATTTCCACCATTACGGCCTCGGCCGGAACGGAGAAATTCTTCACCACAGCGTCGGTAATGTCCTTGATCAGCGCGCGTTTCTGATCAAGCGAGCGACCCTTCACGGCATGGACGTAGATTTCAGGCATGGCGGTCTCCCTTTTGTGCGTCGCAGCTGGCCACTATAGCGAGTGAGCCGAACATAGGAAGATGCCTGCGGCGGCAGGGCACCTCGCCGCATGTAGCCGTAGAAGCCTTCTCGGCCATATCCGCCGCGCCCAAAATCGCGCTCACCGCCGCCATAGCCGTGCACATCCTGTGGGCGAACAATTCCTTACGCGGCAAGCGCGCTGCACGAGAGACCAAGCACAGATTCTGAGCGCGGGCCGTCTTAGGTCAGTGCTCCTGCTTCAACGGCAGTGCAGTTGCGATACGATGCGCCCTTGCGGGGGAGGGGGAGCAGCGCAGAGGACGCGTCATGGAGCTCCGAACCGCGAGCCCCCGAAAGTACCTTCAGACCAGACTGGTCAACCATTGTGCCCAGTGCGGGGAGACGATCTTCCTGCCGGAATGGTCCGAGTACCTGGACCGGCACCGCGTTCGGCATTTGTGGGAATGCGAAGCGTGCGGCTATAAGTTCGAGACGTTGGTCACGTTTCCCGACCGTTAGTATCTGCGTTTCGCACGCATTCTGCCATAAGGAGAGCCCCCGGCCGGCGCCGGGGGCTTTCGCATTCAACGCAACCTGGGAAACGGCCTGGCATCGATATCGGATCGATCCGAGAGCGGCGCCCAATTCATTGTCACCGTTCCGGTCGCGGCAGAGCCGTCCGGCAGCGCGGCCGGCTAGAGCGAAGTCGAAAGCTCGCGAGGCTGCGGCTCCGCCTTCTCGGACGCAGGACGCGCGCCGGCCGGCAATTGCAACACGCTCGCCTGCTGGCCCTCGCACAGACGCGTGACCAGCACCACCTGTCCGTCCGGAAATTCCAGCGCGTCATGGTGGGTTACGGCATTGTCCATGTTGATCTGCCGGAAGCGTGCAAGCCGCTGTCCGACCTTCTTATTCGGCAGAATGCCGATGCCGAATGAGGGCTCGCATTCGACGTTCTGGTCGAACGCGATTTCCGTGCCGGGGAGCAGGCAGACCGCAACGTGCGGCTCGCCCACCGCCGCGAAACCGCGCGTGATCGAGTTGGGAAACCTGGTCGCCACCAGCTTGTCCCCGACTTTGGCAGGTCGGGTCGCGACGTGGTGCAGACTATAGTCACACATCGAAGGAACTCCTTTTCCTGTGGGAAGCCGGATTGCTCCTCAGCGAAGCCGTCAGACCCATGGCAGCGGTCGTTTGTCGGACGTTGTCGCGACTTGCCGGCATTACCGCCAATGTCATCACATTAAAGAGAGAGGCTGCATCAGCCACAGATCCCGACCGCTTGTCGCTGATCCAAGCCACAATTCATCTCCCTCCTTCGGCCGCTGGGAGGCGAGCGAAGAACGCTGGAATGACGTAACCGGTTCCTCGCTTGGTTGAGCAAAGCGAGACGCTCACCGCGCAACGGCCTTCGGCCGTCGGCTTGGCCATCCAACGGTGCTCGGATGGGGATCTGCGCCCTTGGAAGATTCTTACGATCAATCAATGCTGAACGGAGAGGTAATCGAACCGATGTGCTGGAATGGCATCTCGTTCAAGCTGGCGGACGCCACTCGTCGCGGCTCGTCGCTGCGCTCACGAAGGGCCGCAGGCGCGGAATCAAAGGGGCCGAGCCGAGCGTTGACGAACGGTCATGTGCTCGGCGCATGACTGTCTCTCTGTCCCGGCACGCCGCGCGGCTTCCACGCCGATCACGCGCCCGTTAAGGCAGGGAGCGGCCGAAGACGCCTGGAGGGAGATTGCCCCGTCAAGACGTATAAAGTACTCGCCTGATCGGGTGTTGGGCCGGGCGCGGTGCTTGGCGGCGCGCTCGTTCACTTCGGAATCTGCACCAGCTCCTTCACCTGCTCGGCCGTCAACGGCGCAGGAATGAATTTCGCCGCCACCGCGTCCGCCATAATCTGGTCGATGCCCTCGACCCGATCAGTGGCCATGCTCTCCTTCGGAATGAGATCGCGCACTCGCAGCACGATCTTCTCCGGCAAATTGGAGTACTCCCCGTAGATTTTGAGCGCGGCCGGATCGGAATACATCCATGCGACCGTCTCCTGATAGGAGCGATTGAAACGCACGATCGCGTCGCGTCGGTTCTGCAGCGTATTCAAATTGGTCAGATTGACGCGCACCGTGCGGGTGCGGAGCGAGGCGACGTCCTTGCCTGTAGCGATGATACGGATCTTGCCGTCCTCCACGAGATCGAGTCCGAACGGTGCCGCGCCGAAGCCGACGTCCACCTGCCCGGTCATGGTCTGGGTGATGGTCGCCGCGATGGTGCCGGTCGAAGTCGGTTTCGCCGTGAGTTTGTATTGCGCGATCAGCGCCAGCAGTCCGGCATGGCTCGATGAGCCGGTCAACGAGTACGCAACCGTCTTGCCGTTGAAATCTTCGATCGTCTTGATCGGCGAGTTGGCGGGCACGTACCAGTAAAGATCGGGCGACCCGATCATTTCGCTGCCGATGATGCGAATCGGCGCGCCCTTGGCGAACGTGCCCACGGCGGCCGATACGCCGGCCGCGGTTGCAATGTCCATGCTGCCGCCGATCACCGCCTGGATCGATTCCGGGCCGGCCTGGACGTACAGGACTTCCAGATTGAGGCCGTGCTTCTTGAAAATGCCGCCGCGCTGGCCGAGCTCGGCGACGCCGGCGTCCCAGGCTCCACGCTGCGGAATCGCGACCTTCAGTGTCTCTTGCGACCAGGCGGGGTGGCCTGCCCCGGCGACGATCGCGAGCGCGGCAAGCGTGATGATCAAGCTGGCCCTCGGCATTGTTGTTCTCCTCCCGTGGTCGCGCCTGGCTTCAGCGCCGGCAGTGAGCATATGAACCGATCGCGGCAAGCGCATCAAGCGACCTCGCGCGAGGGTCTCGACAGACCGCTGGCGGATGATGCAGATCCAAGGCGAGAGCGATCGACCAATGCCGCGGCGCAAGACCCGCCGTTCACCCGCCGACGTGCTCGCGGACGAGTTCCGCCAGGAGCGCGCGGCCGCGCTCGGCCGGCTGGGACGCGCGCTTGAAGCAAGACTTGCTGCGTTGGCCCAATTCGATGCCGGCGGTCACGCCGCCTCGACTGCCGAAGGGCGACAGTTGCGCGCATCACTGGTTGCCGAGGCGAGCGTTGCGCTATGGCATTTCGTCGTCCAGCGCGAGGCCTGCGGGCTGCGCGACCTGCGCTACGTCCTGCGCGATTACCGTGTGCCGCACGAGGTCGTTGCGCGCATGGGCGTGCTGCCGCGGGAGCCGCTCGAGCCGCGTTCACCACGGCGCAAGCCATAGAGCGCGGGGGCTGCCGCTCGCCTTGCAGGTCAACCGCGACCGGCACGCCTTGCGCCTGACTCGAGCCGGATGTCAGCGCCCTCGAATCCCGCTATCCTTCCCATTCCCAGCCGATTCTCCCAAGGCTGCACCGAGAGGGAACACGCATGAACGTCCTCATTAGCGTGCTCATCACCTTCCTTGTGGTCATTCTCGTCCTCTATCTCGTCAACATGCTGCCGATTGACGGCCGCGCCAAACAGATCGTGCGCGTGATCGTGATCATTATCGGCGTGATTTCGCTGCTGAGGGTTCTTGCGGTGTTCTAGGTCCGGAGCGAAGCGCCTCCCGGCGGCGGATGGACAAAGCGCCATTGACGAATCGGACAGAGCATGAAGCGCCGGGGTGCTTCCCGCTGCAGATCGAGTCCGGCTTCTACCTTGGTTCCTCCCGCGTAGCGTAGCCAACTGGGCGGCGGCCTTTGCGCCGCCCATTTTCGTTCCGCACGCGGCCGGCCGTTTGGGCGCCTGGCATGGCCGCGATAGGAGCGAGCGAGCGCGACACAGATCCTTCTTGTCCATGCCGCGAACCAACCGACGGCTCGTCAGCACCCGCTTTTGGCGCTAAGCTTGTTAACCGCGCCAGGATTAAAGCCGGAAGGAGAGGTGAGATGAGCATGAGCGTGGGTGTGCTCGACCACTATAACGTTTCGACCCGTAATTTGGGCGAGACGGTGCGCTTCTATGAAGAGGTGCTCGGCTTGGTCAACGGGCCGCGGCCGCCGTTCGATTTCCCCGGCGCCTGGCTCTACAGCGAAGGCCACCCGGTGCTGCATCTCAACGACATCTCGCCGACCGACAAACCGCAACGGCCGGACTCCGGAGTCATCGACCATATCGCCTTTGGCAGCCGCGGCTTCGAGGCCATGAAGCAGCACCTATCGCGCAAAGGTGTGCCGTTTCGCGCCAATGAGGTGCCGAACAGCACGCGGCGGCAGATCTTCGTGACCGATCCGAATAACGTCTTGATCGAACTCAACTTCGACGTTGCGAAGGAGACGGCTTCGCGCTGAATTTTCCAGCCGCGGCGCCCGAGCGGCGCTGCGTTGCTTTCGCAACCTTCTCGGCGATGAAGCGCGGGAGCGCGAACGCGGCGACGTGCACTTCCGCCGTCCAGTACTTGGTGGGGAAGCGGCCGGCCCGCTCGTAACGATCGGCAATGGTCCTGACCGGGAGCCGGCGCAATTTGACGTTGTCGGTGGCCCAGCCCATGGCCAAATGGCCGCCCACGTAAGTCGGAATCGCCGCGACGTAGCAATAGCCGTCGGCAAACAATTTTCGAAAATTGGCGATCGCTGCGGTGAGCTCGCCCGATTGGAATATCGGCACGCCCCTCTGCGTGACCATCACCGCGCCCTTCCTCATGCAGCGGCTGCAGGCAGCGTAGAATTTTTGACTGAAGAGAACCTTGCCTGGTCCCTGGGGGTCGGTCGAATCGACAATGATGACGTCGAAGCGGCGATCGGTCTTGGCGACATATTTCATGCCGTCCGCGATCACGAGATCGAAGCGCTTGTCGGCCAAGACCGGCTTGGTGAATTCCGGAAAATGCCGCTTGGAAAACTCGACCACCGAGGCGTCGATCTCCACCTGGGTCAGCCGCTTGACCGATTTGTGCTTGAGCACTTCCTCCGCGACCCCGCAATCGCCGCCACCGACGATCAGCACCTCCTGGGCATGGCCGTGCGCCAAAATCGGCACATGACTCATCATCTCGTGGTAGACGAACTCGTCCGCGGTGGTGACCTGCGTCGCCCCATCGAGCATCAGCATTTTGCCGAAGAACGGATTCTCGAACAGAACGAGATGCTGATGCTTGGTGTGCAGCTCATAGAGCACCCGCGCGGCTTCGTAGGTCATGCGGAAGCCGAGATCGTCGAACAGAGTTTCCGCAATCCAGCGTTTTTCCGCCATGGTCTAGACGGCAGCCGGCGGACGGCAGAGAACGAAAAAGAGGCCGCCGATCCGCGCTCGGGTCCTCTGACTACGTGTCCCGCCCGCGCAAGAGCTCGTTGACCTCGACGCGCTTGGCCTTGAAAGCCTTCCGCAGCACCGGGATGCAGGCATCGGGACTGGCCTTGCCGCACATGAACACGTCGAGCGCGGCATAGCCGACGTCGGGCCAGGTATGGATTGAAATGTGGCTCTCGGCCAGCACCGCCACGCCCGATACGCCGTTGGGAGGAAAGTGGTGCACATGGATGTGCAGCAGGGTCGCCTGTGCCGCGTCGACGCAGCGGCGCAGCGTCGCCTCGATCAAGCCGATGTCGTCGAGTCCCTCGGCCCCATGCAGGTCGACGATCAAGTGCACGCCGGCGCAACGCACGCCGTTGCGCACGGCAAAATGTCCTTCGCGGCCCTCGATGGACGCGGGCTTGACGACACTAACGTGAGAGACGTTCTTGCGGGCGGCGCCTGGCGTCGCCAAGCCCTTCCCCGATCGCAAGAGGGCGTTCTGGCGCATTGCCGTCCTCCCCAACCGAGTGGTCCAACCCGAGTGCCGACAGGCGGCGTCAGGCAAGCGAATGCCGCCCGATCAGCCCGTAAGCGGGGACAGATCACAGCGGCCTTGCCCCCACATAAGGCTCAACCCCCCGGAGTCAAGAAGATTCTGCAGCGCAGAGGTTTAGAAACCCCTGGCACAGGCCGCTGCGGCGCGGAGACAGCCGCACCGCCGGCGCGGACGAACTCCTCGCACTCGTGCGAGAGCGGCCGTGCCACACGACATTGCCGATGCAGACGGGCCTGCGCGAATCACTCGCGAGACTGTGCTGTTGATTCGTGCGTCCCGGGCGCGGCTGCCGGGACCGATGCTGCGTCTAGAAGAAGGCTCGAACAGACGCTAACGTTCGATGCAATCGCGAGGAAGGAATGAGCGCCAATCGCAAACGACGCATGTTTTTGCGTTGCACGTGCTGCGAGCCGCCGCGCGCGCCTGCAAACCCGGCGCGGAGAAGCTTTTTGGCTGGCGTGGCCGCCCTGGGATTGCTGCCGGCCATTGCCCGGCCGCAGCCTGCGGCCGGGCAAGCTCCCAGGACGTGGATCGACGTGCATCACCACTTCCTTCCCCAATTCCACGTCGACGCCATGATGGCGCCAGGACGCCGCGCGAGCCGGCCTCCGGCGAAATGGTCGCCCGCGTCCTCGCTCGAGGACATGGACAAGAGCGGCATTGCGACCGCGGTGCTGTCGATAGTCCAGCCCGGCGTCTGGTACGGGGACAACGTTGATGAGTCGCGCAGTCTTGCGCGCCAGCTCAACGAGTATGGCGCGCAGCTCGTAAGAGACCATCCTGGCCGTTTCGGCCTGTTCGCCGTCATCGCGCCACCCGACGTGCAGGGAAGCCTCAAGGAGATCGAATACGCGTTGGACACGCTCAAGGCGGATGGCATCGGGCTGTTGACCAGTTACCAAGACAAATATCTCGGCGATCCTTCATTTGGTCCGGTCTACGAGGAGCTTAATCGGCGCAAGGCCGTCGTCTATGTCCACCCGACCACGCCCGCTTGCTGCCGCGGCCTGGTTCCCGGCATCCCGCCGGGATCGATCGAGTACGCGACCGATTCCACGCGCACGATCGCGCATCTGGTGTTCAGCGGAACGGCGATGAAGTTTCCGGACATTCGCTGGATCTTCTCCCACAGCGGTGGAACGCTGCCATTCCTGACCGGCCGTTTCATCCGCCTCGCCGAAGAGGGCAAGCCGGCGAATCTTCCGGAAGGACCGTTGCCCGAATTCAGGAAGTTCTATTACGAGCTGGCGCAGGGAAACACGCCGGGCCAGATCGCCGCGCTTTTGAAGATGGTCTCGATCTCGCAGGTGTTGTACGGCACCGACTATCCATTCCGCGACGGCGCCGAGGTGAACCGGGGCATCGCAGAGTGGGGCTTCGCAGCGGCTGAGCAGCGCGCCATCGAACGCGAGAATGCGCTCAGGCTGTTACCGCGGCTGAGGACGAGCTGAAGTCACCGTTCAGAATGCCGCGCTCACTCGAGCTTGCCGCCGAACAACCGCTCGGCATTGCCATGGGCGATGCGCCTCGCCTGCGCTTCGGGAAGCTGCGCGAGCCAGGCGCGATAGGTCTGCATGATGGTGTCGTAGCCAAACCAGCGCTCGTTGATCCAGGTGTCAGAGCCGAGCAGGAAGCGGTCGGAATGACGCGCGAACAGCTCTCTCCACTCGGCGGCCAGCGTGCCGTCGCTCCCGGTGAGCCCGCCGCGATAGGAAAGTTCGCCCATCAGCTCAGGATATGTCTCCAGCAGCTCCCTCACTCGCACCGTCGCCGTCGAAAATCCGGTGTGGGCCCAGATGATCTTGGCTCTGCGATTATGCGCGAGCAGAATTGAGAGGGCCGCCTCGTCGCAATGGGCAAGAAGATAAAGATTGCGCTCGGCGGCAAAGTCGACGACCCGCTTTACCAGCTGTCGTTGCGCAGCCTCACCGTAAATATGAAACTCGCCGACGCCACGAAAATACCCGCGCTTGTATTCGGCCTCGATCAGATCGTAGATCGCGGGGTCGGTCGACCAATTCTGCACGTCATCGCGCGTGCGATAAGGACGAATGAACGGCACCACCCAAAGTCCGGGAGCTTTGGCATCGACGAGTTGATGCGTTCCCTTGTTGGGTCGGCTATTCGCCAGGATCCCGGCGACATTGTTGCGGCGAAAAACATCGAGCACGCGCTCAAGCGGATAGAAGGGATTGGGCTCCTGATTGTAGTGCAGGTGCGCGTCGAAGATTTTCAACGTTTGCTGCGCAACAGCCGCGACAGGCATGGTCGCGATAATGACCGCAGCGACGATCACGCGCGGTATGACACCAGACGGCGACATGGCGAGCCCCTCGATATGTCCAGCTGACGAGCTACATATTACCGGATCCTGCAGAGCGGCGGGAGAGTTCGGTTGGCAGCGCTCGCGCGGCTACGCTCAACCGCTTTTCTCCGGCAGCGACAGGCGGATGTGCAGCTCGCGCAGCTGCTTCGGCGTGACCTCCGACGGCGCGCCCATCATCAAATCTTCGGCGCGCTGGTTCATTGGAAAGAGCACGACCTCACGTAGGTTCTCTTCCCCGCACAGCAGCATCACGATGCGGTCGATGCCCGGCGCGATGCCGCCGTGCGGCGGCGCGCCGAGCGAAAGCGCGCGCAACATGCCGCCAAATTTCTGCTCGAGCGTATTCTCGCCGTAGCCGGCGATGGCAAACGCCTTGCGCATGACGTCGGGGCGGTGATTGCGGATCGCGCCAGACGACAGCTCAACGCCATTGCAGACGATATCGTATTGGATCGCCCTGATGGACAAGATCCTTTCGCGGTCGGCGGGGTCGAGCACAAGGAAGTCGTCCGGCGCCATGTTCGGCATCGAAAATGGATTGTGGGAGAAGTCGATTTTTTTCTCCTCTTCGTTCCACTCGTACATGGGGAAATCGACGATCCAGCAGAATTCAAAGCGGTCTTTGGCGATCAGACCCAGTTCCTCGCCGATCTTGTTGCGCGCCGCTCCCGCAAGCTTGCCGGCGCCTGCCGGTTTGTCGGCGGCGAAGAACAGGCAATCGCCCGGCCCCACGCCGGTCTTGACGCGGAGCCTTTGCTGAACGTCGGCCGGCACCAATTTGGCGATCGGACCTTTGCCTTCGTCGCCCTCCCATACGATATATCCAAGCCCGCCTGCGCCCATGTCGGAACGCGCCCACTCATTGAGCTTATCGAACCAGGAGCGCGGCTGCCTTGCCGCGCCGGGCGCCGGAATCGCGCGGACGACGCCGCCCGCCTTGATGATGTTCTTGAAAGCGTTGAATGTAACAGTCGCCTCGTTGAACTCATCGGTGACGTCGGCAATGACCAGCGGGTTGCGCAGATCCGGCTTGTCGGATCCGTATTTGAGCAGCGCCTCTCGATAGGGAATTTGCGGAAACTTCTGCGTCACCGGCTTTCCCTCTGCGAACTCCTCGAACACCCCGCGCATCACCGGCTCGACCGCATCGAAGACGTCCTGTTGGGTGACGAAACTCATTTCCAGATCGAGCTGATAAAATTCACCGGGAGAGCGGTCGGCGCGCGCATCCTCGTCGCGAAAGCACGGCGCGATCTGAAAGTAGCGGTCGAAACCCGCGATCATGATCAGTTGCTTGAATTGCTGCGGCGCCTGCGGCAGCGCGTAGAACTTGCCCGGATGCAGCCGCGACGGCACGAGATAGTCGCGCGCGCCCTCGGGCGAGGATGCGGTCAAGATCGGCGTCTGGAACTCGAAGAAGCCTTGCTCCTTCATTCGCCGGCGGATGGAATCGATCATCGCCCCGCGTCTCATGATGTTTCGCTGCAGCCGCTCGCGGCG
>JBJMTU010000236.1:0-5022 GCA_045811545.1 Xanthobacteraceae bacterium | reverse complement strand
CTCACGCGCATAGATCTCGTCCGACGAGCACAGGCATGCGAGCTTGGCGCCCGAGGCTTTGAATGCCGCGATCATCGCGTCGCGGGGGGCAAAGCCGTCGTTGCCCGCCGCTTCGATGCCGCCGGCCGCGAAAAAGCTCTTGGCGAAGGTCGCCCGCGCGGCGAAATCGGCTGGCGCGCCTAGGTTTGCGTTAAAAACTTTCGGCCGCGCGCCGGTGCGCGCGAGCATTCGATCGGATAGCTCGCGCAGCTGTTCGAATGGTTCGGCAAGCCGAATGCACGGCAGCGGCTCGAACGGCCATGCCAAAGGGGGCGGCAGCACCAATGGGGGGACGTCGAGCACCGAGACCGGCGCTTCCGCGAGATCGGGGAAATCGCTGATGCCGGTGATTGCATCCTTGCGCCGCGCCACGGCGGCCTCGCGTTGCGCGCGCACGGCCGCGACTTTGCTCTGGATCGTGCCTTGCTCGAGTGCTGTCCTCGCGCCGCCTGCCTGCTCGATCTCTTGGAATCGGCTCCAGGCGGCACGGCAGAATTGTTCGGTCAAGTCTTCAATGCTGCCGGCGCCGGCAGCGGGATCCGTCACCTTCGCGAGGTGCGATTCTTCGAGGAGGATGAGTTGGGTGTTGCGTGCGATCTTTCTGGCGAATCGGTCGGGCAGGCCGAGCGCGAGCGTAAACGGCAGCACGGTGATCGCGTTGGCGCCGCCGAACCCTGCGGCGACGGCCGCGATGGTGGCGCGCAGCATGTTCACGTAGGGGTCGCGCCTGGTCATCATCCGCCAGGCGGTCTCGCCTGCGACGAGGGGCGGCACGGGCGTGAGCTCGCACGCCGCCTCGACGCGTGCCCATAGCAGCCGCAAGGCGCGGAACTTGGCAACGGTCAAGAACTGATCCGCGTCGGCGGCGAGGCGGAAATAGATCATGCCGCGGGCGGCATCGAGGGTGACTCCGCCGGCTTCGAGCGCGCGCAGATACTCGAGCGCCACCGCCAGCACGTAAGCGAGTTCTTGCGCCTCCGAGCCGCCGGCATTGTGGATCACGCGTCCGTCAGCCGCCGCAAATGGGCCGCGGAAGCCCTGTGCCGCCAAATCGGAAATGGCGACGTTGAAGCTCGCGAGGAGGTCGCTTCTCGGCTGCGGATTTCCGCTGCCGATCGCTGCGACTCCAAGCGGGTCAAAACCGAAGCGGACATTCGTGGCGGCGGGCGCGCCGCCGCGGCGCCTAACCAGCGCGGCAAGCAGACGTCCTGCGTCTTGCGCTTGTGGACCGGAGTCGAGATCGAGCGCGATGCCGGCGTCGAGATGAATACCGTCGAGCGCACGCGCGATTGCCTGCTCGGTCGCCGGCAGACCGTAGCGGTAAGCGCCGACGGCGCCGGCGAAGACGACGGAGAGACCGGTCGCACCGTTTTCGAGGTCATGTAGCGCCTCGGCATTGGCCGCGGCCGCATCGGGATGGTCGAGGCGCTGCATGATCGACCACGGCGCAGCCGCCGCGCGCGAGGCAATGGGCTGGGCCGCAGCCCTTGGGGCGTAGAGCGGCTCGATGGCAAGCGCATCATAAGTCTTGGCGACGAGGCGGGTTTCGAACGGTGCGCCTTTGAGCACGTCCTCCACCAGCTTGCGCCATTGCTCGCGCGTGGCGGGGGGAAACTCGGCGGCGAGCGGCAGGTCGTCGGCATCGGGCATGACCACAAAATGCCACGATGCGAGCGGCCGGCCAACTGCGCTCGCCTCCAGCCAAGAACGCTCGGCCGGCGATCATGTGCGCGCCGGCAGCTTCTCGACACCGCTTGTGTCCAACTGCGCCAGCGCATCGCGCACCCGCCGACCCGCAATCAGCCGCTCCGGCGCGATCTCCGCAAGCGGTACGAGCACGAAGGCGCGCGCGAACAGCCGCGGATGCGGTAGCGTCAGCTCCGGCTCGTCGATCGCGAGATCCTCATAGGCTATGAGATCGATGTCGACCGGCCGCGGGCCCCAGCGCCGTTCCTTGGAACGCTCGCGCCCGAGCGTGCGTTCGACCGCCTGCGCGAGAGAGAGCAGCGCCCGCGGACGCAGGCTGGTTTCAACCGCGATGCACAGATTCACGAACGCCGGTTGGTCCTCGACCCCCCAAGCTCGGGTGCGATAGTCCGAAGAGCGAGCGAGCAGGCGCACGGTTTTGCCGTCGCAGAAGGCGGCGATCGCGCGCTCGAGCGTGTCGCGCACGTCGCCGACATTGCCACCGAGCGCGACGAGCGCTTCAGCCACGGTCTTGGCGGCCGCGCGCGATCGTGACTCCGACATCGGCAAAGGCGGCTGCAATGGGCGCATGCGGCTTGTGTACGGTGACCTGCACGCGCGACACCTGCGGGAACCGGATGAGCACGGCCTCGGCCACTTCGCCAGCCGCCGCCTCGACGAGCCGATGCCGACGGGTGCAGAACGCGAGACTCGCTACGTTCACGATCTGATCGTAGCTCACCGTGTGGGCGAGCTTGTCGGAACGCGACGCCGCGCTCAAGTCCACGTCAAGCACGAGATCGAGCTTGAAGGTCTGGCCGACCGTGCCCTCGTGCTCCATGACGCCATGATAAGCATGCACGGCAAGGCCGGTGACGAATACGGTATCGGTCATCGAGCGCTCCGGATCGCCGCTGCCACGCGCAGCGCTTGCACGGTCTCGGCGACATCGTGGGTGCGGATGATCGCCGCCCCTCCCAAAATTGCGAGGACGTGGGCAGCGATCGATCCGCCCAACCGCTGATCGGGTGGCGCTGGCGAAACCTTGTCGATGAAGCGCTTGCGGGAAGCGCCAACGAGGAGCGGGAGCCCGAACGATTTGAATTCGCCGATGCATGCGATCGCGGTGAGGCTTTGCTCCGCTGTCTTGCCGAAGCCGATGCCGGGATCGAGCACGATCTTCTCCCGTGCGATCCCGGCGCGCCGGGCGATCTCGAGCGAGCGGGAAAAGAACGCCGAGATATCCGCCAGGATGTCTATCGCGGGGTCGGCGTCGTCGCGATTGTGCATGACGATGACCGGCACCCGGTGTACGGCGACCATGCGTGCGAGCCCGCATCCGCGCTGCAGTCCCCACACATCATTGACGATTGCGGCGCCGGCCGCGAGTGCCCATTCCGCCACCGCGGCCTTCATGGTGTCGATGGAGACCGGAACACCCATTGCCACTGCGGCGGGCAGGACAGGGGTAAGGCGCCGTATTTCCTCGTCGCTCGACACCGCCACGGCACCGCCGTAAGGGCGGGTCGATTCGGCACCGATGTCCAAAATGTCGGCTCCCGCCGCGATCATCCGGCTCGCCTGCTCGAGGGCGCTAGCTGGATCGAGAAAACGTCCGCCGTCAGAGAAAGAGTCGGGGGTGACGTTGAGCACGCCCATCACGAGGGGCCGGCCAAGAGCAAGCAACCGTGCGAGCCGGTCCGGCGGTTGTTTCTGCTCGCGGACGGAACCCCTGACTGGGCGTACCAGCGTCATAGCTGTCGCTTTGCGCCGGACCCACGAGCGGTGTCAAGCGCCCGGACTGTTTCGCAGCCTTAACGATAGGTGATTTTCTGAGGCAGCCGTTTGGCGTGCTCGACCCACCGCGTCACGAGCTTTTCGGAGGGAAGAAAGCGAACTAGCTTTCGCTTCCTATTGGCGTCGGCCATGGCTTTGGCGAGCCTTGCGGGGTTGCGATACTTCAGCTCCCTTACAGTATCGACGCCCACTTCACACAACAGCCCGGCATATTCCGTGCCCATGCCCTTGATGCGCAGCTTGTCGGCGATATTGGCCCAGCGCAGGAGCTTCTTTTCATTAAGTTCCGCCTTGGCGGCGAGGGACTTGCGTCCTTTCGGATTCTTCGCAGCTTCGAGCAGCTTCTCCGTCGTTCTAATTCCAACGGCTTTGAGCGCCTTAGCCTCATCCGGATCGATATCCTCGAGAGCGCTGATCGAATAGGACATTGAATTCTCCTCGCTCCTGGCCAGCCACGTCATCAAAGATCTGACGAACTGGCCAAGGCCGGGGACTGCGCCCACGATCGCGCCGATTGCGGAATAATGCCAACGGCCCTGTCCGCGGCCGTGCGGTCGACGCCGGTTACGACGCCGAGACGTCCGATGAGATCGTCCATGTAGCCCCTCACCAGCCCCGCACTCGCGGCAGATGGACCGTATATTAGTCTCGCAAAACTTCAGAACACAAGGACTGATGACAAAAGTCGAAATGTGTTGTTGCATTCATGCATCAGGGGAATCACGTATCTATTCGCGCGCGAACGAGTGCGTGCTCGCTCGAGCATCTCGATACATGCGCTGTGATCAGCCGATACAATGTGACAAGCCCAGTGATCACACACGCTCGATTATCGTCAGCGTGAGCTTTTTGTGTCGCAGCTGCAGCGGTTGACCGGGTAAACGGGAGAGCGACAATGGCAGCAAGTTGATCTGGAAGGAATGGTGCCATGGAGGACCTCGACAGGGACGGCACGATCTTCGTCGGCAAAGGTTCCAAACCGGAAGTTTTGACGCTCGCGTTCGCAAACCGCCATGGACTGGTCACTGGAGCTACCGGCACCGGAAAGACAGTGACGCTGCAGGTGCTCGCGGAGGGTCTTTCCCGCGCCGGCGTCTCGGTTTTTGCGGCCGACATCAAGGGTGATCTCTCCGGCATTGCCGAGGTGGGCGAAGCCAAGGAGCCGTTGGTCGCCCGGGCCAAAAGCCTTGGTTTTAACTATGAGCCCGACCGGTTCCCGGTGGTGTTCTGGGACTTGTTTGGGGAGCAGGGGCACCCCGTCCGTGCCACTATTTCCGAGATAGGACCGCTATTGTTGTCGCGGCTCATGGATCTCAATGACGTTCAGGAAGGCGTGCTCAACGTTTGCTTCCGCGTGGCCGATGAGCAGGGTCTGGCGATCCTCGACCTCAAGGACCTCCGTGCCGTGCTGGCGCACATCTCGGATCATGCCAGCGAACTCACGGTCCATTACGGCAATGTGTCGAAGGCGACCATCGGAACGATACAGCGCCAGCTGCT
>JBJMTU010000235.1:0-8016 GCA_045811545.1 Xanthobacteraceae bacterium | reverse complement strand
CCTCAAACGGCGACCCCCACCCCCAAAACCCACCCCACAAGGGGGAGGGGAGCACACCGAGTTTGCCGCACGTTCATGCACAGCACCGCAGATGGCTACCTCCGAGAAATCAATAGACGCTGTGATTGCCGATGAGCCGGCGCACGTTGTGATCGAGCGGCGCGAGGTTCTCGGGCGCGGATTTCGTTCCTACGAGCGCGTGCAGACGCGTCGCGCGGACGGCGGCGTCGAAACGCGCGACCTGCTGCGCGCCGGAGCGGCGGTCGCCGTCTTGCCGATCGATCTTGATCGCGGCGAGGTCGTCCTGATCCGGCAGTTTCGCCTGGCGGCGCAACTCGCCAACGGCAAAGGCGATCTCGTCGAAATTGTCGCCGGCCATGTCGAAGCGAACGAAACGCATCGCGAAACCGCGCGCCGCGAATGCCTCGAGGAAATCGGCGTCGCGCCGCGCCTGCTCATCGAGCTGTTCACTTATCTCACGTCGCCGGGGCTCACGGACGAAGAGGTCACGGTCTTTCTTGGGCTCGTAGATGCCTCGCGCGCTGCCGTTCCGGCTGCCGCCGAGCGCGAGGCGAGCGCGCTGCTGCGCGTGCCGATCGACGCGGCGCTTTCGGCGCTCGCCGCCGGGACGGTGCGCAACGGCCCGCTCGTCGCCGCCCTGCAATGGCTCGCGCTCAATCGCAACCGGCTACATGACATCGCGCGCGCGGGCGCCCTCTCGCGTTAGCGGATACACTCATGCAAAGAAAGCAAAGGAGCAGCGAACTCGGTCTGCTCCCTCCCCGGCTTGCGGGGGAGGGGTGGGGAGGGGGTGTTTGGAAACGCGCCCCCTCCCTGTCCCTCCAGCCGAAGTCGGATGTTTCCGACTTCGGCGAGTCAATACAGCGGTCGAACTCGGGTAAACCCGAGTTCGACTGCAAGCGGGGGAGGGGACGATGGGGCACCGCCCGTCGTACTCGGACGAGTCGGAAATCGCCCTGATGCCCGCGATCCTGCTCGCCGTCACCGGCACTGATGCGCAGCCATGGGAGGCACGCTTGCGCGCGCTGGCGCCCAAGCGCGACATCCGGCTGTGGCCGCATGTCGGTGACGCCGCGGACATCGCCTACGCTTGCGCCTGGCACGCGCCGCGCGGGCTGTTCATGCGGCTGCCGCGGCTCAACGCGATCTTCTCGCTCGGCGCCGGCGTCGATCACCTCCTCGCCGATCCGGATCTGCCCGACGTGCCCATCGTGCGCATCGTCGATCCCGATCTCACCACGCGCATGACCGAGTACGTCGTGCTGCACGTGTTGCTGCATCACCGGCGCTACCGGCGCTACGATGTCCAGCAGCGCGAGCGCGTCTGGCGCGAGCACGCGCAGCCCCCCGCGAGCGCGGTCGCGGTCGGCGTCATGGGGCTCGGCGTGCTCGGCACCGCTGCGGCCACGGCGCTCGCGCGGCTTGGCTTCCGCGTCGTGGGCTGGAGCCGGACGGCGAAGACGCTTGTCGGCGTCGAGTGCTTTCACGGCGAGGATGCGCTCGACGCCTTTCTCCGCCGCACCGAGATTCTCGTCTGCTTGCTGCCCGCGACGCCGGCGACGCAGGGAATTCTCGATCTTAAGCTTCTGCGCGAACTCAAGCGCGACGGCGGCGGCGCCTACCTGATCAACGCCGCGCGCGGCGCGCTGCAGGTCGAGGCCGACATCCTCGCCGCGCTCGAGGAGGGCTCGCTCGCGGGCGCAACGCTCGACGTCTTTGCGCGCGAGCCGCTGCCGGCGGCGAGCCCGCTCTGGCGGCATCCCAAGGTCACCATCACACCCCACAATGCCGCCTTCTCCGACCCGCACGCGCTCGCCGCCAATGTGCTGCGCCAGATCGAGCGCTTCGAGGCAGGCCTGCCGCTCGAGCACGTCATCGACCGCGCGCGCGGGTATTAGCGCGCTCCGTGCGTACTCCTATTAAGGTGCGCCGATCCCTCTGTCGTCATTCCGGGCTCGCGCCCTGATGTGTGTTAGGGGCAGAGGCACAGCAATGCGCGGACCGCGGGTTTATTCTCCCTGCGCTCTGCTGAATTCATTCAGGGCTTCTTCATGCAAGACCCGAATTTGAGCCAAGTACCCTTGCGCTTCTTCAATGTAGTGCCCGACGGCGTCCAGCTCGTCCTGGACGGCAATCTCGCGAGCATGATTCAGAGAAGCTTCGAGGCCCTGGAGGCGAAATGCGGCAAAGGTGGCGAAGGCATTTCGCTTTTGTACTCCTTCGCTGGTTAACATGGCTCTATCCTCACGTTTGGAACCTGGCGTTGAGCGGGACTTTCGATCTTTGTTTTGCCCTTCCATGTCCGCGCCCGCCTCCGCAGGTTGCTGATGTCCTATCAAGGGCTGCTGAAGAACCATCCTCCAGGGTAGACTTAAGGTCCTTGGGCTAGATCTGAATTGTTCTGAATCGGGCTGAGCGACCGTCGAACTAATGGATAGACCGCGGCGCCGCCCCGAGGCCGGCTAGCCCACCGCGATGTGTTAGTCTTCGTACGGCTGAAGGTGCATTAGCGGCCGACCGCTTAAACCTCGATTCAGAACAATTCAGGTCAGTCCCAAGGAGTTGTCGGTCAGGCTGTGGCACCCTGAACGTGCGGTAAACCGACCCACGGCCTGGGTGGTCGGGCGGGAGGAAGCCCGATGTTGGACATGAGGCGTCGCGAGCTCTTGTCGCTTCTCGCCGGCGCGGCGGCTGCGTGGCCGCTCGCGGCGCGCGGCGAGCAGCGCGGAAAGCCGGCGCGCCTCGGATATCTGTCGGCAAGTTCGTCGCCTGACAACAATTTTGCAAGTTTCCTCGCGGGGATGCGCGCCCTCGGCTATGGCGAGGACCGCGACTTCGTCGTCGAGATCCGTTATGCCCGGCGGGATTACAGCAGGTTTCCTGCCCTGGTCGAGGAACTGCTGCGCGCGCGGGTTGATCTTATTGTGGCTGGTGGCCCGGCTTCCCGCGCTGCGCCGCTCGCGGCGCCGGTTCCGGTGGTGTTCGGCTTCAGCGGCGATCCGGTGGACGCCGGCATTGTCGCGAGCTTCGCGCGCCCCGGCGGGAACGCCACCGGCGTTTCGTTTCTTTCTCTCGACCTTTCGGTCAAACGGGTCGACCTGCTCAAGGAAGCCAAGCCGACCATGACCCGCCTGGCGGTGCTATCCAATCCAGATCATGCTGGCGACGCGTCGGAGCTCAAGGCAACGGGCGAGACCGCGGGCGCGCTGGGGCTCGCCATCGAGCATTTCCCGGTTCGGACCGACGACGGGTTCGAGGGCGCGTTTGCCGCGATCGCGCAGAGCAAGTGCGACGGCCTGCTCGCGTTCCCCGACGCGCTCACGAATTTCAACCGCCAGAAAATCGTCGGCTTCGCCCTGCGCCGCCGCCTGCCGTCGATCTTCGGTTGGAAGATGTACGCCGAAGCCGGCGGGCTGCTGAGCTATGGACCGGTCCAGCACGATGCCTTTGCGCGGCTTGCGGTCTACGTGGACAAGATCCTCAAGGGCGCGAAGCCTGCCGACCTGCCGGTCGAACAGCCGACGAAGCTGGAGATGGTCGCGAATCTCAAAACCGCGAAGGCGCTAGGCATCGACATACCGCCCGGACTGATCCTGCGCGCCGACGAGCTGATCGAATGAGTGGGAGCTGTTCGCAGCTTGCGCGCGAAGCGTCCGCCCTCATCCTGAGGAGCGCGCACGCAGCAACAGCGCCTTCACGTGCCCCTTCCACGCGCTTTGCGTGCGCGCGTCTCGAAGGATGGGGGCGGACACCCATCCGACCGGTGCGCGGCGGCCTCATGCTTCGAGACGCATCGCAGCGCAACCGACCTCGCCGCGACGTCCTTCCGCAATCGCGCTGCGATGCTCCTCAGCATGAGGCCGGGAGAGCGCATGCCGACGAGGCGATCGAATGAGACAGCGCCTCGCACGCCGCGCGTTCATCACGCTCATCGGCGCCGCGGCGGCGTGGCCGCTCGCCGCGCGTGCGCAGCAGGCGGCAATGTCGGTGATCGGGTTGCTCGCCGGTGGATCGCCCGAATCGTTCGCGCCGAACTCCGCCGGCTTTCGTCAAGGCTTGCAAGAAGGCGGCGTCGTGGAGGGCAGAAACGCGGTGATCGAACCGCGCTGGGCCCGCGGCGAGTTCGATCGCCTGCCGGGACTGGCCGCCGATCTCATCGCGCGGGGGCCATCCGTGATTGTCACCCAAACGCTTCCCGCCGCGCTGGCGGCGAAGGCGGCGACCACCACCATCCCGATCGTTTTCGTCATCGGCGAGGACCCGGTGGAGGTCGGTCTTGTCCACACGCTCAACCGTCCCGGTGGCAACGTCACCGGGCTGAGCAACTTCATGAATCTCCTTGGCGCCAAGCGGCTCGAACTCCTGGCCGAGACCGTGCCGAATGCAAATGCGCTCGCGCTCCTCGTCAACCCGAACAATCCCAATGCCGAGCCCGACGCCAAAACCCTGCAGGCGGCGGCGCAGGCGCTCGGCCGCCGCATCGAGGTGCTGAAAGCCGCGAGCGAGACCGACCTCGAGGCCGCCTTCGCTGCCATCGCGGAACAGCGACTCGGCGGACTCTTCGTCAATATCGATTCCTTCCTTGCCGCCCGCGCCGATCAAGTGGTTGCATTGGCGGCGCGCCACCGCATTCCGGCATCCTATCCGTTGCGCCAGTTCGTCGCGGCCGGCGGCTTGATGAGCTATGATGCGAACTTTGCCGACGCCTTTCGCCGCGCCGGCATCTATGCCGGCCGCATTCTCAAGGGCGACAAGCCCGCGGACCTGCCGGTCCTGCAGCCGACCCGCTTCCAGCTGGCGATCAACCTCAAGACGGCGAAGGCGCTCGGCCTCGACATTCCGCCCAAGCTGCTCGCGCTCGCCGACGAGGTGATCGAATGAGACGCCGCGAGTTCATCGCCCTGCTCGGCGGCGCGGCGGCCGCCTGGCCGCTCGCAGCGCGCGCGCAGCAGGGTAAAAGTCCGGTCCGGCTTGGATTCCTGCCTCTTGGTTCGCCCTCGAACCCTTACGACCGCTCGCTCGTTGAGGCGTTTCAACAAGGTCTGCGCGGCGTTGGCCTGATCGAGAATCGGGACATCATTCTCGACGTTGCCTGGGTTAGCGGCGACCCCGATCAAGCGGTGAGCGACGTGTTGCGGCGTGGCGCGGAATTGTTGGTGCCGTGTGGCTCAAGCGCATCGGTCGCGGCCAAACGTCAAACCTCGACTATTCCCATCGTGTTCCTCAGCGTCGGCGACCCATCGCCATGGGGCTCGTCGAAAGCTTGCCACGTCCCGGTCGCAACGCCACCGGGTTCAGCGACATCCTTGCGGACCTGAGCGGCAAGTTGGTTGACCTTTCCAGGGAGTTGAGCAAGCCGCAAACAACGGTCGACTATCTTTGGCATACGGCATGGCCGGACGGTCAAAATCGCTACCGGGCCACTGAGCAGGCAGTCCAAGCGGCTGGAATGAAGCTCCGGTCAAAAGGGATCGCAGACATTGCCGAGTTGGACGATGCCCTCGTGACGATGAAACAGAGCGGTTCCACGACGCTTGTCGTTCAGCCGAGCCCGTTCACCTATGGGCATCGCGGACGGATCATCGCCTCGGCGATGCAGAATAGACTCGGGACGATATTCGCGTTCCCGGTCGCCGCGAGGGAGGGGTCCTTCGTCGCCTATGGCCCCGACTACCTCCACATGTACCGCCGGGCTCCGTTGTACGTGGACCGCGTCCTTAAAGGCACCAACCCTGCCGATCTTCCGGTCGAGCAACCCGCCAAAGTCGAATTGCTGGTCAATCTGCAGACCGCCAAGGTGCTCGAAATCGAGGTGCCGTTATCTCTGCTCATTCGCGCCGACGAGTTGCTCGAATAGAAGGCGGGGCGACACAAGCCGCGTCTCGGGCGCGGCTCAGCACGGAGCGCAAAGCGCAAAGCGATGCGCTTTTTCGTCACCCCCGCCCTAGCGGGATTGTGAACCATTGTGCGCAGGCGAGCCCTTCTCGCCGGATGAGGAACGTTGGTAGCTTCACGCCAGGTCGGGAATATCTGGGAAATCCTCGTTAATGTGTTCGACTGGCGAAACCGGTCGAAACGACTGTGGAGGAATTAATGCCAGGCTCGTTTCTTCTCGGAGTCAATCTCGCCGGGGCCGAATTCGGTTCGAATGTGCCGGGAACCTTTGGCACCGACTATACGTATCCCACGCATGCCGAGATCGATTACTACGCGTCGAAAGGAATGAGCGTGATCCGGCTTCCCTTTTTGTGGGAGCGCATCCAACACGCCAAGAACGGAGCACTCGATAGCGTGGAGCTCGGCCGGCTCGACGACGTCGTGAATTATACGACCGGCAAAGGCCTGAAGATCGAGATCGAGCCGCACAACTACGGTTACGGCTTCGGTGCATTGATCGGGAGTGCGCAAACACCCAACTCGGCGTTTGCGGATGTGTGGGGCAAGCTTGCGCTGCACTTCAAGTCCAACCCCGATGTCATCTTCGGACTGATGAACGAGCCGCATGATCAATCGGCGAGCGCCTGGCTTGGTTCTGCCAACGCCGCGATTGCGGCGATCCGCAACGCCGGGGCGTCGCAGGAAATCCTGGTGCCCGGCAGCTATTGGGACGGGGCTTGGACGTGGACGAGCACGGACAATGCCGCCGTCATCGGCAGTGGAGTTCAAGATCCCGCGCATAATTTCGCGTTCGAGGTCCATCAGTATCTCGACTGGGATGGCAGCGGCCACGCGGGCGCCGTCTCCGCAACCATCGGCGTCGAGCGACTGACCGCAATCACGCAATGGGCGGAAGCGAACGGAAAACGTTTGTTTCTTGGCGAGGTCGGCGTCACCACGGATGAAACAAATTTGACCGCGCTCGACGGAATGCTGACCTACATGCTGCAGCATACCGGCGCCTGGCAAGGAGCGACTTACTGGGCGGGCGGCCCATGGTGGGGGAACTATATGTTCTCGATCGAGCCGCAAAACGGCATCGATAAGCCGCAAATGGACATCCTCGAGGCGCATTTGGATTCGCCCAACCATGCGCCGGTAGTGACGGTCGGGAATCACACTCTCGACATCAATGACTGGTCGTCAGTCGCAGACTGGATTTCCTACACCGATGCCGACAGCGACGCGGCAGTCCAATATCAATTTTGGTACGGCGACATCTCACCCAGTGCCGCCAAGATCTGGACACCCTCCGGATATCAGCCGGCGCTGAATTACCTCACCGTGTCGGCCGCGGATGTGGCCAATGGCAACGTATGGATGGGTGGCGCGGCGGCGGCCGGCAGCGAGACGATGTGGGTGCGTGCGTCCGACGGGCTCGACTGGAGCAGTTGGACCTCGTTCACGCTCACGACCGGATCCAATTATGCGCCGGTCCAGGAAAGCGGCGACTACAATGGCGACGGGAACAGCGACGTTCTCTGGCGAAACGACAGCGGACAGGTCTACGTGTGGGAGATGAACGGCCTGCAGATCCAAACGGAAGGGAGCGTCGTGCATGCTGCTGTCCCTAACGACTGGCACATCCAAGCCAGCGGCGACTTCGACGCCGATAGCAAGAGCGATCTATTCTGGCGCCACGATAGTGGCCAGGTCTATTTGTGGGAGATGAACGGCCTGCAGATCAAAGCGGAAGGCGGCGTGACGCACGCTGCGGTCCCCAACGACTGGCACATCCAAGGCAGCGGCGATTTCGACGATGACGGGAAGAGCGACGTTTTATGGCGTCACGACGACGGGCGGCTCTATTTCTGGGAAATGAACGGTTTGCAGGTCAAAACGGAAGGGGGCGTCGCGCACGCCGCGGTCCCCAACGACTGGCATATTCAAGGCGTCGGCGATTTCGACGGTGATGGGAAGAGCGACGTTTTATGGCGCCACGACAGCGGGCAGGTCTATTTCTGGGAGATGAACGGCTTGCAGTTCAAACCGGAAGGGGGCGTCGCGCACGCCGCGGTCCCCAACGACTGGCATATTCAAGGCATCGGCGATTTCGAT
>JBJMTU010000234.1:0-4403 GCA_045811545.1 Xanthobacteraceae bacterium | reverse complement strand
CTCGATGCCGCGGTGAAGGCGCAGCGCGCGGACGATGTTCGCCTGATCCTCGCTCGCGTCGCGGACCGCCGTGGCGCCGCGCAAACCGCACGGGTCGGATATGCAGATGCAGCGCGTCAGTTTCTTTCATCGAGCGCGGGCGGCTAACCGAAGAGTTGCTGCCTCAAATCTCCACCAGCTTGTTCGGTAGCTCGTCGCGGTTGAGCGCGCCGGGCGGAAAGTGCTCGGCCAATACCGCCCCGCACTGCTCGATCGCCGCCACGAAGCCGTCGCCTGCGCGTCCTTGTTTTATACTCTCAATCAGGGCGGCAATCGCCATGTCCCACACCTGCGGCGTCACTTTAGCGTTGATGCCAGCGTCGGCCACGATCTCGGCGTAGCGCTCGGCAACCGCGGCAAAGATGAGCACGCCGGTGCGGTTCTCGGTGCGGTGCAGCCCTTGCGCAAAGAACTGTTGCATGGCCTGGGCGTGGGCGCGCTCGTGCTGGGTGCGGCGCGGCACGATGTAAAAGCGGATAGCGGGAAGCGAAAGCCCAAGGGTCGCGACGATGAAGACGACAAGCTCTACGAGATAGATCACCGAGGCCGGCCAGAGCGTGAAATAGATCAGCGGGGCCGGCACGACGAGTGCGACGGCAGCGGCCCACGCCAAGGGCACCAGGCGATAGTCACTCGCATGCCGTGCAATGACGCAGAAAATTTCGCCCGAGGTCTTCGCTTCCGCCGCGCGGATGGCCTCGGCGATGCGCTCCCTATCGAGTTGCGAGATCATCTCGATGGCTCACCAGCTTCCCGACGAGCCGCCGCCGCCGAACGAGCCGCCGCCACCGGAAAAGCCGCCGCCACCAGAAAAGCCGCCACCTCCGGAAAAGCCACCTCCGGAAAACCCGCCAGAGGAACCAGACCACCAAGGGGACCCGGACGACCACCCGCCGCGCCTGCCGCGGCGACGGCCGCTCGGATACGCCGGCATTGCGCCAACGATCTTGATGAAAACGAGCCAGAACACGCCCAGCGCCAAGATCAGGATCAGGATCGTGCCCCAGGGCGTGGCGGGATCAGGTCGCTTCGCCGCGCGCTGCTTCCATTCCTCAGCGTCGCCGGTGAGCACGCTGACGATGTCGTCAACGCCGCGCGTGATACCGCCGGGGATGTCGTTGGCGCGAAAGCGCGGAACGATCGCGTTCTCGATAATAAGTTTGGAGACGGCATCGGTGAGCGTGCCCTCAAGACCGTAACCGACCTCGATACGCACCTTGCGCTCGCTCGGCGCGACAATCAGCAACACGCCGTTGTTCTTATCCCTCTCTCCGATTCGCCACTGGCGGCCGAGCTCAACGCCGAAATCCTCAATCGAGGTGCCTTGCAGCGATCTCAGGGTCACCACCACCAGCTGGTCGGTGGTCTTGGCTTCGAGTTCCGCGAGCTTTTGCGTGAGCGCCGCTCGCGTTGCCGGATCGAGGATATTGGCTTCATCCACCACCCGGCCGTTGAGCGCAGGCAAAACGAGCGCAACGGCCGGAACGGCGGCGAGCAAGACAAAAACGAAGAAAGGCAGCGCGAGACTTGCGCGCCGGCGTCGCCGACCGCCTTTGGGCTCGCATGCCGCGCTCACAGCGCAACCATTAGAACTTCACTTGCGGCGGCCTGGTCACGTCTTCGGCGACCGTAAACGTCTCCATCGGCTTGTTGCCCCGATAGAGCGTCGAGGCCCAGATCACGCCGGGGAACGTGCGCAGCTCCGTGTTGTACTGTCGCACCGCTTCGATGTAGTCGCGTCGGGCGACGGCGATGCGGTTCTCCGTGCCTTCGAGTTGTGATTGCAGGGCGAGAAAATTCTGGTTCGATTTTAGGTCGGGATAGCGCTCCGACACCGCGAGTAGCCGCCCCAAGGCACCGGTGAGTTGTGCCTGCGCGTCCTGAAAACGCTTGAATGCTTCCGGATTGTTGAGGATGTCCGGCGGAATTTGCACTTGCATCTGCGTCGCGCGCGCCCGCGCGTTGGTCACCTCCTCCAGCACCTGGCGTTCCTGTGCGGCGTAGCCCTTCACCGTCTCGACCAGGTTTGGAATAAGGTCGGCGCGCCGTTGATACTGGTTGAGCACCTGCGACCAATTCGCCTTGGCGCTTTCCTCATAGCTCGGAATGTTGTTGATACCGCACCCCGCCACCAGGAGGCCGAGGGCTATAACCAAGGCGGGAATGCGAGCCAACCGTTGTACGCTTGATGTGGTGCTCATGACGTGTCTCCAATCTCTCCTCATAGCAGCGCGTCAGCCGCCGCTATAGCCGATTGTGGGCAAATGAATGCAAGGCGCGGCGCGGGCCGCTTGCGCGGGAATGGCGAGGCATTATAGCGATGGCGAATGTCTGCCGCGAGGACCAACCTGTGAATCGTTTAGGCGGATCTTGAGGCGGTGATCCTGGAGCGTTCGATGATCGGCATTGCCCGCAGCGTGGTGCTTGCCCTGGTCGCATGCGTGACCTGGCTCGCCCCGCTCGCAGCAGAAACGCCCGCACTTATCGATGCGGCGCCCGCAAGCAGCGCGCGCATCGAGCCGGTAACGGCATCCCGCGGGATGGTGGTCGCGCAGGAATCGCGCGCGGCACGCATCGGCGTCGATGTGCTCGAGCAGGGCGGCAACGCGGTCGACGCCGCGGTCGCGACCGGCTTCGCGCTGGCAGTGACCTACCCGCGCGCCGGCAATATCGGCGGCGGCGGCTACATGCTGATCCACCTCGCGCAACGCAAGATCGACACCGCGATCGACTATCGCGAAACCGCACCGGCTGCGACCACGCGAGCGATCTTCCTCGACGAGCACGGCGAAGCCGATCCGCGCAAATCCCAGGACTCCGCGCTCGCGATCGGCGTTCCCGGCACAGTGGCGGGACTTGCACTCGCGCACGCGAAATACGGATCGGGAAAATTCACGCTTGCCCAGTTGATCGCGCCGGCGATCGCGCTCGCGCGCGACGGCATTCCGATCGAGAACGACGTCGCGGACTCCCTGCCGCGATCGCAGTCACGTCTGGCCCAATGGCCCTCCACGGCGAAGATCTTTCTCGGCCCCGACGGCCGGACACTCGCCCCCGGGGCGACGCTGCTCCAGCGCGACCTCGCCGATACGCTGACCGCAATCGCGCGCGAGGGACCACGCGCGTTCTATCGCGGCGTCATCGCCGACAAGCTCGTCGCCGCGATCCGCGCCGCGGGCGGCATCATGACGCGCGAGGATCTCGAGCGCTACCAGCCGATCGAGCGTACGCCCACCTTCGGCAGCTATCGCGGCTATCGCATCGTCTCGATGCCGCCGTCCTCATCCGGCGGGGTGGTCCTGATCGAGATGCTCAATATTCTGGAAGGATACAAGCTGGGCGAGATGGACGCAGCGGCGCGGCTCCATCTCATGGTCGAAGCCATGAAGCGCGCCTATTTCGACCGCGCGAGATTTCTGGGCGATCCCGCGAGCGCCACGCCGCCGCCCTATCTCACATCGAAGCGCTTCGCCGAAACGCTGCGCGAGCGCATCGATCCCGCCCGCGCCGCCGCGGCCGCGAGCTTCGGTTCGATCTTTGCGCCGGCGCGCGAGGGCGACAACACCACGCATTTCTCCGTGGTCGACCGCTTCGGCAACGCCGTGGCCAACACCACCACGCTCAATTTGAGCTACGGCGTGGGTCTCGTCGCCGAGGGCACCGGCGTTCTGCTCAATAACGAGCTCGACGACTTTGCCGCCAAGCCGGGCGCGCCAAACGCATTCGGCCTCATCGGCGGCGAGGCGAACGCCCCGGGACCGCGCAAGCGCCCGTTGTCGTCGATGACGCCGACCATCGTGCTCAAGGAGGGCAAGCCGTTTATCGTCACCGGCTCGCCGGGCGGCAGCCGCATCATCACGACCGTGCTGCAGGTGCTCGTCAACGTCATCGATCGCAAGCTGCCGATCGCGGAGGCGATCTCGGAGCCGCGTGTGCATCACCAGTGGTGGCCCGACGAAGTCGCGGTCGAGCAGGGATTTTCCCCCGACCTGATACGCGCGCTGAAAGCGAGGGGCCATAACGTGGCGGACGGATTGCCGCGCACGTCGGCCAACTCGATTCTGGTGACGCCGAAGGGATTCGTCGGCGCCGCCGACAACCGCACCCGCGGAGCACTCGCCGTCGGGTATTGAAGCGAGCTCGATCCCGGGACGCCATATCAACAGCGACTTATTTCAGCGAGGCGCTTTTGGCGAGATCCGCCCATTTGGCGATCTCGCTCTTGAGAAAGGCGGCGAGCTTTTCCGGCGAGCCACCGATGTAGCGATAGCCGAGCGTGACGCCCTTTTCTTTGACGTCGGGCATCGCAAGGATCCGCTCAACATCGGCATTAACTTTGGCGATGATGTCCGCCCGCGCACCCT
>JBJMTU010000233.1:0-3617 GCA_045811545.1 Xanthobacteraceae bacterium | reverse complement strand
GCTCGAGCCGCGCGCCGTTGCCGAGATGGAAGCGCGCCACCGAATCGAGCGGCGTGCCGCGCGCCGAGCGTGCGCGCAGGTAATACCAGGCGGCTGCCCGCAACAGCGGCTCGCGAACCGTCTCCGCCGCCGCCTCCCGCCACCAATCCGGGCGATCGAGCGCGACAAGGGCGGCGCGATCCTCGGCGCTGAGCGCAATCGAACGCTGCTTGGCGCGCTCGCCCTTGAGCCATTCGGCGAAGTTCGGTGCCGGGGACAGCGTGATGAACGTCGACAAGCGCCGAAGTTCACGGCTGACCTCTTCGACCACCTGCTTGATGAGAAAATGACCGAACGACACGCCGGCGAGCCCGCGCTGGCAATTGGAGATCGAATAGAACACCGCGGTGGTCGCACGCTCGGGCTCGACCCGCTCGCGCTTTGCAGAGAGAATCGGATCGATCGCCGCTGGCATACCGCGGGTGAGCGCGACTTCCACGAAAATCAAGGGTTCATCGACCAGCGCGGGATGGAAGAAGGCGTAGCAGCGCCGGTCCGGCGAATCGGTGCGCGCGCGCAGGTCGTTCCAGTCGCGGATCGTATGCACCGCCTCGTAGCGGATGATCTTCTCCAAGAGGTTGGCCGGGGTCGACCAGTCGATGCTCCTGAGCACGAGGAAGCCGCGGTTGAACCAGGACGAGAACAAATGGAGGAAGTCGTCGTCGATCACCGCGAGATCGTCGCGATGATCCATTGCGTCCATAAGCTGCTCGCGCATGCGCACCAGCGCGGCGGTTCCGCCGGGCGCAAGGTTGAGGCGCCGGAACAGCTCGAGCCGTCTCGGCTCGGACGCACGGTGGACTTTGGATGCTGCCGCGTCCGAGGCCGCGCTCTGCCAGGCAGTGACAGCAGCGCTGAGCCGCTTTCGGTCGACGCCGAAGCGGCTCGCAAGCGCCTCGAAGAAGGCGATGCGCGGGCCGGTCGTCAATTCCGCGTAGCGCGAGAGGATTTCGCGAGCGAGCGCCACGCCGGAGGCCTCGCCGCGACCGGAGAGCAGATCCTCGCACAACTGGGCGAGGCTCTCCGAGCGCTGCTCGGCAACGCCGCGCCGGTCGCGCGTGCGATCGATGAGCGCGCGGCCGCGCTCCGCGATCGATTGGAGCATATCGCTGAAGGAGGAAGTGCTCACGGGCCCCAGAACCTCTCGGCGCAATGAATGATAGATAGGATTGCCGTGACGAATTCACAAACCGTGAAGGGCGGGTAACTGCTGGCTATGGACAAGATGGGGCTGACAGGCCACAGAAGCGGCGGTTTTTCACCTATTAAGGGAGCCGCGCGCCCGAGGGAGGACTGATGGCCGGGCCTTTGGCCGGACTTCGCGTGCTCGAACTTGCCCGTATCCTGGCGGGGCCCTGGGCCGGGCAGATGCTCGCCGACCTCGGCGCCGACGTCATCAAGGTCGAGCGCGCAGGGACCGGCGACGATACCCGCGGCTGGGGACCGCCCTTCGTCGAGGCGACCGACGGGGGCCATCTCGGCGCCGCCTATTTCCACGCCACCAATCGCGGCAAACGCTCGATTGAAGTCGATTTCGAGAGCGAAGGCGGCCGCCGCATCGTCAGGAAGCTCGCGGCACGCTCGGACGTGCTGATCGAGAATTTCAAGGTTGGCGGGCTTGCCAAGTTCGGCCTCGATTACGCGAGCCTGAGCAAGGAGAATCCGCGCCTGATCTATTGCTCGGTCACCGGCTTCGGCCAGAGCGGCCCCTATGCCACCCGCGCCGGTTATGACCTCATGGCCCAGGGCATGGGCGGGATCATGGACCTGACCGGAGCGCCGGACGGCGAACCCCAGCGTGCCGGCGTCCCCGTCGCCGACATCTTCACCGGGATTTATTCGGTGGTAGGCATTCTCGCCGCGGTGATCGAGCGCGAGCGCACCGGCCGCGGCTGCCTGGTCGACACCGCGCTGGTCGATAGCCAGGTCGGCGTACTTGCCAACCAGGCGCTCAACTATCTCGCCTCCGGCAAGGTGCCCAAGCGCCTCGGCAATGCGCACCCGAATATCGTGCCCTACCAAGTTTTCCCGGTCGCCGACGGCCACATCATCATCGCGACCGGCAACGACAGCCAGTTCGCCAAGCTCTGCGCGGTACTGGGGGAACCCAAAATCGCCGAGGAGGCGAGCTATCGCGCGAACTCCGACCGACTGGCGCACCGCGAGCAGCTGATTGCGCGGCTCTCCGCGCTCACCGCGCGCTGGCGCCGCGCCGAGCTGCTGGCGAAGCTCGAATCGGTCGGTGTGCCGGCGGGGCCGATCAATTCGCTCGACCAGGTTTTCTCCGACCCGCAGGTGATCCATCGCGGCATGCGCATCGAGCGGCCGAGCGCGGCAGCCAAGGGCGGCACGATCCCGGGGGTGCGCACGCCGATCATCATCGATGGCAGACCGATGGCGGCGGAGCATCCTTCCCCGCGCCTCGGCGAGCACACGGCGGACATCTTGCGCGAGATCGGCGAGGGCTAGATTACCTGTGCACCGGACCCATTAGGTAATCCGGCAGCCACGTGGCGATCTCAGGGAAAATGCACAGAATCACGATCGCCAGCATCATGCACACGACATAGGGGATGGTGCCCCACATGACGCGCGTCACCGGCACGTCGGGAGCGATCGAGCTGACGATATAGATGTTGAGCCCGACTGGCGGATGGATCAATCCGATCTCCATGTTGATGGTCATGATCACCCCAAACCAGACCGGGTCGAACCCTGCCGTGGTGATGATCGGGTAAAGGATCGGCGAGGTCATCAGGATGATCGCCGCCGGCGGGATGAAGAAGCCGGCCACCAGCAGGAACAGATTGATGAGCAGCATCAACACCCATTTGTTGACGTGCATGTCGGCGATCGCCTGCGCCAATGTCTGCGTGAGATAAAGCGAGGTCAGCATGTAGCCGAACAGCACGGCGGCGGCGATGATCATGAGAATCATCACCGACTCGCGCGTGGTGTCGCGCAGGATGAGCCACCATCTCTCGGGCGCCCACATGCGGTAGATGAGAATGGCCATGAGGATGCAAAGCGCTGCGCCCACGCCGGCTGCTTCCGATGGCGTCGCCACGCCGCCGTAGAGCGTGTACATCACGCCGAAGATGATCAGGAGGAAAGGCGCGATCTTTGGAATGGACTGAAATTTTTCCTTCCATGCGTAGCGGAAATCCGCCGCGTGCGAGCGAAAGCCGCGCTTCCAGATGATGAACAGCGTCCAAATGATGAATAGACCGGTGAGCATCAGGCCCGGCATCACGCCGGCGAGGAACAACCTTCCGATCGAGGTCTCGGTCGCGATGCCATAGAGGATGAAGGTGATCGACGGCGGGATCAGGATGCCGAGCGTGCCGCCGGCGCAGATCGATCCGGTGGCGACGTCGTCCGGATAGCCGCGCCGGCGCATTTCCGGGATGCCCATCTTGCCGATGGCAGCGCAGCAAGCGGGCGACGAGCCGGTGAGCGCGGCGAAGATCGCACAGGCGCCGATATTCGAGATCACGAGTCCGCCCGGCACGCGATAGAGCCAGCGGTCGAGCGCCTCGTAGAGGTCCTTGCCCGCAGGCGACGAGCCGATCGCGGCG
>JBJMTU010000232.1:0-5456 GCA_045811545.1 Xanthobacteraceae bacterium | reverse complement strand
TGGATTGCGGAAGTAAGTGCCTGCCGTAGACCCGTCGTTCAGCGAATATTGCAACGTGCCCGTTGATCCGTCCAAGTCCCCCGTCGTTGCGCTCCGCGGCGTCGGCAGGACCTTTGCCAACGGAGTGGTCGCGCTCGAGCGCCTTAATCTCGAGGTGTGGCCGGGCGAGTTCGTGTCGCTGCTCGGTCCCTCGGGCTGCGGCAAGTCGACGGCGCTGCGACGCTGATGCCGTGGGCGACGGTCGCCGCCAACGTGCGCCTGCCGCTGAAACTTGCGGGGCTTGAGACGAACGCGCAGTCGCGCGTCGATGCCGCGCTCGCGCGCGTCGGCCTGTCCGGCTTTGCGCAGAGCTATCCGCGTGAGCTGTCAGGTGGCATGAAGATGCGCGCCTCGATCGCGCGAGCGCTTGTCACCGAGCCGGAGCTGCTTTTGATGGACGAACCCTTTGCGGCGCTCGACGAGATCACGCGCTTTCGCCTCAACAACGACCTGCTGGGGCTCTGGCAATCGCTGGGCAAGACCGTGGTCTTCGTCACCCATTCGGTGTTCGAGTCCGTCTATCTTTCGCAGCGGATCATCGTGATGACCCGACGGCCGGGCCGCGTCTTCACCGAGCTTTCGATCGACGCGCCCCATCCGCGCGACGAAAACTTCCGCACCTCCGCCGATTATGCCGCCTACTGCCGGCGGGTGTCGGAGGCGTTGGCGCGCGCCTCCGCCGCGATGGACGAGCCATGAAGGGGAGCGTAGGCGCGCGGCCATGAGCGAGATGAAACCGAAGGACGAAACCTCCCCCGTCACGGATCGCCTGCTGCGCGTGCTGCTGCCGATCGTGGTCCTGGCGCTCGGGGTGCTCCTGTGGGAGCTCGTGGTACGCATCGGCGACATTCCGCCCTACGTGCTGCCGTCGCCACAGCTCGTGTTTTCGACCCTCATCTCCGACCGGGCGGTGCTGTTGGCTTCGCTTCTCGTCACGCTCACGACCACGCTCGAAGGTTTTCTGCTCGCGGCCGTCGGCGGCGTGGGGCTTGCCGTGCTGTTCAACCAGTCGCGCCTCGTCGAATATTCGCTCTATCCCTACGCGGTGATCCTGCAGGTGACGCCGATCGTGGCGATCGCGCCGCTCCTGCTCGTCTACCTTCCGCAGCAGGCCGCGGTACTCGCCTGCGCCTGGATCGTCGCCTTCTTCCCCGTGCTCGCCAACACCACGCTCGGCCTCAACTCGGTCGATCACAACCTCGTCGACCTCTTCCGCCTCTACGGCGCCACCCGGCTCCAGATGCTCTTCGAGCTCAAGCTGCCGGCGGCGCTGCCCTATATGCTCGGCGGCTTGAAGATCGCGGGCGGGCTCTCGCTGATCGGCGCCGTGGTCGCCGAGATCGCGGCGGGCTCGGCGGGCGCCGGCTCTGGCCTCGCCTATCGAATCGTCGAATCGGGCTACCGGCTCAACATTCCGCGTATGTTCGCGGCGCTGCTGCTTCTCTCGCTCGCCGGGATTGTCATCTTCTTCGCGCTGTCGCTGCTCTCCCATCTCATGCTGCGGCGCTGGCACGAGAGCGCCATCGTGCGCGAGGTCTGAACTCCCGGTGCCCTGCGGCGCGGTCGCTCCTTGCCATGGGGGCGCCCTCTCATGCAGGCTATGCGCCCCGACGCGTCGGCGCAGGAGGCATCCATGGCTTGGATCGTAAGTATGATCGCGCTTGTCATCCTCTGGGTGGCGCCCGCGCAGGCGCAGAACTACCCGACCAAGCCGATCCACATCCTGGTGCCCTATGCGCCGGGCGGCATTACCGACATCGCCTCGCGCATTCTCGGCGCCAAACTCACGGAAGCCTGGGGCCAGCAGGTGGTGGTGGAGAACAGGCCGGGCGGCAATGGCTTCATCGCCATGACGGCGGCGGCGAAGGCGGCGCCCGACGGATACACCCTTGTCATGGCGACGGTCGGTGACGTCGCGATCAACCCGGCGATGTTCAAGGAAATGCCCTACGACGTCGAGCGCGATCTCGCGCCGATCGCGATGGTGAGCGACGCGCCGATGGTACTGGCGGCGCACGCGGAGGCGCCTTTCAAATCCGTAGCCGACGTGATCGCCGCTGCCAAAGCGCAGCCAGGCCGGATCTCGGTCGCCACGCCGGGAAACGGCAGCGTCAACCAGATTGTGCTCGAATGGATGGCGCTCAATACCGGCACCCGGTTTCAGCACATCCCCTACAAGGGCGGCGCGCCGGCCGCCGCTGCGCTGGCCGGAGCGGACATTCCGCTCGGCGTGCTGGCGAGCTCGTCGGTCGCCCCGCACGTCAAGTCCGGCCGTGCCCGCCCATTGGCGGTGACCATGGCCAAGCGGTCCAAATTCAGTCCCGACTGGCCGACGCTGCAGGAAGCAGGCGTGACGGAGGTCGATGCCTCCAATTGGACTGCGCTGTTCGCGCCGAAAGGCACTCCCCAGCCCATCATCGACAAGCTCAATGCTGAAGTGGTGAAGATCCTCAACCTGCCCGATGTCAAGGAGCGCTTCGCTGGCGGCGGGGTGGAAACCATCCCATCGAGCGCGGCCGAGTTGGACGCGCGCGTGAAACAGGCGGCCGAGCGCTACCGCACGATCGTCCAGAAGGCGAACATCCGGCCGGATTGAGCGTTGATGCGCATGCGTAGAGTGGGCAAAGCGAAGCGTGCCCACGCGTGCGCACGACGACCGGAATGCCGTGTGGGCACGGCGCACGCGCCAGCGTGCGTTTCCACAACGATCCGGACTGCGCCTTTGCCCACGCTACGGATGAGATAAATGCGCATCCGTTCGCCGAAGGATTTCTGGGCGGGGCTGATTTTCATCGCAATCGGCGGCGGCTTTGTCCTCCTGGCGCAGCGCTACCGGCTCGGCGACATGCATCGCATGGGGCCGGCCATGTTTCCGACGCTGGTAGGGGCGCTGCTTGCCGCGCTTGGGCTGATCATCGCGCTGCGCTCGTTTGCTCTCGACGGTGCGCCGGTACCGCGCTTTGAGGCGCGCCCGATCGGCGTCTCGATCTTGGCCATCGTGCTGTTCGGCCTCGCGCTGCAATGGCTCGGCCTCATTGCCGCCGTCGCGGTGCTCGTGCTTGTCGGCGCCTACGCCGCGCGCGACGTGCGCCTGCGGGATAATCTCGCGCTCGCGGCGGTGATGGTCGCGTTTTCGGTCGGCGTCTTCGTTTGGCTATTGGGACTGCCGCTTCCGCTCTGGCCGGGTTCATAAGCTCACATGTTGTTGTCGGCAAAACACGCGCCGGTTTGCCGCGACAGGCGCTCGTGAGGCGGAATGGAAACGCTCTCCAATCTCGCATTCGGCCTGGGAGTGGCGCTGAGCTGGGAGAATCTTCTCTACTGCTTCATCGGCTGTTTCCTCGGCACCCTGGTCGGCGTACTGCCCGGCATCGGTCCGGTGGCGACCGTCGCCATGCTGTTGCCCTTCACCTTCGGGCTTGGGCCCGCGCCGGCCCTGATCATGCTCGCCGGCATCTATTACGGCGCCCAATACGGCGGCTCGACCACGGCGATCCTGGTCAACATTCCGGGCGAATCGTCCTCCGTCGTGACCACGCTCGACGGCCATCAAATGGCGCGCCGCGGCCGCGCCGGGCCCGCGCTCGGCATGGCCGCGATCAGCTCGTTCATCGCCGGCTGCATCGCGACGCTCCTCATCGCCTACTTCGCCCCGCCGCTTGCCGAGGTCGCGCTCAAGTTCAGCCCGGCCGAATACTTCTCGCTGATGGTGTTCGGGCTGATCGCGGCCGTTGTGCTCGCGCGCGGCTCGCTCATCAAGGCGATCGCAACGGTTTGCTTCGGCATCCTGCTCGGTCTCATCGGCACCGACGTCAACTCGGGGGTCATTCGCTTTGCCTTCGGCCAGCCGGAGCTCGTCGACGGGCTCGGCTTCGTCGCGCTCGCCATGGCCTTCTTCGGCATCACCGACGTGGTGCTCAATCTCGAGCACAAGGAGAAGCAGCAGGTGTTCACCTCGCGTATCGGCAGCGTGCTGCCGACGCTCGCGGACCTGCGCACCTGCTTCTGGTCGATCGTGCGCGGCACCGGACTCGGCTCGCTCCTCGGCGTGCTGCCGGGCGGCGGCGCGCTGCTCGCGGCCTTCGCCGCCTACATGCTCGAGAAGAAGATCGCGAAACCGCCGCGCGCTTTCGGGGACGGCGACATCCGCGGCGTGGCGGCGCCTGAATCCGCCAACAATGCCGGCGCGCAGACCTCGTTCATCCCGATGCTCACGCTCGCCATCCCGTCGAATCCGACCATGGCGCTGATGATCGGCGCGCTGATGATCCAGGGGATTGCACCCGGCCCGCAGGTGATGACGGAGCGGCCCGAACTGTTCTGGGGCCTGATCGCGAGCATGTGGGTCGGCAATCTCATGCTGCTGGTGTTGAACCTCCCGCTGGTCGGCTTGTGGATTAAGCTGCTCGCGGTCCCCTACCGATTGCTGTTTCCCGCGATCTTCGTGTTCTGCTGCATCGGCGCCTATAGCGTCGACAACAAGATCTTCGACGTCTATGCGCTCGCTGCCCTGTCGGCGGTCGGCTACGTGCTGCTCAAGCTCGACTGCGAGCCCGCGCCCATGGTGCTCGGATTTATTCTCGGCCCGATGATGGAGGAAAACCTGCGCCGCGCGATGATGATCTCGTTCGGAGATCCCACGGTGCTGATCACACGGCCGATCTCCGCCGCCTTCCTGTTGGCCGCCCTCGCGCTGCTCCTCGCCATTGCGCTGCCGGCACTGCGGGCGAAGCGTGAAGAAGCGATGCAGGAGTAAGCGGCACTGCAATCAGGCATCGCGCCGGTGGTGCTTAGGAGCCAGTTAGCCGACAACGACTGAGCGCCGCGCTTGGCACCCGGCCGGCTCGAATTCAAATCGAGTGTCCAACCTCGATTTGAATGATCACCACCGGCGATAGGCCACCCGCCGCACGACCCGATAGCCATAGTACGGCCGATAGTAGCCGCCATAGTACGCGCGGTAATAAGGTCGATAGTAGCCGCCGTAGCCATAGGCCGGATAGCCATAGCCGTAGCTGTAGGCCGGGTAGCCGTAGCCATAACCATAGGCCGGATAGCCGTAGCCATAGCCATAGGCCGGATAGCCGTAGGCGTATGCCGGCCGCCACAGCGCCGCACCAATCAGCGCGCCGATGGCGAACGCACCGATGCCCCAACCCCAACCCCGGCCCCAGCCCCAGCGGGCCTGCGCCTGTGTCGACGCGCTCACGGCAACTGCGCCGGCGAGTAGCAGGGCAATCAAGGCTCGTCTCATCGCATTCCTCCCTAGTTCTCTATTTCGTTAGTCCAGACACCGCCGCTCCGGCATCAAGCATCGTGGAACGATCTGCAAAGAAGATAGCACGATGCCGCGGAATCGAAACCTCTTGGCTAACTCGGCTGCTGGCGTTGATTAAGTTCATGCCCGGGGTGCCGCC
>JBJMTU010000231.1:0-8650 GCA_045811545.1 Xanthobacteraceae bacterium | reverse complement strand
TGCGAGCACAATTGCGCCGAAACAGGAGACGATGAACGTCGAACCGAGCGCGCGAAAGAAGTTCATGGTCCCGGTCGCGACGCCAAGCTGATGCAACGCTACCGCATTCTGCACCACCACGACCGTGAACGGGAAGGTTGGTCCCAATCCGAGCCCTACAAGTGCGATCAGGCCGAGCGCGGCCCAAGATGAAAGCCCGGTCGGCGCGATTGCGAGCGGCACCAGCGCCGCTATCGAGAGCAACAGGCCGACCAGCGGGATTCGCTTGTAGTGAGTGAAGCGCACCAGCAGGCGCCCGCCGACGACCGACGTGACTGTGGCAGCACCTTGCAGCGCAATGATCGCCCATGCCGATTCGCTGACCGAGAGTCAAGCGCAAGCTGCGCATAGAGCGGCAGGACGATAGTCAGCGCAATGACGACACCGACCGCGAAGAAAGCGGTCATGGTGCCTACGCGCGTGGCGCCGTCACGCAGCACCGACAACGGAATGAACGGCTCCTCCGCGCTCATGACGCGCCATGCGAACAAGACCCATAGCGTGATGGAGGCAACAAGGAGTGCGAGGATCTGCGGCGACCCCCAGGCATAGCGCCGTCCGCCCCAGGTCAGCGCAAGCATCAGCGCGATCGCGGCTCCCACCATCAGCGCCATGCCCAGTACGTCGAGGCTGTGCCAGCGGTCGTGGCGTGGCAGCCGTTGCAACACGTTGTGGGTGAGCAGAAAGGCCAGTCCACACAGCGGCAGATTGAACCAGAAAATCCATGACCAATGCAGATGCTCCGCAATGAAGCCGCCGAGGATGGGGCCGCCCACGGTCGATACGATGAAGGTCGAAGACGTGTAGGCCTGATACCGCGGACGATCGCGGGGCGAAGCAACGTCGCCGATGATGGTTTGTACCAGCGGCATTAGGCCGCCGCCTCCGAGACCCTGAAGCGCGCGGGCGAGAATCAGCATCAGCATGGAGGGCGCCAGCGCACAGGCCAGCGAGCCGCCGGCATAGATGCCGATGGCGATCAGCATCATGGTGCGGCGGCCGTGGATATCGGAAAGCTTGCCGTAGAGCGGCGTCACCGCGGTCGCGCACAAAAGGTTGGCGGTGACCACCCATGACATGTTCTCGACGTCGCCCAGGCTCGCGGCAATGGTCGGCAGTGCGGTCGCCACCATCACCTGGTCGAGGGCCGCGAGCAGCATGGTCAGCAGCACGCCGACGACGATGCGGCGTGCGGCGGCGTGGTCGAGGTAGTCCGCCGGTGGTGGGGTGAGCGGATCGCGCATGTTCAGCCTAGCGCCGGCCCGGGCGGCGAGGCGCGGGGCATCTAGTCGGGGAAGCCGTGGGACGACAAGATGGCACCCTGCGCGGGCGCCATGCACTCGTGCGCGGGCTTACCGGGGTGATCGCGGCTTCCTCGCCGCCTTCGGTATGCGTGCTGGCCAACTCACGATACGGTCCTCGAGATCTTTGTCCTCGACCTCGTCTTCGCTCGCGCCGACGCGTCCGCGTACTGAGATCCCGGCCTGATGCACGGTCTCGGGATCACCGGAAACGAGCGGGTGCCACCAATAGAGATCCCGGCCGTCAGCCAACAAGCGATAGGCGCAGCTCGGGGGCAGCCAGACGATTCGGTTTATGTTTCTTGGGGTTAGCCGAACGCAATCCTTCACCTTTGTCGTCCGGTTGGGATAGTCCCGACAGCGGCAGGCGTTGCTGTCGAGCAGGCGGCAGCCGATGTCGGTAAAGTAGGTACGCGATGAGTCATCCGCGTCCTCGAGCTTGACCAGACAGCAGCGCCCGCAGCCGTCGCAAAGGCTCTCCCATTCGGAATCCGTCATCTCTGGCAATGACTTACGACGCCAGAACGGGGTCTCGTCAGCGCTCATGCGTGGGCCGCCAGTCAAAAAAATCGCCGGCGATGAACCTTGTCCGGATCGCTCGAGCTATTCATCTTGTGACCAGGTCGCCATAGTTTGGAACCGCTGGATCGGTTAAAACTTTCGATAACGGTTGGGCGGTTGCGTCCCGCCGCAGTTAGCCTTCGGCTCTGAGGGAACCTTGCGCAACCTTTTCCAAGACAGCGGGAATCCAGTCGGCTGGAAGATCAAGCTGCGGCGCTTCCTGCTCGATCTCGACGCCCGCATCGACTTCGGACTGTATCAGGCCCGGACCTGGGGACGCGAGCTTTATGAGCGCTTCACCGTGTTCATGGACCGTTTCCACGTCTCTGGCTGGCGGCGCTGGTACTTCGTTGAGCCGGTGTCGGAATGCCTGACGCTGGGCAATGCGGGTCTGCTGGTCATGCTCGCGCTCGCGATCCCAGCTTTCCGTGAAACCTCGGACGACGACTGGCTGAAGAAATCCGAGCTCGCGGTCACCTTCCTCGACCGCTACGGCAATGAAGTCGGTTCGCGCGGCATCCGGCACAATGACGCGATTCCCCTCGATCAGTTTCCCGACCACCTGATCAAGGCAACGCTCGCCACCGAAGATCGCCGCTTCTACGAGCATTTCGGCATCGACATTCCCGGCCTCTTCCGCGCGATGCTCACCAATGCGCGCGCGGGCGGCGTGGTGCAGGGTGGTTCCTCGATCAGCCAACAATTGGCCAAGAACCTCTTCCTGTCGAACGAGCGGACCATCGAGCGCAAGGTCAAGGAGGCGTTCCTCGCGCTCTGGCTCGAAGCGCGGCTGCCGAAGAACGAGATCCTCAAACTCTACCTTGATCGCGCCTATCTCGGCGGCGGCACGTTTGGAGTGGATGCGGCGGCACAGTATTATTTCAACAAGTCTGCGCGCGACGTAAACCTCGCGGAATCAGCGATGTTGGCCGGCCTCTTCAAGGCGCCGTCGAGATTCGCGCCACATATCAATCTGCCGGCCGCGCGCGCACGTGCCAACGTCGTCCTCGACAATCTGATCGAGGCTGGATTCATGACCGAGGGGCAGGTGTTCGGCGCCCGGCGCAACCCGGCGATTGCAGTCGATCGGCGCGACGAACGCTCGCCCCACTATTACCTCGACTGGGCCTTCGACGAGATGAAAAAGCTGGTCGAAACCTTGCCCAAGTCCGTGCACGAGCGCGTGTTCGTCGTGCGCCTTGCCCTCGACGTCGACCTGCAGAACCATACCGAGCAAGCACTCCAGAACTCGCTCAAGCAGTACGGGCACGAATACAAGGCCAAGCAGGGCGCCGCGGTGTTGATGGACATCGACGGCGCGGTGCGCGCCATGGTCGGCGGACGTGACTACAGCGAGAGCCAGTTCAACCGCGCGACCGATGCCATGCGCGCGCCGGGCTCCTCGTTCAAGCCCTATGTCTACGCCACTGCCCTGATGAACGGGTTCAAGCCGACCTCGATCGTGGTCGACTCGCCGGTCTGCATCGGCAACTGGTGCCCGAAAAACTACAGCGGCGGCTTTTCCGGCTCGATGACGCTCACGCAGGCGCTGGTGCGCTCGATCAACATCATTCCGGTGAAGCTGTCGATCGCGCTCGGCAACGGCAATCCGAAAATCGGCCGTGCCAAGATCAGAGATACCGCACGCAAAGCTGGCCTGCGCACGCCATTGCCCGATACCCCCTCCATGCCGATCGGCGCCGACGAGGTGACCGTGCTCGATCACACCGGCGGCTTCACGATGTTCCCCAATCTCGGCAAGGCGATGACCCCGCACGCGGTGCTCGAGGTGCGCAGCGGCGCAGGCGAGCTGATCTGGCGTTGGGACCGCGACGGCAAGAAGCCGCTACAGGTGATCACGCCGCAGGTCGCCATGGACATGAACATGATCATGAGCAAGGTGGTGGAGGAAGGCACCGCCCGGCGCGCCATCCTCGACGGCATCAAGGCGGCGGGCAAGACCGGCACCACCAATGCCTACCGCGATGCCTGGTTCGTAGGCTACACTGGCAACATGGTTTGCGGGGTGTGGTTCGGCAACGACGATTACACCGCCATGCACCAGATGACGGGCGGCTCCCTTCCCGCGATGACCTGGCGTGAGATCATGGCCTACGCGCACCAAGGGATCGAGCTCAAACCCATTCCCGGCCTCGGCCCGCAAGGACCCGCAGCGCGCGTGGCCGAGGGCAAAAAGGAGGGCGAGGCACCGGCCAGCCGCCCCAACTCAGTTCTCACCAAACGCGGCGCCGACGCGCTGGTCCGGGTGGAGCGCCTGATGGACGATGCCACGCGGGCGCTCGCGGCCCGCGGCGAGATGACCAAAGCTTCAGACGATACGAAACCACAAGCCCAAGGAAGTTTTGCATCAGCATCAGAGCAACGGGCGCCTGATCAGAACCGCGGTAATTGAAGCCGACCGGCCGCTTTTGTTAAAATGCTCCAGTCACGGCTACGCTAGCGAATCGAACGTGCGCTTGCTTTTTGGAACGGTGTTTGCGCTCGTGATTGCGGCAGTGGTCGGCCTCGGTACGACCTGGCTTGCCCTGACGCGAGGCAGCGCCTATGGCGGTGTCACCATCGGTGCGTGGACCGGCTGGCCGAAGAACGGGACCGCCGGCATCGATCCCTATGCGCGTGCAATCGTCGCACGCACTGGCGAACTGCCGATCGGCTCGGGCGACGGGGTCGCATTCTATGCCCGCACCGATGATATCGGTGACCCGCTCGACGGGCGCTGCGACGTGCTGTTGAGCGGCACCACGCCGCAGGCCCGGTTTTGGACCATCACTCTGTACGACTCCGAAGGTCGGCTCGTAGCCAATTCGGCTCAACGGCACGGCTTCACCAGCCAGGAGATCATCCGCAACGCGGACGGCAGCTTCGAGATTATGGTCAGTCCCCGTGCCCGGCCGGGCAATTGGCTGCCGACCGGCGGCGTAGAGAAGTACCTGCTGGTGTTACGGCTCTATGATACGCCGATCGGCGTGGCGACCCGAACCGGATCGGAGGCGCCGATGCCCTTGATCACCAAGAGAGCTTGCCTGTGATTCGCTTGGCGTTATGGCTGTTGGGCGCGCTTCTGCTTGCCGGCATCGTGCATCTGGCAACAGTCCTGCTGCTCCCCCGGATGGCAAGCCAGGACGCCTATGCCCGCGTTTCCGTGATCGCTCCGGTCAACTCTGTCATTCCTATTCCTGGTCCTACCCCGGAGAAGGCGCTCATGCCCTTCATGGATCCGGCCTTCCAGGTGTCCGTCTGCCGCTATGATTTGTCACGGGGTCCTCTAAAATTCTCCGTGCCGATCAGCCAGGCCTACACGTCGGTATCGTTCTACACTCGTTCCGACGTCGCCTACTACGCGATCAATGATCGCGCTGCCGGGCGCCGGCTGATCGAGCTTGATCTTATGACGGCAGCACAACGGGCGGAGCTGCCAGAGAACGAAGAGATCACGGCTGCGGACCGGTTGATCGTGACATCACCGACAACCACCGGCCTGATTGTGATCAGAGCGCTCGCCGCTGAAGCGGGGTGGATTCCTGCGGTGCGAAATGCACTCGCGGCCGCGCAGTGCCGTGCGCAGTGAAGATTGCGTACCAGCGGTGCCGCTCCGACCGAGTTGAGATATTCTCCAGTGATTCTCGGAGCCGGCCGAGGTCCGCGCCCCGGAATGATCGGTTGGCGGCCTCACGAGCGGTTGGCAGGCCGTCGGCGACGGCGGCGCGCAGTACTCCCGGTGTCGGGTTCGAGGTCGCCGCTCGGCGCCTCAGCATGTCGTTCGATCCGGATGACCGGGAGAATAATTACGGCGGCTGATTGGGACTTTCCGGCCATCGAATTTGGTCCCCGCGCGGCGCGCCCCGCCGTCGGAAAATTGATCACGGTACCCATGTCGTTGCCCCCGCCCCAACGGTGGGATGCCGCAACGCGGCTCCTGCGCGATTTGAGGCGCACAAGGTTAACGGTCCGCTAACGCGCGCCCCTTAGGGTATCTCAAATCCAAAGTGTTGCAGTAAAGGCGCAGTGACCATAATGACGGCTGCGGCGGCATTTGCTGACCTCGAAGGCCTGCTCGATCTCGTTGACGGCAACGCGGCCGACATGTGCGCGAGCTTGTTGCGGACACTGACCGATCTCTACCTGCAGCGGCCGATCCACACGCCCGAAGACGAACACTACTACACCGAGCTCGCGTTGCGGCTCATCGATGCGGCCGCACTCTCAGAACGGGCTGCGCTCGCTGCGCGGCTTGCATCCTACCCGTCGGCTCCCATGCCCGTCCTCGAGCGACTGGCGCGCGATGTGATCGAAGTCGCCGGTCCGATTCTCGCGCACTCCCCACACCTGAGGTCAGCGGAAAGCGAGCCGATCGCCGAAGCTCCGGCCGGCATCGATGCGGAGAATATTGGGACCGAACCTTCGGCTGCTCGGCCAGCCGTCCGCGTCGCAGCCCCGCTCGCTGCGGCTGCGGAACTCTCGGAAGTATTCTACCAGGCAATAGCGGCGGAGCGCCGACTGATCCTGATCAATCTCCACTACGCATCGTTCCGCCCGCACCGTTTGCCGGCGGTGCTGGGCACGGATATCTGGCGCCTGGAAGCGGCCGCACTCCGGCACAAACCCGAGCCTCTCACCCAGGAACTCGAACGGCTGCTTGGCGTCTCCGCGGCACAAGCGTGGCGCATTCTTTATGACCCGCTCGGTGAGCCGATCGTGGTCGCCGCCAAGGCCATGGACTTGTCGAACACGGTGCTGCACTGCCTATTGCCGGCGCTAAGTCTTTGGGTTGGGCAATGGGGTGATCGCGTCCATGAGCTTGCCCACCTCTATCGCGAGATCAGCAGGGATGCAGCATGCCGCTTGGTTGCGATCTGGCGCGACGCCGCGCAAGCCGAGAGCAGCCCGATTCTCCATGAATCGATCCCTTGGCGGGCCACGGCGGAAAACGCACGGCGCGTCCGAGCTGTCGCGCCGTCCGGGAAGGCTATCGTGAAAAGTAATGAGCTTGTGGGCTGAACCCGCCCGTTCAGGCTAGAACCTGATCGAGGAAATGACGACCGGCGCGGTCCTCAACTTCGAGAATCCACGCATCCGGATCGAAGCACAGCTCGCGCGCGAGGCGTTCCTCGATCTTAGCTTCCGGGGCGGGTTGTTCGCCGAGGCAGCGGCTGAACAATCGGTCCGCCGGACGCGCATGGTCGAACGCGCTCTGCGGCGCCGGGCCGAATAACTCCGCCGTACCGTCGAGGCGGTTCAGCTTGACGAAAATGGTCCCTGCCTCTTCAGCACCGCGCCGCCGCACCGCCGCGAACGCTCCCTCGATGTGGCAGCGGCGGATATAAGCGGCGACCCAGATCGCAGATTTCAGGCGCATTTGAACTTCTCGTTCCTATGCTCGCATAGGGCAAGTATTCATCACATGCGCGAGCTGGACGAAAGCCGTGCCGGCCACTTCTTCAATGATATGACAGGGCGCGACCGAACCTTATTCCAAAGGTCGGCCAGTCATCGCCGCCAGTTCGCGCATGACGAGGTCGGACGCCTGGCCCGTGATCGGCAGCTTGCGCTCGCGCTCGAATTTCTCGATGGCGGCCTGCGTCTCCGCGTCGATGAGCCCGCTCGCCCTGATCTGGCCGTAGCCGTATTCTGCCAGCGCCCGCTGCAGCGCGATGACGCGCTTCGATGGCGGCGGCCGGCCGCCGACGCCATCAGCCCGGATTGGCATCGGACGTGCGCCAGGCGTGGCTGCGGTCGCTCCCTTCACCAGCTTGGCCGGCGCTCGCATGATGGCCTGCAGCAGTGGTTCGTTAGGCTCCGCGCTCGGCTTGAGTGCGGCCGCCTGTTCAAAGTCCCGGATTGCAGCGTCCGTCTTGGGGCCATACAGGCCATCGACAACACCATCGTAGTAGCCGCGGCGCGCCAATTCGCGCTGGATATCATTGATGATCTCACCCGGCGGACGCGGCGCGGACTTCGTCGGCGCCGCGGGACCTGCCGGCTCGATCGGCCGTGGACGCGGCACGGACGTGCTATCCGTTGCCATTGCCGGTTTCATTTGCCCGGTCTTGAACATCGGGGCCGGGTGCGAGCCGGACTGCATGAACAGCACGTTGATCAGGACCGTCATCGTGAGGAGGGCACCGAGGACCACGCCCGCGGCATCTCGCGCTCTCCAGCCGAGCCCACTCAATACGCCTATCGCGTGACGGCCGTCGAGCGGCCCGCTCTTTTCTCGACTCGCGCGCGTCATGGCATTACGCACCCGAGCGCGGAAGCAACGTCGTTACCACGACCAGCTGGCCACCGCTGGCGCCCGCGAACGTCGTCGCACTGTGTCGTGCCAGCGCGCGTAACAAACGCGCCAAAATGATCTGGAATCGGACCCACGTTCTCGTGCACGCCCGAAATTTTGGACGCGCCCCCCTTTCGCCTGGCGGGATCGTGTCAGAGGCCGCTTAAGCGAACACTAAAGTCGCAGCCGTGCAGCGATGCAGCGACCGGGGTTCTCATTTCGCCAAGACCTCGGCGACGCATTCGTTAGCGAATGGTGAACGGTCTGTTGGCGCCACACGCTGGAAGCAAGGGTGACCGGAAACCGAATTTTGAGCCTGTCTTCAGGGCGCCGCCACGGTTGCTAACAATTTTAGTCAAATTCAGATCGTTCAAAATTTTCGAAAAACCGCGGCTGATTGCCGTCGAATGTGGACAAAAAACGTCAGGCCGTACAAACCAGCGTTTCAATCCTT
>JBJMTU010000230.1:0-6555 GCA_045811545.1 Xanthobacteraceae bacterium | reverse complement strand
TTCCTCGGCAACGAGACGCCGCAGATGCTGCTCTGCCTGCACGAGGAAAGCGCGGTCGCCATCGCCCACGGCTACGCCAAGGTGACCGGCAAGACGATGGCGGCGGCCGTGCACTCCAACGTGGGACTCTTCCACGCCACCATGGCGATCTTCAACGCCTGGTGCGATCGCCAGCCGGTCATCGTGCTCGGCGCGACCGGCCCGGTGGATGCGGCCAAGCGTCGGCCGTGGATCGACTGGATCCACACCGCGCGCGACCAGGGCGCAATCGTTCGCAACTACACCAAATGGGACGACCAGCCCGCCTCGCCCGCGGCCGCCCGCGAGGCGCTCCTGCGCGCCGCCTGGATGGCCAGCACCGCGCCGCGCGGCCCGGTCTACATCAACCTCGACGCCGAAATGCAGGAGGCAAAGCTCGCAGAGCCGCTCGCGCCAATCGATGCGGCCCGGTTCATGCCCGTTGCCGAACCTACCGCGTCAGCCGAACTCATCGAGAACGCGGTGGCAATGCTCAAAGGAGCGAAGCACCCCGTCATTTTCATGGGGCGGGTTTCACGCAGTGTGGATGGATGGAACGAGCGCGTCGCGCTGGCAGAAACGCTCAACGCTAAGGTGATCAGCGATCTCAAGATCGGCTGCGGCTTCCCGACCGATCATCCGCTGCACGCGGGCGCGCCAGCCTCAAACGCGATGGTGCCGGAGGCTATCGCCGCGATCAAAGCGGCGGATGTGATCCTCGCGCTCGACTGGGTCGATCTCGGCGGCGCCTTGCGCAATGCGCTCGGACAGGAAGGTCCGAAAGCGAAGATCATCAGCGTCAGCGCCGACTTCCACGTCCACAACGGCTGGAGCATGGACTACGAAATGCTGCCGCCGGTCGATCTGCTGCTGCCCACCACGCCCGACGCAGCAGTGCCGCAGCTGCTTGCTGCGCTGAGCGGTGGCAAGCAGCGCAAGCCGGCGGAGGTGAAGCCAAGGGCGGAAAAATACGATCCGTCCAGCGGGCCCGTACGGGTCGACGACCTCGCGCGCGCGCTCAAAGCGGCAGTCGGCGAGCGCGAGGTTACGCTCACGCATCTGCCGCTCTCCTGGAACGGCGCTACGTGGCCGTTCCGTCATCCGCTCGACTACATCGGCTCGGAAGGGGGCGGCGGCGTCGGCGGCGGCCCGGGCGTTTCGGTCGGCGCTGCGCTCGCGCTCAAGGGCTCGGGACGGCTCCCCATCGCAATCTGCGGCGACGGCGACTTCTGCATGGGCGTGACCGCGCTGTGGACCGCCGTGCATTATCGCATTCCACTCCTCGTCGTCGTTTGCAACAATCGTTCGTTTTTCAATGACGAACTGCACCAGGAGCGCGTGGCGCGCATCCGCAACCGGCCGCCGGAGAACCGCTGGATCGGCCAGCGCATTTCCGATCCCGACATCGATTGCGCCGGGCTGGGGGCTGCGCAAGGTGCGGTTGGATTTCCCCCGGTCATGAAGACGGGCGATCTGGTGCCGACCTTCGAGAAGGCGATCGCGGCCGTGGAGGCGGGCCAGGTAGCGGTGGTCGACGTCCGGGTCGAGCCCGGGTATTCGGCGGTCGCGACTGCGGCCATGCTGCGCGGAACCGAGAAGCCGTGAGGACGCCGGCACGGATAGCACCGGCCAGAAATAATACCGGCAGCAGTCGCGGGCGTCGCGCCTAAATCGCAAAGCTCTCGTGGGTTGAGGGGTGAAAAAGCTCCTCGGGCGACACCAGTCGCGATGAAAGCCCCTGCGCGTGGTGGTGACGCAGGAAGGTCTCCAGCACTTTGCGATTGGCGTGAAGGCCATAGGACCAGAAGTCATGGCCCATGAGCTCACGCGCGGCACGCAGCTCCTCCTCCACGAACGGCAGCGTCACCTTGCTCGCGGCAGTGTCCTCGAGCGCGGCAAGGCACTTCGCCTTTGCCTCCTGGAACGCCTTGAATACAGCCGCCGGCAGCCACGGATGCGTCTCCACCAGCTCGCGACGGATGCCGGTGATATGCATGATCGGGAATATGCCGGTGCGTTTGAAATAATCTCTTGCCGCGGCAATCGGATCCAGAAACAGCCAGCCGATATGCGCATTGTCCTTGCCGGCGAGGCTTGGCACGCGCGGCGCGATGAAGCCATCGATCTCGCCGCGCTCCAGTAGCTCCGAGATCGTTGTGCCTTGCGGCGCGTCTTCGATGCGCACGTCGGCGGGAAGCTTGATGGCGATTTTCTCCGGCCGGCCGGGATGCTCGATCCCTCCCCGGACCCACGCGATGTCGGACGGTTTCACGCCGTGGTCATCCTCCAGGATGATGCGTGCCCAAACGCAGGCGGTCAGTTGATACTCCGGCAGTCCGACGCGTTTGCCCTTGAGATCGGCGGGAGACTTGATGCGGTCGCGGCGCACATAGATCGAATTGTGACGAAACGCCCGCGACACGAATGCCGGCACCCCCACATAGGGACAATTGCGCTCGGCGACCTTCACCGTGAAGCTCGACATCGATAATTCGCAGACGTCGAAATCCGTGTTGCGGAAGGCGCGGAAGAAGATTTCCTCCGGCGGCAAGTTCATGAACACGGGATCAACGCCGTCGATCTGGACCGCGTCGTCCATGAGCGGCCGCACCCGATCGTAGTTGCCGACCGCGACGGACAGTTTGAGTTTCGACATCGTCTCGCTTTCACTCCGGTGTCATGCCCCGCGAAGGCGGGCATCCAGTAACCCATGTCCGCAGGATGAAGGCGCGAAGCCGTTCCTTTCATGCACGCCGGCGTTTACTGGATCGTCCGCTTTCGCGGACGATGACACCAGCACCGCCGTTAAGCTAGGGCCATGCGTAACGGCGTGCATCCAGCATTCTCAGCGGTTGGCAATTGCAGGAAACAGGTCGTCCCAGTTCGGGTTTGCTTCTTCTATCAAGCGAACCTTCCACGCTCGATTCCATTTCTTGAGCCGCTTTTCACGACGGATCGCACTTTCGATATCACTGAATTGCTCGAAGTAAACCAGGCGGTGAACGCCATATCGTTTGGTAAAACCGCGCATCAGCTCCGCTTGATGCTTAAATTACCCGCCGAACGAGATCGTTTGTAACGCCGATATAGAGGGTGCCGCCTATCTTGCTAGCAAGGATGTACACCCAGAAATCTTCTCTTTGCGCATTGATGGGACTGTGATTACTGGATCGCCCGCATGCGCGGGCGATGACGCCGCGAAATGTGTGGCTCTACTGGCATGACTGGCGATGTTATTGGGCACCGAGGCTTACGTCAGCCGGCGCCAGATCGATGAGCCGCAGCTGCACCCGCTCAGTGCCATTCCAGCGGTCGAGGCACAAGGTGCCGGCTGCGTGGATGGATTGCCCGCGCGCGTTTCCGAGCGCGATCCCAACTTTTTGTCCGGCGGCACGAAATGCGATGGCATTGATGATCGAGCCATCGCCGGCGCGCAATCGCGCCCGTACATGGGACTGGCCCACCTCGTCGGCATACACCAGGGTATGCGCAGGAAATGCAATGACCGGCTCGGGATTGCCTGCGCCGAACGGACCCGCGCGGGCGATCATCGCCACGCTGTCGTTGTTGGCGGCAGCGGCCGTAAGGGCGCCGTCGATCAGCAGGGCATCTTCGCGTCGCGCGGCTTCGACCGCACCAGCGAGCGCGTCCTCGAGATAGGCGCGGAACGCGCTCAGCTTGTCCCTTCTAAGCGTGACGCCGGCCGCCATGGCATGCCCGCCGCCCTTCATGAGCAGGCCCATGCTCACGGCTTGGCGCACGGCGCGGCCAAGATCAACACCCGTGATCGAGCGTCCGGACCCTGTGCCGATGCCGCCCGGCTCGAGCGCGACGGCGAAGGAAGGCCGTCCGAACCGCTCCCGCAGCCGTGCGGCGACGAGCCCGACCACTCCTGGATGCCAGCCCTCGGCGGCAGTAACGACAACGGATCCCTTCTCGTCGGCACCGAGCGCGGCCATGGCCTCGGCCTCGGCCTGCGCCACGGTGGCAACTTCGATCGCTTGACGCTCGCGGTTGAGGCGGTCGAGTTCGCCGGCGATCCGCGCGCATTCGCACGGATCCTCGTGCATGAGCAGCTCGACTCCCAGCGCGGCCCGGCCGATGCGGCCGCCGGCATTGATCCGCGGGCCCAAGAGAAAGCCGAGGTGCCAGGGCTCGGGCGGACCGCCCAGCCGCGCGACGTCCATCAAAGCGGTAAGGCCGGGATTATCGCGCCGCCGCAGCGCCACCAGACCCTTGGCGACAAAAGCGCGGTTGAGACCGGTGAGCGGCACCACATCGGCGATCGTTCCGAGCGCTACCAGGTCGAGGAACCCCAGGAGATCCGGATCCGGCCGTTCCTGCGTCCAGAATCCGCGCGCCCGAATTTCGCGGTTGACCGCAACCACGGTCATGAACACGAGACCTACGGCGGCAAGCTGGCTAAGTCCCGAAAGGTCGTCGAGCCGGTTAGGGTTCACCACGGCCAACGCGTCAGGCAAGCGTTCGTCGGCCAGGTGATGGTCGATCACGATCACGTCGAGCCCAAGCCTGTGCGCCTCAAGAAGCGGCTCGTAGCTGGTGGTCCCGCAATCGACGGCAACGAGGAGGCTCGCACCTTGCGCCGCCAACGTGCGGACCGCCTCCGTGTTCGGGCCGTAGCCTTCGAACAAACGGTCGGGAATGTGTACGAGGGGGCGGAGGCTGCAATGCCGCAAGTATCGGCCGAGCACAGCGGCCGATGTCGCACCATCGACATCGTAGTCGCCGAAGATGGCGATGGTTTCACCGCGGGTGATGGCGTCCGCCAACCGAAGCGCAGCGGCGCGCATATCGGCGAGCGTATGCGGATCCGGCATCAGCGTGCGCACGGTCGGGTCGAGGAAGCTTGTAACCTGGTCCACCTCGACCCCGCGGCCGGCGAGAATGCGCGCCAGCAGTTCGGGCACGTTCTGGTGGCGCTGCGCAATCGCAAGCGCGCGCGCCGTGCCGCGCTCGTCCAGGCGGTCGCGCCAGGCGCGTCCGCAAGCCGAGCGCTCCACCCCGAGAAAGGAACGCCGCTTCGGCACGACCGGTGCTGTCAAAGCCAGTGCCATCGACGCTCCGAATCACATCAAAAAAGCTTCCGATATTGGATGAACCCGGAGCGCTCCGCCAGCTTGTCGTAGAGCGCCCGCGCGCTTGTATTGGTCTCGTGGGTGAGCCAATACACGCGGCTCGCGCCCGCTCGACGCGCTCGCTCTTCCACCGCCGCGATCAGGGCTCGCCCTATACCGAGGTTGCGTGTGGCTTCGGCGACGAACAGGTCTTGCAGGTAGCAGTAGTTGCCGACCGTCCAGCACGAACGGTGGAACAGATAGTGAGCGATGCCGCACAGTCGCCCGTCCACATAGGCTCCGAGCGCGTACATCGGTTCCGCCGGATCGTGCAGCCGCGCCCAGGTTACACCCGTGGCCTCGTCAGAGATCACGACCTTGTAGAAGGCCTGGTAGCCCTGCCACAGCGGCTCCCAGGCGGCGCGCTCGTCAAACCGCAGCAGCCGGATCTCGATGTTGGATACGCCCATGCGGCACCGGCGCGGTTTTGCCTGGCTATTTCGGCTGCCGCGCGTGAAAGCGTAACAGCTCCGGTATAATCTGCGGCGGCCGGCGGCCGAACCCGCATTCTGTCGCGATCAAGAAGTACTTCACATATTTTTCCGCCGTTGCGGCGCTGCCGACAAGATGGGTATTGCGAGCTTCCCCTTCACCTCTTCGTTCAGTCGACGGCCCTGAACACGGTGGCCAAAGGTGCAAAGTCCATCCATCGCTCGCATTGCGGCATGGCCTGTGCGTAAAGCTGCTTCGATTGCGCGCTGGCAGTGCCGGTCTCCTGTTCCTCGATCAGGTCGATAAGTGCTTGCGCAGCTTCCGCACACACACGCCGCACGGGGGGTATAGTCTGCGGGCAGCGGCTGAGCGCCTCTTCCGCTGCCAGCTCATCTTTATCTGCAACCACTGCGGCCGTAGCGCGCGCCCGGCCGAGGAGATAGCTGAACGGGCGCGTATCAAAGCCCTTGAACCGGTCGGCCGTCTCCTGCTCGAGCGCGCGCAACGCCCCGACGTGTTTTTTGATCGCGGCGCGAATAGCTTGCGGGTAGCCGCGGCAGGAGGCGGCCTCGACATCGGCAGGCATCGGAACGGCAAGCACCATGATCCCAGCAACGGATCTCACAATGATCCCTCGCCACGCAGAAGGGACGAACGATAAGAGTGCGGCCACGGCCCCCGTCGCGGGTCTTAGATACGCTTCGCCATCAGAATGTCGTGGCCGAGCACCCGTCTTCAATCCAGATGAAACTTCTCGAGTTGCCGGTGCTCTGCTCGGATCCAGCGCACGGTGCCGGTGATCGAGCGCATAACGACCGTTTCGGTTTCGATTACATCCTTGCGGACCCGGACGCCATCGAGGAGCGCTCCGGTGGTGACTCCGGTTGCGGCGAAGAGGCAATCGCCCTTCACCAGGTCGCCGATCTCGTACTTCTTGCGCGGGTCTTTGATGCCCATCTTCGCGGCGCGT
>JBJMTU010000229.1:0-9789 GCA_045811545.1 Xanthobacteraceae bacterium | reverse complement strand
GTCGCCGACCGGCGGGCAGATCATCAGCCCGCCGCCCAAGGGTTTCGGCGGGTCGGCGACCTAGCCCTTCTCACGCGGCGAGATCGGCGACCACCGCATCGAGCACGGGAAAACCGGCGAGGGTGACGCGCAGCCTGCCGCTCGCCGTCGTCTCGATCGCGCCTTGCTCGCACAGCAGGGCCAGACGACGCGCGTCGAGTGGCCGGCCCGCAAGGCGCGCGTAGCGAGCGAGATCGATTCCCTCGGCTAGCCGCAATCCCATCAGCAAAAACTCGTCCGCCATTTGCTCGCGTGTGAGCGCCTCGTCGCTAACCACGCCATGACCGAACGATTCCACCCGCATGAGCCAGTTCTGCGGCTCCTTCTCGGTTGCCGTGGCGCGGCGCTCGCCGGCGATGTCGAGCCGTCCATGGGCGCCGGGCCCGATACCGGCATATTCGTGTCCGCGCCAGCAGATGAGATTGTGCCGGCACTCGGCGCCCGCACGTGCGTGGTTTGAGATCTCATATGCGGGAAGACCGGCGCTCGCGCACACGCTCTGGGTCGTGTCATAGAGGGCGCGTGCGGTGTCGTCGCCGGGAGGGACGAGCTTGCCGGCCGCGTGCAGCGCTGCAAACGGCGTGTCCTGCTCGATCGTGAGTTGGTAGAGCGAAAGATGCTCGCCAGCCTCGGCGGTCGCGCGTCTGAGTTCGGCGGCCCAGGCTTGCGGCGTCTGGCCGGGGCGCGCGTAAATCAGATCGAAGGAATAGCGCTCGAAGATCGAGCGCGCGATCGCCACCGCCTCGAGCGCCTCCTGCGCCGAATGCAGCCGCCCAAGCTCTTTGAGCGCTCTGTCCTCCAGCGCCTGCACGCCCAGCGAGACGCGATTGACGCCGGCTGTGCGAAAACCATGAAAGCGCCCTGCTTCGACGCTGGTCGGATTGGCTTCGAGCGTGACCTCGGCATCCGGCGCTATGGGCCAATGCCGCGCGACGGCGTCGATGATCGTGCCGACCGTCGCAGGCTGCATCAGCGATGGCGTGCCGCCGCCGAAGAAGATGGTGGAGACGGTGCGCCCGGGAACGCGCGCAGCGGTCGCGGCGATTTCGGCGGCGAAGGCGCGCGTGAAACGGTCCTCGTCGATAGCGCTATGGCGCACATGGCTGTTGAAGTCACAATAGGGGCATTTCGATAGGCAGAACGGCCAATGGATGTAGACGCCGAGCGCCGGCGCGTCGGCGCGGTCAAGATTTTGCAAGACAGGCCTCCGCGAGCTTTAGGAACGCGCGGGCGCGGTGCGAGAGTCCCTTGCCCGCCGGTGGCACGCCATGCTTCTCCGTATTCGTCATCTCGCCGAAGGTCAGCGCGTGGCCATCCGGCAAAAACATGGGATCGTATCCGAAACCCTGGTCGCCGCGTGGCGGCCAGGCAAGGGTGCCGTGCACGGCGGCGTCGAATTCTTCAAGGTGTCCGTCGGGCCAGGCGAGGCAGAGCGCGCAAACGAACTGCGCCTTGCGCTGGCCACGCGCGTGCGCGCCGCGCTCGCGCAACTTGTCTTCCACCGCCTGCATGGCACGCCGGAAGTCCTTTTCGGGACCGGCCCAGCGCGCCGAGTAGATACCGGGCGCGCCACCGAGCGCATCGACGGTCAGCCCGGAATCATCCGCGAATGCCGGGAAACCCGAGGCCGTCGCCGCAGCGCGCGCCTTGATGCGCGCGTTCTCCTGGAAGGTCGTGCCGTTCTCCGCCGGCTCAGGCAACCCGAGCTCGCCTGCAGAGAGCGCGTCAATTCCAAACGGCATCAGAAGCTCGCGCATTTCCTTGAGCTTGCCCGGATTGTGCGTCGCAACCACGAGACGGCCAGCCAGGCGTCGATGCTCGGCGGCTTTCGAACTCATCGCGATCCCGCGCAATGCGCGCTCACATCACCGCCAGTTTCTGCAGGTCGACGAGTTTCATCACCCCCTTCTTCGCGAGCGCAAGCAGACCGAGGAACTGTTCCTCGGTGAAGGGGATCTTCTCGGCCGTGCCCTGCACCTCGACGATTCGTGCGCTGCCCGTCATGACGAAATTGGCATCCGTGTCGGCCTGCGAATCCTCGGCGTAATCGAGATCGAGTACCGGCGTGCCATTGCAGATACCGCAAGAGATGGCGGCGACATGGTCGCGCAGCGGGTCCGCCGTCACCATCTCGCGCGTCTTCATCCAGGCGATGCAATCGTGCAGCGCGACCCACGCGCCAGTGATGGCCGCAGTGCGGGTTCCGCCGTCGGCTTGGATCACGTCGCAGTCAATCGTGATCTGCCGCTCGCCGAGCGCAGGGAGATCGAGCACCGCGCGCAGACTGCGGCCGATCAGCCGCTGGATCTCGATCGTGCGCCCGCTCTGCTTGCCGGCCGATGCCTCCCGGCGGGTGCGCTCTGAGGTAGCCCGCGGCAGCATGCCGTATTCGGCAGTCACCCAGCCGCGCGCCTGTCCCTTGAGCCAAGGCGGCAGGCGATCCTCGAGCGTCGCCGTCACCAGCACATGGGTGTCGCCGAACTTCACGAAGCAGGAGCCCTCGGCGTATTTCACCACGCCGCGCTCGAGCGAGATCGTGCGCAGCTCGTCGGGCTGTCGGCGGCTCGGTCGCATCCTGGTCTCCTGCGTACGCGGCAAGCTTTTAGGGGCGAGCGCCGCGACCCACAAGAGGGCGAAGGGAAGCAGCCGACGAGTTCAAAAGCCGATGAGGTCGAACTTGGTCAACGTCACCTGCGGGCTGATACGCGCCGCGGTGGCGAGGTGCCAGGCGGTATAGAGTTCGGGGAACACATCATCGGCGGACATGCCGTCGACCGGAACGATCACTTTGAATCCCCGCAGCGCCGCTGCGCCGGCCGTATGCAACACCGAAGTCTGTGCCTGCGTTCCCATCGCCACCACCGTCTTGATGCCCTTATCCTTGAGGGTCTTCTCCAGATCGCTGGCGATGAACTTGTCCGGCCCCAAGGGAGGCAGCACCGGCTCTCCCGCCGCCGGCGTAAGCTCAGGGAGAATGTCGGAAGGGACCGAACCGGGCACCGCGACGCTGTAGACGATGAAAGCGCCCTTGCCGCGTGCTTGCGTCACCAGATTGAGAACTTTTGCGACCGAGCGCGCGCAACGCGGACGGCGCTCGTTGGTGCAGGTTTGCTTGGTGAAATCCATCACCAGCAGCGCCGTCTCGTTCGGAACGATCGTTGCAGGCTTGAGCGCGGGCGGTGCCGGAAGTTTGGCGGTGGACCATTCCTCGATCACGGTCTGCGCGTGCGCGCCGGCAGACAGGGTTGAAAGGAGGCCAACGATGGCGGCCGCACCGACCGCAAGCTTGCTTAATCTTGTCATCCTCGATCCTCCCGCGGCTAAATACTCGTACACTTCTGCAAGCTAGCAGCGACGGCCGAGCGGGCAAAGCCTATAAGGCTTGAACTGCGCACTCGGAATGGACCATTCTGTCGCGTTTGAACGGAGAGATGATTGTCCCACGACGTCCCGATCGGCGCGACACAGGTGAGCCTCGCACAGCTCAACGAGCGCTCGCGCGATATTTTCCGACAGATCGTCGAGAGCTATCTTGCCACCGGCGAGCCTGTAGGCTCGCGCAATATCTCGCGATTGATCACGACCCCGCTCTCGCCCGCCTCCGTGCGCAACGTGATGTCGGACCTGGAGCACCTCGGTCTCATCTATGCGCCGCACACGTCGGCAGGGCGGCTACCGACCGAGCTCGGCTTGCGCTTCTTCGTCGACGCATTGATGGAGATCGGCGACCTCGCCGAATCCGACCGGCGCGCGATGGAGGCGAAGGTGGCGACCGCCGGAAAATCCATGGAGGCCGTGCTCAACGAAGCCTCCGTCATGCTGTCTGACCTCACGCGCGCAGCCGGGGTGGTGCTGACAGCAAAGTCGAACGTGCGACTGAAGCACATCGAATTCGTGCGGCTCGAGCCCGAGCGCGCGCTGGTCATCCTGGTCGGCGAGGATGGACAGGTCGAGAATCGCATCATCAACGTCTCGATGGGGCTGCCCGCAGCCTCCCTCACCGAAGCCGCGAACTTCCTCAATGCTCATGTGCGCGGCCGTACATTGGTGGAGGCCAAGGTCGAACTGGAGAAAGCGCTCGCGGCGGCGCAGGCCGAACTCGACCAACTCACTCAGAAGATCGTCGCCGCCGGTCTCGCGAGCTGGTCGGGCGGGGAGTCGGATGAGCGAAAGCTAATCGTGCGTGGCGCGGCTCACTTGCTCGACGATCTCAAGGCGGTCGAAGACCTCGAGCGGGTGCGGCTTCTGTTCGATGATCTCGAAACCAAGCGTGGGGTCATCGATCTCCTCGGCCGGGCCGAGCGCGCCGAAGGCGCCCGTATCTTTATCGGCTCGGAGAACAAGCTGTTTTCCCTCTCAGGCTCTTCGACCATTGTCGCGCCTTACCGCGACGGCGCCGGGCGCATTGTCGGCGTACTCGGCGTGATCGGCCCGACCCGGCTCAATTACGCACGGGTGGTGCCGATGGTGGATTATACCGCCAAGGTCGTGAGCAAGCTGATCGGCGGGTGACGGCATAACCCGCCGTTACGGGTTGATTTTTCGGGGTTCAGCCCTGATATCGGGGGCGAGCCGAATTGTAAGTGGGAACACAACAATGCCGGATACGACCGTTCGCGCATCGGGCGCCGCGACCGATGACAATGACCAAGGAGCCGATCAGGCCGCGTCCGAGAGCTCGATCAATTCAGCGGCTGGTGAGACCTCAGCCGCTGCGAAAGGGGATCCAATGGTCGCGCTTGCCCGCGAAGCCGCCGATTACAAGGACAAGCTCCTGCGTTCGCTCGCGGAAATGGAAAATCTGCGCAAGCGGACGGAGCGCCAAGTGGCCGATGCCCGCGAGTACGGCATCGCCGCTTTCGCACGCGATATCCTAGCGGTTGCCGACAATATGGAGCGTGCGCTCGGCGCGCTCGACGCGGACCTGCGAGAGAAAGCCGACGGCGGCACCAAGGCCCTGCTCGATGGCGTCGAGCTCACCGAGCGCGAGCTTCTCAAGGTGCTGGAAAAGCACGGCGTGAAGAAATTCGAACCGCTGGGCGAGAAATTCGATCCAAATCTCCATCAGGCGATGTACGAAGTGCCCGATACATCGCGGCCCGCAGGCACGGTGGCGCGCGTGATACAGCCCGGTTACATGATCGGCGAGCGCGTTTTGCGACCCGCGCTCGTTGCGGTCGCCAAAGGCGGACCGAAGGCTTCAATGGAGACGCCGGCCAACGACAATGCGGACGCGCCTTCGCAGGACCCGCGGGATTCTCGCTGACCAAGCTGCGCGGTTCTCGAGCTGCGAAGCCCTCAGCGCGCTTCGATGCCGTCGCGCACGGAGCGGAAGCGAGGGTAGGCCTCTTTCCAGGCGTCCGTGCGCGCAATTCCAATCATTTGCAAATAGGCGCCGCCGCCAAAGCGCAGCCATTGTACGACCCTGAGTGCGACGGCGCCGGTCGGATCCCTGGCATCGGCAAGGATTTGATGCCCCTGCTGCCCGCCGATCCGCAACGGCTCCGACGTGGTGATGCGGATATCCTTGAGATTAGGAACCGCCGCGAAGACGTCGCGTGCGAAAGCATCGCGGTCGGCGGTTTGAGCCGGACTGCCGGGCGCAATGGCGACGAAAATGTGAGGCTCCAGGCTGGCGCCAGGGGAACCCGGTGCGTCGGCATCGCCCAATATCACCGCGCGCCCTGGCGCCACTCCTGCAATGTGAAATCCGGCGAGGTCGCCGACCTTGAACGGCAGCAGACCAAGTTGTTCGTTCACCGGAACGGTGGCGCGAATCGCCAATGTGCTCAGCGCGGCGCGGATCACCGCATCGGGATAAATCGCCTTCGCCGGCTCCGGGATCTGCACCGTGACGAGCGCGGTCAGGGCGGACGAGGCAGCCACGAGGATCCATTTGCGAATTTTTACCTTGTCGACCTCCTGCTGTCCTATGACGAGAAATGCCTTGCCGGTCGAGAGCGGCATCGCCTCCCGCGTCTCGAACGTCAAACCTTGTTGTTTGAGCGCGTCGGCCGTGATGGACTTCTCCAAATCTGAAAAGGCCCTGGCCGGAAGCGCGAGCAAGATAATGGCGGCATTATTTTCGGCATCCTCATAGCCGAAGAAACTCTTGCTCGTCACCATGCCAGGAGGCGGCGCAAGCCCGATGCGCGACCCGGGCGGATAGGCGGCGTCGGCGGCGGCCGCGGGCAGCGCGCCAAGAACAAGCGCAAGTACGATAAGGAGCCTCGGTAGCATCACGCCTGTCATGATACCCCGATTTGAATGGCGGAGATACGCTGGTGGCGCGCCGCCATTCGCAGCGTTGTGATTGATGCTCGCTGCCGAGGTCGAGTTAAGATCATGGACTCAGCAACACGGAGAACGACGATGTGGTCGCATGGCAGCTTCTACTGGAACGAATTGATGACGCGTAACGTCGAACTCGCGAAGAGATTCTATAGCTCCTCGATTGGCTGGACGTTCGAGGCAATGCCGATGCCGAACGGCACGTATTGGCTGGCGAAAATGGATGACAAAGCCGTTGCCGGCATTTTTCCGCTGAGCGGACCGGAGTTCGAGGGCGTGCCGGAAAGCTGGATGTCCTATCTCGCCGTTGATGACGTGGACGCGCGGCTTGAGACGGCGAAGGCGGCGGGCGCCAAAGTCATGCGAGAGCCATTCGACGTTCCGGACGTCGGCCGTATTGCCATCATCAAAGAACCGGGCGGTGCGGGAATCGGCTGGATCACACCGGTCAGCGATGAATAGTCGAAGGTCAGGCCCACGGAGCCTGATCACCGTTCCTTGGCTGGGAGCGTTACTCGCCGCAGCGTGAGATTGATCCGCCCGCCTTGCGGCAACAGGGTCGACGTGCCGGGCATGATCCGGTCGACCCCGTGAAAGGCCAGACGCGCCTTGCCGCTGAGCACGACGGCATCACCGGACGCGAGGCGCAGGGTGCGGGTAGGGTCGCCGCGCTTTGCTCCCCCGATTCGAAACAGGCAGGCGTCCCCGAGCGAGAGCGAGACGACGGGCGCGTCAAAGTCACTCTCGTCACGGTCCTGATGTAGCCCCATCTTCGTCGCGGGACCGTAGTAGTTGATGAGGCAAGCCTCGGGCGGGTGCGGATAGCGTGCGAGTGCCTTCCAGGCATCGATCACGATCGTCGGCATCGCCGGCCATGGGTTGCCGGTTTGTGGATGCAGAGGCTGATAGCGATAGCCGGCTTCATCCGTGACCCAGCCGAGCGGCCCGCAGTTCGTCATGCGCACGGAGAGAGGTTTTCCACTCTTGGGCATGCGCGGGGTATAGAGCGGCGCGGCTGCGAACACGGCGCTTAGCTCCGCCAGCAATGCCTTTTGGGCGGACGGTCCAGATAGGCCGGCACGAGGCGGAAGCCGGAAAGCGGGCATGGGCCGTTCATGGCGTCATCGTCCTTCGCCATTGCGTCTTGTCAAACGGGCATGGCCACTGAGCCGAGGCGTTCCGATCTATACGTGCGACGACCCCGCCTCGCCGTGGCGAGCGCTGGCGGCTCACTTGCAAGTCGCGAATCCGTCATCTAATGCCTTGCGGCCTAAAGCCGCCCTCCTATATGAGCCAAGACGCCGCCGGGGGCGGCATCGATGCATTTTAGGGGGTCGGATGAGGGGGCCCCGCGGGTGTCGCGGACTCTCCCGTTCGGGTGCCGAAAGGACCCGACCGACCTGCCGCAGACAAGAGGAAGCGAGACATGGGCAAGGTCATCGGCATCGACCTCGGCACCACCAATTCGTGCGTCGCCGTAATGGAAGGCAAGACGCCGAAAGTGATCGAAAATGCGGAGGGCATGCGCACGACGCCGTCGATCGTGGCCTTCACCGATGACGGCGAACGGCTGGTCGGACAGCCGGCCAAGCGCCAGGCCGTCACCAACCCGGAGCGCACCATCTTCGCGGTCAAGCGGCTCATCGGCCGCCGCTACGACGATCCGATGGTAGATAAGGACAAGAAGCTCGTCCCCTACAAAATCGTGCGGGCCTCGAATGGCGACGCCTGGGTCGAGATCGAAGGCAAGACCTATTCGCCCTCGCAGATCTCCGCCTTCATCCTGCAGAAGATGAAGGAGACGGCCGAGGCCTATCTCGGCCAGAAGGTCGAGCAGGCCGTCATCACCGTGCCCGCCTATTTCAATGACGCGCAACGTCAGGCCACCAAGGATGCCGGCCGCATCGCCGGCCTCGAGGTGCTGCGCATCATCAACGAGCCGACCGCGGCCTCGTTGGCCTACGGCCTCGACAAGCAGAAGAGCGGCACGATTGCAGTTTATGACCTGGGCGGGGGCACCTTCGATATTTCGATCCTGGAAATCGGCGACGGCGTGTTCGAGGTGAAATCGACCAACGGCGACACCTTCCTCGGCGGCGAGGACTTCGACATGCGTCTGGTCAATTACCTCGCCGACGAATTCCAGAAGGAGCAAGGCATCGATCTGCGCCGCGACAAGCTCGCGCTGCAGCGGCTCAAGGAGGCCGCGGAGAAGGCCAAGATCGAGCTCTCTTCCACCACGCAGACCGAAATCAACCTGCCGTTCATCACCGCCGACGCGAGCGGTCCGAAACACATGACCATGAAGCTCACCCGCGCCAAATTCGAGGCGCTGGTGGATGATCTCGTGCAGAAGACCGTCGAACCGTGTCGACTCGCGCTCAAGGATGCGGGTCTTTCCCCGGCCGAGATCAACGAGGTGGTGCTGGTCGGCGGCATGACCCGCATGCCGAAGGTGCAGGAGGTCGTCAAGCAGTTGTTCGGCAAGGAGCCGCACAAGGGCGTCAACCCCGATGAGGTCGTCGCGGTCGGCGCTGCGATCCAGGCCGGTGTGCTGCAAGGCGACGTCAAGGACGTGCTCTTGCTGGACGTGACGCCGCTCTCGCTGGGCATCGAGACGCTCGGCGGCGTGTTCACGCGGCTCATCGACCGCAACACCACTATTCCGACCAAAAAGAGCCAGGTGTTCTCCACTGCCGAGGACAATCAGAATGCGGTGACGATCCGCGTGTTCCAAGGCGAACGCGAGATGGCAGCCGACAACAAGCTGCTGGGCCAATTCGACCTCGTTGGAATACCGCCCGCGCCGCGCGGCGTGCCGCAGATCGAAGTAACGTTCGATATCGACGCCAACGGCATCGTCAACGTGCATGCCAGGGATAAGGGAACCGGCAAGGAGCAGCAGATCCGCATCCAAGCATCGGGTGGTCTATCCGAGGCTGACATCCAGCGCATGGTCAAGGATGCGGAATCTCACGCCGAAGAAGACAAGAAGCGCAAGGCCGAGGTCGAGGCCAAGAACCACGCCGAGGCATTGGTCCATTCCACCGAGAAGGCGCTCGCCGAGCACGGCTCGAAGATCGGGGAAGGCGATCGGCGCGCCATCGAGAACGCGATCGCTGATCTCAAGGAAGCGCTCAAGGGCAGCGATGCTGAGGCGATCACGGCCAAGACCAACGCGCTCGCGCAAGCCTCGATGAAGCTCGGTGAGGCCATGTACAAGCAGGCCCAGGAGGGTGGCGCGGCGGGCGGACCCGGCGGCGCTCAGGGCGGTGGCGATGGCTCTGGCAAAACCGAGGACGTCGTCGATGCGGAATTCACCGAGGTCGACGACGACAAGAAAAACAAGAAGTCAGCCTGACGTCGGCGAGGCATCTGCCATGCCGTCTTCGATTGCAACCAAGACCCCCGGGGCCGTATCCCGGGGGTCCGATGTTTTTGAAGCACCATGAGCGACCG
>JBJMTU010000228.1:0-3511 GCA_045811545.1 Xanthobacteraceae bacterium | reverse complement strand
GATCATGCCGAATGCGGTGCCGTCCTTGGGCGCGACGTTGTAGAGCCAGTTGGCGAGCACGAGGCTTCCGGCCCCCGGCATGTTCTTCGGCACGATGGTCGGATTACCCGGAATGAAGCGCCCCATGTGGCGCGCGAGCGCCCGAGCATAGACGTCGTATCCGCCCCCGGCGCTGTAGCCGATGTAAAGATCGATAGTCTTGCCCTTATAGAAGCTCGGCAAAGTTTGCGCATGACCCGGCGAGATCGGGCAGAGCGCCAAAATCGCGGCGGCACGGACGATTGCCCTAGCACGCATGTCATCCTCCCGTTACGGCCGTGCGATGACGCTCACGGCAATGGCCGATGTTGCCTCCGACGCGAGCCGTGTGCCAGACGGCGCGCAGGCGACGCTCGGTCGCAAGCAGCGGCATCGGCTGCTTGGCGGACAAGCCGCCGTTTGCTCTAGAGAGCATGGAGCCGCAAGCGGGCGAGAGCAACCGGAGGATTTCGCCGCATTCATGTGGACCGAGCTATGGGCCGAGCCTTCAAGCTCGCCGATATTCCGGTGACGGGTGCGGCGGGCGTGAGCGGACCCGGCTGGCACCTAGGTTGGCGACAAGCTAAAAAGGACCGTATTCATCCCGGAGCGGTGCAATGGCCATCAAGTACGGCCGTCGGATCGAAACCCGTCTCACCCCGGTCGAGGCCAAGATCAAGCGCAAGGTTGGCCTCGACCTCGCCAAGCGCCCTCGCCGCAACCGCAAGGCCGAGTGGGCGCGGCGTCTGGTGCGCGAGCACGAGCTCAGCACGCACGATCTGATCTGGCCGTTGTTCCTCGTCGATGGATCGAACACGCGGGTGCCGGTCGATTCGATGCCGGGCGTCGAGCGGCTCTCGGTGGACGAGGCTGTGCGCGAGGCTGAGCGCGCCGCCGCCCTCGCCATTCCCTGCCTTGCGCTCTTTCCCTATACCGACCCCAAGCGCCGTGACGAGGACGGTAGCGAGGCGCTAAATCCGGACAATTTGGTATGTCGCGCGATAAGGGCCATCAAGCACGCAGTGCCCGAGGTTGGCGTGCTTTGCGACGTGGCGCTCGATCCCTATACCAGCCACGGCCATGACGGACTGTTGCGCGACGGCGTCATCCTCAATGACGAGACCGTTGAAATCTTGGTGCAGCAGGCGCTGATCGAGGCCGAGGCCGGATGCGACATCATCGCGCCGTCGGATATGATGGATGGGCGGGTTGGGGCGATCCGCGCGGGTCTCGACCGCGCTGGCTTTGCCGACGTGTCGATCATGGCCTACGCGGCCAAATACGCCTCGGCCTTCTACGGTCCGTTCCGAGATGCGGTCGGTTCGGCCGCGACGTTGGTCGGCGACAAGCGCACCTATCAAATCGATCCGGCCAACAGCGAGGAGGCGCTGCGCGAAATCGAGCTCGATATCGCCGAAGGCGCCGACATGGTCATGGTCAAGCCCGGCATGCCCTACCTCGACATTGTACGCCGCGTGACAGACGCCTTCGGAGTGCCAACGTTCGCCTATCAGGTATCAGGCGAGTATTCGATGATCACGGCCGCGGCGCAGAATGGCTGGCTCGACGGCGAAAAGGCGATGATGGAGAGCCTGATTGCCTTCAAGCGTGCGGGTGCGTGCGGTGTGCTCACCTATTTCGCGCCGCATGTGGCGGAGGCATTAAAAAGGGCGGGTTAGCCCTTCCTCAAACTCTTTCCCGCTGCCCTATCGGCATCCCTTCGTGCTCCGAATAGTGCGGACCGCTGGTCATGAGGACGTAGAAAGGACCTGCTGGCGCGCTGAACGCTATGCGGAAGACGCGGTGCTGGTGGGATCGACGCGCATTCTGTATCGTTGGTTGTCTGGGTGCGCGACCACCGTCGTCGCGAATGGGAGGAAACGAGTATGTCGAACGAATCTATTCTCGTGATTTTGTTGGTCGGCTTGATCGCGGGCTGGCTGGCCGGAAAGATTGTTAGCGGCACCGGCTACGGCATCGTTGCCGACATCTGCATCGGTATCATCGGCGCCCTCATCGGAAGCTGGTTGCTGCCCCAGCTGGGAATCCACCTCGGCGCCGGCATTGTTTCGGCGATCATCGCGGCCACGATCGGCGCCGTTATCCTCCTTGTCATTCTCCGGCTGGTCAACCGAGGAGGCCGATGGTGACTCTGCTAGATCTCGCCGATTGAGCGACGCAACGCGGCAATCAGCTCCTTGCTGTGGGTGAGATGGGGTTCTTCGGCGGCGAGGATCGCGGCGAAGCCCCGCTTCTTCAGCGCCAGCACGTCGATTCCATCCGCTTTAAGATCAATGCCTGCCGCGTCGCACACGATATCGATAAGTCGATCAAGCGCATGCAGGCGGCCGAGGAGGTAATCGTTTTCGCGATAGGCGCGCGACAAAAACGCGGCGAAGTGACCGATACCGATGCCCTTCAAACTCTCAACACCGCCGAAACCTGCAAGTGTATGGGCTTCCTGGGGACTGATGCGATCGATCAGAATTTCGTTGAGCTCGCCGATTTCTCGCGCGAGCGTCATCGGGAATGTCAAAACGTCCCAGAACGGAAACCCCAGATAGTTGACGAGCACCTCGCGGCGCGCGTCGGGATGCCATTCGGTCGGATCAAGCGAGGCCAAGAGGTCGTCGAGGTCGCGGGTGCTCGCATTGAGATCGATCTCGGCAGCCAATTGCGCGATCAGCCGGTCGAGCCTGTCGACATGTTGCTCCACGAAGCCGGCCGCATAGGCCTCGAGATGTTTGATTTCTGAGGCCGAAGGCGCGGCCGGAAATAGGTCCGCCGCTAGCTCGTGCACCTCGCGGCTGTAAAACTCGGCAGTCTCCCGGCGCCGTAGATCGTCGAGCCGGCCATAGAACTCACGCTTGAGCCGATCGATGACCAGGGGATCGAGCCCCGTGAAACGGTCCTGATCGACAAGCTGATAAAGCCTATTCTGCCCCTTGATCAAGAAATGCATGCGCCGCACGCGGTATTTCACGTCGAAAGCCAGAAGGTATTTCACCCACGTGGGAAGGTGATCGGCGGCCTGGGACTCGAATTCAAGCGCTTCGCTGTCGGCCCGCTCATAGACAATGCCCTTGCGCAGGGCCCAGGCGTCGATGATTTCGGCCACGATGCGCGACAATGGCGATTGTGCGGGCACACCCCGCAATTTGACGATCAGCTCCGCGCCGAAGGCGCGTACGGAGGCGAGCTTGAGCCGCACATAAGACTGGTAGGCAAATCCGGCATCCCGCGCGACCTGCGAGTTGACCTGCTCGCGCCAGGCGCGGAGCTCCTCGCTGGAAACCCGCCGGTCGAACGTGCTCGTCACGACCTGCGAAACCAGCTCACTGACCTGGGGACGGGGCGCTGTCGATGATCGCACGCAGCCGACGCACCTGATCGTTGAATTCGATCACCCGGGTGAGCTCGTCGATCACCGGCTGCGAGCTCGGAATGTCGGACAGCGCAGCGCGCAGCGTTGAAAAAAAGCCGGGAATTGCAT
>JBJMTU010000227.1:0-3385 GCA_045811545.1 Xanthobacteraceae bacterium | reverse complement strand
TGGCACATCCAAGGCCTCGGCGACTTCGACGGTGACGGCAAGAGCGACATTGTATGGCGTCACGACAGCGGGCAGGTCTACATCTGGGAGATGAATGGCTTGGGGATCCACGCGGAGGGCGCAGTCGCGCACGCTGCGGTCCCCACCGACTGGCACATCCAAGGCGTCGGCGACTTCAACGGTGATGGGATGAGCGACATTTTCTGGCGCCACGACAGCGGGCAGGTCTACATCTGGGAGATGAATGGCTTGAGGATCCACGCGGAGGGCGCAGTCGCGCACGCTGCGGTCCCCACCGATTGGCACATTCAAGACATCGGCGACTTCAACGGTGATGGCAAGAGCGACATTTTATGGCGCCACGACAGCGGGCAGGTTTACACCTGGGAGATGAATGGCCTGACGGTCAGCGCAGAGGGCGGCGTGCCACATGCTCCGGTTCCCAGCGACTGGCACATTTTCAGTCCGTACAATTTCGTCTGACACCTCGACAAGTCGACCAATCCGTGGATCACGGCAGCGCCGTCAAGCCGATCGATCCTATCGCCGCCAGGTGCGAAGGTGCAGTGTCGGCCCGGTCCAACTTTCATCCGCGTTTGGAAATACGCTTGCCGACACCGCACAGTTTGCAGAGGCGTACCGCGGCTGAGCCGCGGCGTCGGTGAGAAGGCGCGCTAGCGCAGCAGCGGCCCGTCCGCTTTCTTCCAGGCGTCGATACCGCCCTGGATGTGACAGGCCGATGCGACGCCCGCGTCCTGCGCCGCCTGCACCGCCATGGCCGAGCGCTCCCCGAACGCGCAGTAGAAGATGATGCGCTTGCCGGTGGCGCGGGCGAGTTCGTGCAGCATGCCGCCCGGATGGACATTGGCCGCAAGATCGGGGTAGGGCGCGTGTAGCGAGCCCGCGATGACGCCGTGCTTCTCGCGTTCGCTCCGCTCCCGCAAGTCGACGAGGACCACGTCGGGCCGCTCCTTCAGCGACAAGGCCTCGGCGGCACTCACTGCCCAGCCGCGCCGCGCAATCTCGTCCTGGACAAGTCCCACCCGCATATTCGCTGGCACCGCGACGTCCATCATCTTGGGATTGGGCAGATTGAGGCTGTTCATCAACTCGACATATTGGTCGATCGATTTCACCTGCAGCCGCGGGTTGAACGCTTTCTCCTCGCCGATGGTCGAGACCGTTTCGCCCTTATAGTCGTGGGCGGGGAAGATCATCGTCTCGTCGGGCAAGCGTAGGAGCTTGTTGAAGATCGAATCGTACTGTGCGCGCGGGTCGCCGTTCTGGAAATCGGTGCGGCCGGTGCCGCGGATGAGCAGCGTGTCGCCGGTGAACACCCGGTCGCGCATCAGGAAGCTGTAGGAGTCGTCGGTATGGCCCGGTGTGTAGAGCACGTCCAGGGCCACGCCTTCGATGGTGAGCTTGTCGCCCTCGGATAACCGCATCGACACCACATCGACCTTGCTGCGTTCACCCATCACCGTCACGCAATGGGTGCGGTCGCGCAGCGCGCCCAGGCCGGTGAGGTGGTCGGCGTGGAGATGGGTGTCTACAGCTTTCACCAGTTTGAGGTCGAGCTCGCCGATGAGTTGAATGTAACGGTCGACCTTCTCCAGCACTGGATCGATGATCATCGCCTCGCCGCCGCGCCGGCTGGCGATGAGATAGGTGTAAGTGCCAGACACGCTGTCGAAGAGTTGGCGAAAGATCATCGCTGTGACTCGCCAATTTTGGGGACTGCGAATCCCCGCCGGCCGGCTCCCTCGAATATAAATCTTCTATCGCCGCACAAAAAGAGGCGATGCCGCCTCTGCTGGTCACTCTTCGTAGATCATTTTCCGCGTCATCCCGCCGTCGACGACGAAATTGGCACCGGTGACGAAGCCCGAGCGTTTACCGTCGACGAGGAAGGCGACGACCTCGGCGATATCTTCCGGCCTGCCGACCCGGCCGGCTGGATGTTGCCGGTGGTCCTTGCGGCGCAGATGTTCACGCGGGTCGGTTGCGATCCAGCCGGGGCTGACGCAATTGACCCGCACGTCGGGTCCGAGACTGATTGCCAGCGCATGGGTCAGCGCAAGCAGCCCGCCCTTGGAAGCGGCGTAGGATTCGGTGTTGGGCTCCGACATCGTCGCGCGCGTCGAGGCGATCGTCACAATGGCGCCGTGTGTCGCGCGCAAAGCCGCCTCGGCAGCGCGGGCAAACAGGAAGGCGGCACTCAGATTGGTGTCCAGGACCGTATGCCATTCGGCAAGCGTGAGCCGGCGTAACGGCTTGCGCACCATGATGCCCGCGTTCGACACGAGCGCATCGAGCCGACCGAACTTGTTGGTAACCAGCTTGACCGCACGGCGCGCCGTTTCTTCCTCGGTGACGTCGCCTTCGATCAGAACGAAGCGCCGCAGGTGTCCGCCATAGCGGCGCTTAAGCCCCGATCCTGGCAGATCCAGCACCCCCACGCGCCAGCCGTCGTTCAGCAGGCGTTGCGCAATGGACCGGCCTATGCCGTGCGCGGCCCCGGTGACGATTGCGACCGGAGCCTTGGAGCGCGCCATCGTTCACGCCTTCGGCTCGATCGGAAGATCGTCGCGGGATCCCCACTCCGACCACGAACCGTCGTAGAGCGCGTTGGGTTGCTTGCCGAGCGCGTCGAGCGCGAGCCATAGCGTTGCCGCGGAGACCCCCGAACCGCAGCTGGTGATGATCGGCTTGTCGACATCGACGCCGCCGGCGGCAAATGCCCGCCTCAATTTGTCCGGCGCCGCGAGTCTCCCATTCTCGACGACGGACGTGGAGGGGACATTGAGGGCGCCCGGCATGTGACCGGAGCGTACCCCCGGACGCGGTTCCGGCGCTTGTCCGAGAAAGCGCTCCGGGGAGCGCGCATCCACCACTTGGGTCGAGCCGCCCGCCAAGGCTGCGCGCACCCTGGCGAGGGACGCGACGAGCTCGCCGTCTTTGCGCGCGTTAAAGGTGCGCGGCGCGCGCTGCACCGGGCCAGATTCGAGCGCTCGCCCTTCGGCTTTCCATTTCGGCAAACCGCCATCGAGGATGAATACGTTCTCCGCCCCGAAGAGGCGAAACGTCCACCACACCCGTGGCGCAGAAAACAGTCCGGCACCGTCGTAGACGATGACGGTGTCCGTATCGGCGATGCCCAGGGCTCCACGTCACGGGCAAATTGGCCGGCGTCCGGCAGCATGTGCGGCAGGGGATTGGAATGGTCCGCAATCACGTCGATGTCGAAGCGCACAGCGCCGGGAATGTGGCCGGCGAGATATTCAGCCCCAGGGTCGCGCTGCATGGCCGGCAGGTAGAAGGAGCCGTCGACGACGACGATCTCGGGCGCGCTGAGGCGTGCCGCAAGCCAATCGGTGCTTACGAG
>JBJMTU010000226.1:0-9127 GCA_045811545.1 Xanthobacteraceae bacterium | reverse complement strand
GCGTCAAGAACAGCAACTTGTGCTCCCTCCCTGGCGTAGCCCAGCGCGATCGCCCGGCCGATGCCAGACCCGCCACCGGTGACCACCGCAATGTGCTGGTCGAGCTTTTTCTTCCCCTCCGCTATCCCGCGTTCCTGGTGATCTGGCCATTCAACGTGTGCCGCTCCGTCGAAACCTTTTGACAGGGGTGAGACCCCGTGTCACGCTTTCACGCATTGGGGCACAGCAGAGTCTGCCACGCCGTCGGTTGCGCGGCCTTCAAGAAGCACATGCGGCCCCAACGATTGTGCCATCACAATGCCGGCGTTCAGAGGGCGCCGAGCGGAAGGGCTCGCGCCTTGCGTGTCCGTGACGGCCAACATGGGAGGAATGCCAGATGTCAAAAGGGCTGTTGAAGCTGGGGGTCTTAGGCCTATCCGCCTTGGCCTTCACACTCGTGCTTACCGCGGCGAATGCCCAGGAGCGCGTGCGCTGGAAGATGCAGAGCGCGTTCGGTAGCCAGCTCCCGCATCTTGGTCCTTCCGGCGTGCGCTTTTCCAAGGACATCGAGCGCATGTCCGGGGGCAAATTCGAAGTGAAGTTCTACGAGCCCGGCGCCCTGATCCCGCCGCTCGAGTGCTTCGACGCCGTCTCAAAGGGTTCGATCGAGTCATGCTGGACCACGCCCGGCTACCACACCGGCAAGTATCCCGCTCTCGCCTTCTTCACCACCGTGCCATTCGGCCCCGGCTTCGGCGAGTTCCTGGCGTGGAAGTGGTTCGGCGGCGGCAACGAGTTGCGGGCAGAAATCTATGCCAAGCACAATCTCGTTGCCGTCGACAACTTCTGCATCGGCCCTGAGACGTCGGGTTGGTTCCGTAGCGAGGTCAAGTCAATCGAGGAGCTGAAAGGCGTGAAGATGCGCTTCTTCGGCCTCGGCGCCCAAGTGATGCAGAAACTCGGCGTCTCGACGCAGTTGCTGGCCGCGGCCGACATCTACCAGGCGCTTGAGCGCGGCGTCATCGACGCCACCGAGTTCTCGATGCCCGCCATGGACGTCAAGCTCGGCTTCCACCAGATCGCCAAGTTTAACTATTTCCCCGGCTGGCATCAGCTCGTCTCCTGCAGCGAGTTCCTGATGAACAAGAAGGAGTGGGAGGCGCTGCCCGAGCACTACAAGGCGATGGTCGAGGTCGCCAGCAAAGCCCAGGTGGCGTACACCTATGCCGAGAGCGAGGCGATACAATTCGAGGTCATGGCCGAGATGCGCGACAAGTACAAGGTGCAGGTCAAGCGCTGGAGCGACGAGGACTTGGCCGCCTTCGAGAAGGCGTGGCTCGAGGTGCTCAGGGACGAGTCGGCCAAGGACGCGACCTTCAAGAAGGTCGCCGACCACTATCTCGACTTCCGCAAGAAGTACGCCATCTGGGGCGACGCGCAGGTCGTCAAGCCGACCTATCAAAACAGCAAGTAAGCGGACGCCAGGCGCAGCCTGGGGCTGCGCCGGCCAACCGCCGGTGAGCGGCATTCGCCTCGGCCACGGCATACCGATGCTGCTGCCCGCGCGCCTCGCATCCGCATCTGGCGCGCGGGGTGAAGGGATTGCGGCGCGCGATGCTCGGTGAGGACATGGTCCGCAGGACGACCGGGCCAGGGAGGCAACGAACTATGCCACAGAGGCGCTCTTGGGCGGCACGTCGCGACGATGCGCGCGGCGGGGGGCAGACAAAATGAGAGCGTTGTTGAAGCTGTCCGAGGCTTTGCGACGGCCGCTCGAATGGATCGCCCTGACGTCCGGATGGTTGATGGTCATCATGGCGTGCGTCACCTCTTTCGACGTTGTGGCGCGCAAGTTCGGCATGCAGCTGCCGTACACCAAGCTGCAAGAGCTGGAATGGCATTTCCACGCCGCGATCTTCTCGATGTGGATGGGTTACTGCTACACGATCAACGCGCATCCCCGGGTCGACTCCTTCACGGAGCGGATGACGTATCGCGGCAGGGCTTGGGTGGAACTGATCGGCTGCCTGCTGCTCGCGCTGCCCTACATGGCTATCGTCTCGTACTACAGCATCGACTTCGTTGAGGCGTCCTACCGGATCGGCGAGCAGTCCGACAGCACCGTCGGGTTGACCCACCGCTGGATCATTAAGGGCATCTATGCCGCCGGTCTCTGGCTTGTGGTGCTCGGCATCCTGAGTGTGCTGTTGCGGGTGATCGTCTTCCTGTTCGGTCGGCTGCCCCCGAAGGAAGTCAATCTGCAGATCGGCGCTGTGATCACGGAGGTGTAAAGCGCGTCCCGTTCCTGCGGAATCGGGACGCGCTTTAGAACTATTGAGGTGGCGTATGTCCTTGACGGCGAACCGGTGCGTGCTTCGCCGGGACATGCGCTAGTCCCAGACCGGGGGAGTTCATCTCGTGCTCGATTGGCTGGCCGATTACCTCGCCATGATCATGTTCGTGTCGATGTTTTTCGTCATTTTCCTCGGCTACCCGGTGGCCTTCATCATGGGCGGGCTGGCGCTCATCTTCGCGCTCTTGGGTGCGTGGCTCGGGGTTTTCAAGCTGATAGGCCTGTCCGACATCGTGCTGCGCATGTGGGGTGGCGTTGCCAACGACCCGGTGCTGGCATCGATTCCCATGTTCATCTTCATGGGCGCGATCCTTGAGCGATCGGGATCGGCCAAAGACATGCTCAATGCCACCGAGGTGTTGCTAAAATGGTGCCCGGGCGCGCTCGCGGTCGCTGTAATGGTCATGGGCACGATCCTCGCCGCGCCGATCGGCGTAGTCGGCGCGGCCGTAATTACGCTGTCGGTGATTGCGCTACCGCAAATGCTGGCAGCAGGCTACGACAAACGGCTGGCCATTGGCACGATCGCCTCGGCCGGAACCCTCGGCATCCTCATTCCGCCAGCGATCATGCTGGTGGTGATGGCGGAAATGCTGGCGACCTCCGCAGGTAATCTGTTTCTCGCCGCGATCATGCCAGGCCTCCTGCTCTCAGGCCTCTACCTCGTCTACATCGTGATCGTCGCGATCTTTAAGCCGGGCGCGGCGCCCAAGCTGCCACCGGGTTACGGACCGCAGACGCGTCTTGAGTTTTGGATCGCGGTCTGGCGTGGCCTCTTTCCCATGACGCTGCTGATGGTGGTTGTGCTCGGATCGATTTTTGCCGGCTGGGCCACGCCCACCGAGAGCGGCGCCGTGGGCGTGCTCGGCTCCATGCTGATCGCCGCGTTGAACAACCGCCTGACGCTCAAGATGTTGAACGAGGCGATCTATTCCTCCTGCCGCGCCAATGGGCTGGTCTTTCTGCTCTTCCTCGGCGCGACCGGTTTCTCCTACGTGTTCCGCGTGCTGGGCGGCGACGGCCTGATGGTGTCGAGCCTCTCGTATATGGGCATCGACACGAATTGGGAGATGCTCACCTTCGTCATGGTGCTGATCTTCCTGCTCGGCTTCCCGTTCGAGTGGATCGAGATCTGCCTGATCGTGCTGCCGATCTTCGGGCCGATCCTGGCGAAGTACGATTTCTCCGACCACATCGGCAACAACACCGCCCTGATGACATGGTTCGGCACGATGGTGGCGGTCAATCTGCAGACCGCGTTCATGACGCCGCCGTTCGGAGCGACGCTGTTCTACATGAAAGGGACCGCCCCGCCGGGGGTGACCATGACCGACGTGTTCCGCGCCATGTATCCGTTCGTGGCTCTCCAAGTGCTTGGGCTTCTGCTGTGCATCTACTTCCCGGGCATCAGTCTCTGGCTGCCTCGGCTGGCAGGGTTCGTCGAGTAGCGACCAAATCCGCGCTGGCGCTGCGGTTAGTACGACCACAGCCACAGTCACGCCTCCGTACTCTGGCTCCATCGCCTGGTCACATCAGCTTCAGCGCCTTGAGGCTCGCGTGGCCGTCCTTGCCGACGATGAGGTGGTCGTGCACGGCGATGCCGAGCGGGCGCGCGACCTCGATGATCGCCCGTGTCATGTCGATATCGGCGCGCGAGGGAGTGGGGTCGCCGGAGGGATGGTTGTGCACCAGGATGACCGCGGTGGCGGAGAGTTCGAGCGCGCGCTTGACGACCTCGCGCGGATAGACCGGCGTGTGATCGACGGTGCCAGTCTGATGCTGCTCGTCGGCGATGAGGTGGTTGGCCTTGTCGAGGAACAAGATGCGGAAGTGCTCCTTGCTTTCGAAGCCCATCGCTGCGCGGCAATAGTCGAGCACGTTCGACCATGATGACAGCACTTGTCGCTGTTGGACCGCGCCGCGAGTGAGCTGGGTGGCGGCCGCGTGCACGATCTTGAGGTCGGTGATGGCGGCCTCGCCCAGGCCGCCGACCTCCTTAAGCCGCTCGACGGGTGCCGCGATCGCCTCGGCCAAGGAGCCGAATTTTTTGAGCAGCTCCTTTGCCAGCGGCTTCACGTCACGCCGCGGTATGGCGCGAAACAGGATCAGCTCGAGCATTTCGTAATCGTGCAGCGCATCGCTGCCGGCTTGGAGGAATCGCTGCCGCAACCGGGCGCGATGACCGTGGTAATGCGGAGCCGCGTCGGCGGGCTTCGCGGATTTCGTGGTTTTGTCGCTGCCGGGCATTGAACGATCATCTGCGCCGCGTCACCGGTGCGCGGCCCCAACGATTAAAGATGAACGACCTTTGCCTCGTTTTGCAATGGCAGCATCGTCGTCCCCGCACATAGCGCGTCGAAGACGCGCGTAAACGCACTTATGCCGGGGACCCATATTCCAGAGTCGGTGTTATGGGTCCCCGGAACGGGTCCCCGCGACGCGAGCGTCGCGGGGTGCCCCTCGCGGGGACGACAATCATGTGGGTGGATGAAGCAGACTCGGCGACGGCTCACGCGTGCGGGGCGGCGGAGGGCCGCGGCCGGTCGAGGCCTTTCGGCGAGAGCGTGAAGATTTCGACGCCGTCCTCGGTCACCGCCACGGTGTGCTCAAATTGGGCGGAGAGCGAGCGGTCGCGCGTGACCGCGGTCCAGCCGTCGGAGAGCACCTTCACGTGCGGACGGCCGAGATTGATCATCGGCTCGACCGTGAAGAACATGCCGGGACGCAGCACGATGCCCTCGCCCGGGCGGCCGACGTGTACGATATTGGGCTCGTCATGGAACAGCCGGCCGACGCCGTGGCCGCAGAAGTCGCGCACCACGCTCATGTGCTGGGCCTCGACATAGGACTGGATGGCGGCGCCGATGTCGCCGGTGGTCGCGCCGGGGCGGATCACCGAAATGCCGCGCATCATCGCCTCGTAGGTCACCTCGATCAGGCGCTCGGCGCGGCGCGGGATGGCGCCCACGGCGAACATCCGGCTCGAGTCGCCGTGCCAGCCGTCGAGGATGAGCGTGACGTCGACGTTGACGATGTCACCCTCCTTGAGCGGTTTCTCGCCCGGGATGCCGTGGCAGACCACATGATTGACCGAGGTGCAGGTGGCCTTGCGGTAGCCGCGATACATCAGCGTCGCCGGCGTCGCGTTGTGCGTCAGCGCAAAATCCAGCACCAGCCGGTCGATCCTTTCAGTCGGTACGCCTGGCCGGATCTCGCCCGCGAGCATATCGAGGCATTCGGCTACCAGCCGCCCCGCCTTGCGCATGCCTTCGAAGGCGGCGGGCCCGTGCAGCTTGATCTGTCCGGTCTTGCGTTGCGGCGCGAGTGCTGCGTCGACGTAACTCATCAAGGCATCGCGGCCGCGCCGCCTCCTTGCGGCTCTCGCTGCCGCTGCTCAATGGCAATGTAGGCAAAGATGCAAAGGACGCAAGCCAGGGCTTGTCCCGGGCGGTCCCGGATCAGCGGCGCACCTCCACTTCGTTTCGCGCTGCGCCGCATCCGGGACACGTGGCTACTCCGCGATCGGCACCGGCTCGGCCAACTCGATGCCTTCCCGGGTGATCCCGCAGCGATACGCAAGTGCCTCGACCCCCATGGCCCGCGCCGCATCGAAGGCCGCGCCATAGGTCGGGTCGATGTCGCGGGCGAGCGTGAAGCGTTGCGCCGACCCGATCTGGATCAGGAACAGCATCACCGCGCGGGCCCCGCCCGCCGCCATGTCGCCGAGTTCGGCAAGGTGCTTGGTCCCGCGCTTGGTCACCGCATCGGGAAATTCCGCAAATCCGGGCCGGCGCATCAGGTGCACGTTCTTGATCTCGACGTAGCACGGCGGCCGCGCCGGCGCTTCGAGCAGAAAATCGACGCGGGAATTTTTCCCGTACTTCACCTCGCGACGTATCACCGCATATCCACCAAGCTCGGGGATTGCGCCGGCGGCGATCGCCTCGGCAGCGAGCGCATTGGGGTGCGCCGTGTTGATGCCCACGAGTTCGGCGCCGCCACCGAGATCGACCTCGACCAATTCCCAACTATGGACGAGCTTGCGCTTGGGATTTGCCGTTTTCGACAGCCACACGCGCGCGCCCGCGGCATTGAGGCCGATCATCGATCCCGGATTGGCGCAGTGCACCGTCACCGTCTCTCCCGAGGGCAGTTCGACGTCGGCGAGGAAGCGCTTGTAGCGCCTGACCAGAATGGCGGGGAGGAGCGGAGCGGGAAAGCGCATTGCTAGAGCTTCAGAGAAGAGGGGCGGCGCTGGCGCCGCCCCTCGGATGGCGTGAGTAGATAGTCCTATCACTTCGCGAGCGGATCGGGGCGGAGCTGCAAGCGGTAGACCTTCGGTCGGTTCTCCGTGCTGCCTTCGACGTGGAACACCGTTCGGGTGGAGTCGGTCGCCCACAGTGAGCGGCCCTTCCATCCGGCATTGGGATCGTCAATGCGCCCTTCCGCCCATTTGGTGAAGAAGGTCATGGGGTACGGGACGCGAATGGTGACAAACTTGCCGTCGACCAGCGCGAAGTAGGCGTCGCTCATATTGCCGGTGGCGATCGGCACATTCGCTCCCAGCCCGAACGTGTTGTACTGATCCACCCACGTGTAGTAGCTGGCCTCGGCGCTGCCCTCGTCTTTCACGTCCTTGAACTGCGGTCCCGGGAATTTGTAGAGCGTCCAGCCCTCGGGGCAATGCTTGCCGGTGGCGGTCGACCCGTTGAGCACTTTGCATTTGCTGCGCTCGAACTTGCCGAGGTGTCCGCTCGCCAGCGACGCCCAGAACACGCCGTTGCGGTCGATATCGCCGCCGCGGGGCCCGTAGCCGGGGAACGGCGGCTCGTAGACCTCCGTGAGCGCGGTGTGCGTCGGATCCGGCCCGGGGGCAACCCGTACCGCGCGGCCGGGATAACCGAGCTGGGTTCCCCATACCGAGCCGTCGATCGGGTTCACGGCCACGCTGTAGAAGTTCGCCTCCACCCGCTGGTCCTTCGCGGGATCGGCCGGTTGGTTCGGCTCGACATACGCGTCGCGCTTGCCGTTGCCGTTCGTGTCCAGCACGAACGGCGACCAGCCTTGCGATTTCACCTCGTCGCCGGTCTCCTCGAACATCTTGCGATTGAGCCAGCCGAACGCGCCGGGACCCGTGACCCCGCTTGAGGCCCACAGCGTGTTGTTGGCGTCCTCGGCGAAGATCACGTGATGGGTCGGGAAGCAAGTCGAGATCAGGGTGAACTTGCCGCTTGCCGGATCGTACATCGAGAGATGGCGGCTGGAGCTCTGGAGCGGGAATACCTTGGCCGACGGATGGTCGGAGCCCTGCTTGCAGAAATCCGGATTGGCCGGCGGGCGCACGCGCGCGGCCATCCACACCCGTCCCTTCTCGTCCATCATCTGATTGTGGATGCTGGTCTGGCTGTCCCAGATCGGTTCGGGTCCCCAATACGGGGAGGGGGCCATGGGGCTTGCCTTGGAGGACGGCGTCTTCGGATCGCGCACCGGATGTTTCAACTGTGTTGCCGTATGCGTGTTCGGATCGAGCACCGGGAAATAATCCGTACTCTCCTCGGGCGCGCCGTAGAGCTTGCCCTTGGCGTTGACCGTGGGTTTGCGCCGATCGGTCGAGATCAGGTCATGCATGTAACCGGTCGGCGTACTCCAGTCCCACGAGGTGATCACGACGTTGCGCTCGACACCTTGCGGGCGCGAGGGCTTGTCGAACGGCACATCGCCAGCCGCGACCCGATCGGTCCACTCGCCCCAGAGCTTGAGCGCGTGCGGACCCAGCCGATTGAGAACGTTGACCATCTGCGTCATGGCCTGTCCCGATTGGATGCGCCGCTCCCATGCTTCGGCCGAGTTATTGAACTCGCCCAGGTTCTTCGAGATGGTGCGGGTTCCCTCGGTGCCGAGGGCGTGACATGACATGCAGCCGGTGGTCTTGATGTTGTTTACCCACATCGGCTGGCTTTTCATTCCCTCGGCAATGCCGTTGCCCTGGGCGCCGGTGCCTGGAAACTCGTTCGCGGCCGGAACTTTCAGCATCGAGTACCAGTAGATCGGCGGATAGTAGTGCGCCGCGGCCTTCTCGTCCGGTGCCTTGACCGCGGTCAAGTTGACGGTCTTGCCGGGTTCGCTATCAACCTTCGATGAATCGATGAGGCCATAGCCGCGCACCCATACCTTGTATTTGGCTTTCGGAAGGTCGGGCACGACGTAGCGGCCCTGGTCGTCGGTGACCACGATCTTGATGAACTTGGTCGGAAGCTCGTTGGTTTCCGCGATCACCCAGACGCCGGCCTCCGGTCCATTTGCGCCGGTCACCACGCCGCCGATGTCGTCGTTGTCGATGGCAACGGCGGGTGACTGTTGCGCGGCGAGTTCGATCGCCGAGCCGCCCAACACGGCAATCACCGCCGCGCCGAGATACAGCCTGCTTTTCGATGTCATGTCGTTCCTCCCTCGAGTTGCCCCGCTCTCACACCTTTGCGATCGGCATGAGCGTCGATGGTGGCACCACGCTGCGTGATTGTCCGCCGAAATGGGAGCGCTGTCCATCACCGATGCGCAACGCGTGCAGGGCGCCGTTTTCTCGGCAACGTCACCTGACGAAGCTACCGCCGCGGTCTTCGTCGATATGGATGCGCACGATCTCGTCGAACGAGTTCTCGGCCTTGAAGCCGAGCTCGCGCGCACGGCGCGCCTCGATACGTTGCGGCCAGCCCTCGACGATGCGCGCGACCAGCGGGTCCTCGGCGCGGCGAATGCGCGCGGCAACGCGGTCGCCGGCGATGCGGCGCAGCGACG
>JBJMTU010000225.1:0-16464 GCA_045811545.1 Xanthobacteraceae bacterium | reverse complement strand
CGCGCAGACCAGCGCCACCGCCACGACCTTCACGTGGGTCATGCGGTCGGCGGTCAAAAGCGAGAAATTGTTCATAACGCCCCTCCCCAAGATCTCCCGGTATTTGGTCGCGCCAGCGCGACGGAAGGTTCAGGGTGTTCCGAAAAAAAGCAGGCGTGTCGGCCCTATCTCCCCGAAGTGCTCGGCCTGAAGATCAGCCATTCCAATGAGTTAGCGGCACCGCTCGGCACCCGGCCCGCCGGCGAGCCGACTTGGCGGGCTCGCGGCCGCGCCCCTCAGGCGCTGCCGTCCAGGAATGCTGGCGGGAAAGCGCGTGAATCCGGGCTCACGCTTCGTATTTGAAAGACAGCGACACGCGGGTTCGGAATGCGGCGACCTTGCCGTTTTCCAGTTTCATGTCCATCTGCGTCACTTCGGCGACGCGCAAATCGCGCAGCGTGCCGGCCGCCGTCTCCACCGCAGCGCGGCCCGCCTCCTCCCACGACTTCTCGCTTACGCCAACGACCTCGACGATCTTGTAGACCGCCTCTGTTTGCTTCTTCGCCATGGCATCCTCCCATGCTCGATACGCGCTCTCGACCGGGCGCGCGGCAATGGTAACAGCATCGGCGGTCCACACCTACCGCGGCGCCGCCGGCTGCGAGCACATGCTGCGCGGACCGCGGAGGTGGTGCGGCAAGCATGGTGCGCGAGATTTCATGAACCCCTCGCGTCATAACGCTGCGCGCGGGCATCGAGGCGAAATCAAGCGCATCAAGCCCGGGCAAAATTTTGCTGTTGGCCCATCGCGAGGATCTCAGCCTCAAGGATGCTGCGCTCAAGCTCGGCTATCTCACGGCCGAGCAGTTCGACAAGGGGGTGCGGCCCGAGGACATGACCCATTCGTTGACAAATAACGCGCGTGATCGAGCGCCCATTCGCTGTGGGCGCTCGCACAGGCTCAGCCGTCGTATTGTTGGTCTAGCGTCTCCTCCTCGCGCCGCCCTCGAACACGGCACGGCAGGCGGGGCTGAGGTAGCGACGATAATGGGCCATGCACTGCCTGACACGATTGACATCCGGAAAATACGGCTGGCAGAGCCGCATCGCGTCCGGCTCGCACGCCGCGCGTTGCTCCGGGCTCCACTGCTGCGCGGCGGCGGGCGAAGACGCGAACGTGAGCGCGAGGCCCAGGAGCGCGGCAGGGAGCGCGGCAGTGGCCACGATCGGCCGGAGCTTCGGTTGGGCGCGACGAATGTGCATTATCGATCCTCCATGTGGTTCTCTGCGCCGGTATCTACTGTCAATTCCAGGAGCATGGCAAGCAGCGCCACCTTCAACCCGGCGGCTTGGGTTGAACGCAAGTCCTCTCCACGGTCTCGAACTCGATGCGGCAGCTTAGTCGCAAAACCGAGCCAGTGACGGCAATAGAGCACAAGTTACTTCCGATATACCGACTACATTAGACGGTGTGTTTCCCATGGGTGAGCCCCGTGCGGGCCACAATGATCCCGCGAGAATCGTCAACATTTCACGAGCTCGGGATCTGCCATGCAGCAGCCAGGGCTTGTTTTGCGCGGGCCACAACCCCGTTGCGATAGGCGAGTCGAGGATGATTATCGATCTCAGCAACAAACGAGCGATTGTCACGGGGTCGACAGCCGGGATCGGCTTCGCGATTGCGTCCGGTCTCGCAGCGGCGGGTGCGACGGTGGTCATCAATGGCCGCAGCGCTGGCAATGTTGAGGCCGCGCAAAAGCGAGTCGCGGAGCTTGTGCCCAGTTCCAGGGTCGATGCGATCGCCGCCGATCTCGCGAATCCCGAAGGCGTGGCCGACTTTCTTCAGCGCGCCGGCGATGCCGATATTCTCGTGAACAATCTCGGCATCTTCGAGCCCAGGCCGTTCGAGGCGATCACCGACGACGATTGGTATCGATTCTTCGACACCAATGTCATGAGCGGCATTCGCTTGTCCCGCTACTACTTACCGAAAATGGTGCAACGTGGATGGGGTCGCGTCGTCTTCATCTCCAGCGAATCCGGCTTGAACATTCCGGTCGAGATGATTCATTACGGAATGACGAAGACCGCGCAGCTCGCCATCGCACGTGGACTCGCCGAATCCGTGGCCGGCACCGGCGTCACCGTCAATTCGGTGCTGCCGGGCCCGACCCGATCGGCAGGTGTCGGAGATTTCTTCGGTAAGATGGCAGAGGAGCAGGGCGTCTCGCAGGCCGAGATGGAGGCGCAGTTCATCGCCGAACACCGCCCGACCTCGCTGTTGCGCCGGCTGGCGACGCCGGAGGAGGTGGCGAACATGGTCGTCTATGTCTGCTCGCCGCAAGCCTCGGCCACAACCGGCGCGGCCCTGCGCGTCGACGGCGGTGTGGTGCGGTCGATCGGATAACCTGCCGGCGCTTGTCTACTCTGAACCTGCCGCAGGCCTTACCTAAGGAGGAGAGGTTTGGAGACTGTTTCCGTTGCCTAGCTCAAACTTCAATAGCGATGGCTGATCGGCAGCTCCTCGGCCGGGAATAGCGTGATCACGCGGCAGCCTTTATCCGTCACCACGACTTCCTCTTCGATCCGCGCGGCAGAATAACCGTCGGTCGCGGGGCAATACGTCTCGAGCGCGAACACCATGCCCTCTTTGATTTCGGTCGGATGATCGAGCGAGACCACGCGTGAGATGATCGGCCGCTCGTGCAGCGCCAGTCCGAGGCCGTGGCCGAATTGCAAGCCGAAGGCCGACATTTCGTCGGGAAAACCGAACTCCGGCGCCTTCGGCCATACCTTGCAGATTTGATCGGTGGTGACCCCCGGCTTGATGAGCGCGATCGCGTTGTCGAGCCAATCGCGCGCCTTCTTGTAGGCGTCGTGCTGCACCGGTGTCGCCCGGCCGACATTGAAGGTCCGGTAGTAGCAGGTGCGATAGCCCATGAAGGATTGCAGAATATCGAAGAACGCCTGATCGCCCGGGCGCAACATGCGGTCAGTGAAATTGTGTGGATGCGGATTGCAGCGCTCGCCCGAGATCGCGTTGATCGCCTCCACGTCGTCGGAGCCGTGGCGGTAGAGGAATTCGTTGACCTTGGCGACGATATCGTTCTCGCGCACGCCGGGCTTGAGCTCTTCGTTGATGAGGTGATAGGCGCCGTCGACCATGGCGGCGGCACGGTTGAGCAGCGCGATCTCGTCGATGTTCTTGAGTTCGCGCGCCTCGAGCATCACCTGCTGTCCATCGTTGATCTTGAGACCTGCCTTTTCCAATTCGAACATCATAGGCGGTTCGATAATGTCGACGCCGACGGGCATTTTGTGCACGCCGGCCTCTTTGAGCAGCGAGGCGATCTCCTTGGCGTGGCGCTCCATCAATCCGAACGCCGGATTGACCGTGCCGCGCAGGCCGATCAGGCCGGCCTTGCAGTTCTCGGGCTTGAGCCACGGAGTATAGAGCTTGTGGTGGACGGCGGCCGAACCGAAGTCCCAAAGGATCGGTTCCTGGTCGCGCGCGAGCAGCGCCCACCGGCACAGCTTGTCGCGCTCCCACTCGCCGATCTTGGTCGAGGTCACGTAACGGATGTTGTTGACGTCGAAGACGAGCAGCGCACCGAGGTCGGATTTTTCCAGCGCCTGCTTGACGCGGCTCAGCCGGTACCGGTGCAGCCGGCGGTAATCGACGCGTTCTTCGAAATCGACTCCCATGGTGCCGAGCGCCGGCAACGCCCGGCCCCAGTTGTAGCGCGGGTTGATGTCGTCGGCGCTGACCTTGCGGACCGTTTCGTCCATGGGAGCTTCTCCTGCACTTTTATTGTTGCGGGGGCGCGGCCGGACGCCGCGTTGGCGCAAGTATAGCAAGCTTTTCGTTGCGGCAGTCAGAGGCGGCTTGCATAATTCGCCCGAAGAATGAGCCGGCTCACCACCGGCGCATTGAGGACGCGCCCCATGCTTGACGCTGCCGCGAAGCTTAAGGCGACCATCGATGCACGCGCCGCCATCGAGGCGATTCCGCGCAGCTACAACTTCGCCGCCGACATCATCGAGCGCAATCTCAAGGCCGGGCGCGCCAACAAGGCCGTTTTTATCGACCCGCGCGGAACTTGGACCTATGGCCAGCTCGCCGAGCGCGTGGATAGCTTCGGCCACGTTCTGCGTTCGCTCGGAATCCGGCGCGAAGAGCGCATCCTGCTCGCGCTGCTCGACACGATCGACTGGCCCACGACCTTCCTCGGCGCCATCAAGGCGGGCGTGATTCCTATTCCGGTCAATACGCTGATGACCGAGGAGGATTACCGCTTCATGCTCGCCGACAGCCGCGCCAAGGCCCTCGTCGTCTCCGAGGCGCTGTTGCCGAAATTCGCCAATCTGATCGGGTCGAGTGAGGATCTTCTCCACGTGATCGTGTCTGGCGAAAATGCCTGCGGGCATCACCGTTTCGAAGATCTGCTCGCGAGCGCGCGGCCCGAACCCTATACCGCCCCGACGACGCGCGACGACGTGTGCTTTTGGCTCTACACCTCGGGTTCGACCGGCAGGCCCAAGGGCGCCGTGCACGTCCATGCCAATTTGCGCCTCACCGCTGATCTCTTCGGCATCTGCGTGCTCGGGCTCGAGGAAAGCGACGTCTGCTATTCGGTGGCGAAGCTGTTCTTCGCTTATGGTCTCGGTAACGCGATGACGTTTCCCATGGCAGTCGGAGCGACAACCGTTCTCTCGCCCGATCGTCCGACCCCCGACACGGTCGCCGCGATCCTGCGCCGGCATCCGGTGACGGTGTTCTATGCCGTGCCGACCTTCTATGCCGCCTTCCTCGCCAGTCCAGCCGCGCCCAAGCGCGGCGACTTGAAGCTGCGATGCTGCATTTCCGCGGGCGAGGCCTTGCCGCCCGACGTCGGCCGGCGCTGGACGGAAAGCTACGGGGTCGACGTGCTCGACGGCATCGGCTCGACCGAGATGCTGCACATCTTTCTTTCGAACTATCCGGGCGACGTGAAATACGGCACCACCGGCAAGCCGGTGCCGGGCTACGACATCCGCCTTCTCGACGACGATGGCAACGTGATCACGCGGCCAGGTGAGATGGGCGAGCTGCAGGTGCGCGGGCCCACCAGCGCGGTGATGTATTGGAACGACCGCGACAAGTCGCGCGACACTTTCCTGGGTGAATGGACGCGCTCGGGCGACAAATATCTCAAGGACGAGGAGGGCTACTACGTCTACTGCGGGCGGCGCGACGACATGCTCAAAGTCGGCGGCATCTATGTCTCGCCCTTCGAGGTCGAAGGCGTGCTCTGCACCCATGCTGATGTGCTGGAGGCCGCGGTGGTCGCCTGGCCGGACGAGGACGAGCTGATCAAGCCCAAGGCTTTCGTGGTGCTCAAGTCGCCCGACAAGTCCTGCGAGGAGCTGGCGCGGGCGCTGCAGGAGCACGTCAAAGCCGTGTTGGCACCCTACAAATATCCGCGTTGGATCGAATTTCGCACCGAGCTGCCCAAGACGGCTACCGGCAAGATCCAGCGTTTCAAGCTGCGCGCCGAACACACGATGACGCGCTAATCGCGGGCTTTCGCAGCCGCGGGGGCAGGGCCCCACCGCAGGTGGGGCGGCGCCGCCGCGCGCACGGGGCCAATTTGACGGGGCCGGAAGCATGCATTATAGTGCATGAACTATAGTGCATGAACTATAGTGCCTGAACTATAGTGCCTGAACTATAGTGCCTGTCAGCGGACGATCGGTTGTGCCGGTAATCAGGGCGAAGGTCACCGACAAGCGTTCTGCGGCCGCGCCGCAACGCGATGATCAGCGCGCGTTGGTCAGCGCCATCGGGCGACTGGTGCGGCTCTCCCGCGCCAAGCGCGGCATCACGCGCCGCCAACTTGCGCAGGCGTCCGGCGCCTCTGAGCGCTATCTCGCCCAGATCGAAGGCGGGCAGGGCAATCCCTCCGTGATCATCCTCGCATCGATCGCACGAGCGCTCGACGTTCCGATCGTCGAACTGCTACCACGCAGCAACGGGCACACCGCGGCGATGGCGCACATTCTCGATGTCCTCGGGCGCGTGCCGCTTGCCGAGCTTCCCGCGCTCGTCCAGCTGATCGAGAGCCGAGCCGGGCAGGATGCGGCGGTCGATCGTGGTCGGCGTATCGCGCTGGTTGGACTACGCGGCGCCGGCAAATCGACATTGGGGGGCCGTCTCGCGGGTGCGCTCGGCTGCCCCTTCATCGAACTCGATCGCTTGGTCGAACAGGAATACGGCGCGCGCATTCCCGATCTGATCGAGATGGGAGGTGTTGCAACGTTCCGCCGCTACGAGCGCGCCTGCCTCGAGCGCGTCATCGACGCGCACGAAGCGGGCGTGATCGCCACCGCCGGCGGCATTGTGTCGAATGCCGAAACCTATGCCCTGCTGCTGCGCCGAACGCATACCGTGTGGATCAAGGCGCGGCCGGACGAGCACATGCGCCGCGTGATGGCGCAAGGCGATTTCCGTCCCATGGCGCAGAACCGCGAGGCCATGGCCGATCTCGTGGCCATCCTCGACGCACGGCAAGCCGACTATGCCCGCGCGCACGCCGAGCTCGACACCTCCGGCGATACGGCGGAGCAGAGCTTCCATAAGCTTGTGCAGATCGTGGCGAGTTGCACGGGAGAAGCGCAGTGACCCTCGCCGACCAAGGTTTTCTCGAGCTTGGTGCGATGCGGCTCGAGTACCGCATGATCGGGCCGCGCCCCGATGCCGCGCCGACGCTCGTGTTGCTGCACGAGGGGCTTGGCTGCGTCGCAGGCTGGGGCGCGTTCCCCCAAGAGCTCGCCGCCACCACGGGCACCGGGGTATTTGTCTATTCGCGCGCGGGATACGGCAACTCGTCGCCGGTCAAACTGCCGCGTCCGGTCTCGTTCATGCACGAGGAGGCGCTGGAGGTGCTCCCCCGCCTGCTCGACGCGATAGCTGTCCGCCGCGGGCTTCTGGTCGGCCACAGCGATGGCGCATCGATTGCGGCGATCTACGCCGGCAGCATCCAGGACCACCGCGTGCGCGGGCTCGTGCTCATTGCGCCGCACTTCTTCACCGAGGATATGGGTCTCGCCGAAATCACGCGCACCAAGGCGGCTTTCGAGGCCGGACCCCTGCGCGCCAAACTTGCCCGCTGGCATGCCGATCCCGACAACGCGTTCAACGCCTGGTGCGGCCCCTGGCTCGATCCAGAATTCCGCAAATGGGAGCTCGGCGATGAGCTGGCCCATATCCGCGTTCCGATCCTGATCGTGCAGGGCGAAAACGACCAATATGGCACCGTGCGGCAGATCGAGATGGCGCAGCAGGAGTGCTATTGCCCGGTCGACGTCGCGCTGTTGCCGAACACGCGGCACGCTCCCCACCGCGAGGCGCCCGAGGCAACCTTGCGGGCGACTTCGGAGTTCATCAATCGGCTGCTGCGTGAGCATCATGAAGGCGATATGGCCGCGCAAAATCGAGCAGTTCAGAGTTCCGCCGCTGCGGGCCGCCGAAATCGCAGAACTCAGACTTCGGCCCGCTGAACCAGCTTGCGAGGAAGTCTATGGCCGACGCAGAACGCAGATTGAACAACGGCAAGAGTCGGATCGATTTCCAGACCGATCCGTCGAAGTATCGCCATTGGAAGCTCACCGTGGACGGCGAAGTCGCGACGCTTCTGATGGATGTCGACGAGAAAGGCACCCTGTTCGAGGGCTATGAGCTCAAGCTCAATTCCTACGACCTCGGAGTCGATATCGAGCTCGCCGACGCCATCGAGCGGCTGCGCTTCGAGCACCCCCAGGTCAAGGTCATCCTGCTGCGCTCGGGCAAGCCGCGGGTTTTCTGTGCCGGCGCCAACATTCGCATGCTCGCCGGGGCCACGCACGCGCACAAGGTCAACTTCTGCAAGTTCACCAACGAGACGCGCAACGCCATCGAGGACGCGAGCGAAACCTCGGGCCTGTTCACCATTTGCGTCATCAACGGCACCGCCGCCGGCGGCGGCTACGAGCTCGCGCTCGCAGCCGACCATATCATGCTGATCGACGACGGCTCTTCATCCGTTTCGTTGCCCGAGCTGCCGCTGCTCGCCGTGTTGCCCGGCACCGGTGGCCTCACGCGTGTCACCGACAAACGCAAGGTGCGCCGGGATCGCGCCGACGTGTTCTGCACGACCGAGGAGGGGATCAAGGGCAAGCGCGCCGTGGATTGGCGGCTCGTCGATGAAGTGGTGCCCGCCTCCAAGCTCGAAGAGGCAGTGGAGAAACGCGCGCGGGAGTTCGCGGCAAGGTCGCAACGGCCGGCCGCGGCCAAGGGGATCGCGCTCGCGCCGCTCAAGCGCGAGCGGTCCGCCAACGCGCTCGAGTACAGCACGATGTCGGTCAACTTCGAGCGGCCCTCCCGGCGCGCGACCATCACCTTGCGCGGGCCGGACGCGCCGCCGCCGGCTTCCGCCGAGGCTATGGTCGACGCGGGCGCCGAGTTCTGGCCGCTCAGCCTAGCGCGCGAGCTCGACGACGCCGTTCTCGACATTCGCGCCAACGAATTCGACGTTGCCGCAATCGTGTTCAAATCCTCAGGGGATCCGGCGCAAGTACTCGCCTACGAGCAATTTCTCGATGCCAACAAGGATCACTGGCTCGCACGCGAGATCAGAGCTTTTTGGAAGCGCGCGCTCAAGCGCATCGATCTCACCTCGCGCTCTCTCGTCGCTCTGGTCGAGCCGGGTTCGTGCTTCGCCGGGATGCTCGCCGAGCTCGTCTTCGCGAGCGACCGCTCCTATATGCTGATCGGCCAGCGCGATGGCGACAACAAGCCGCCCGCGACGCTTGCGCTGGCTGAGGTCAATTTCGCCGCCTACCCGATGGCGAACGGAATTTCGCGGCTCGCGAGCCGTTTCCTCGCCGATCCCGGTGCGCTCGAGAACGCCAGGCGCGCAATAGGCCGGATGCTCGATGCCGAAGCGGCCGAGACGCTCGGTCTCGTGACGTTCGCGCTCGATGACATCGATTGGGAGGACGAGATCCGCGTCTTCCTGGAGGAGCGCGCAAGCTTTTCTGCCGACGCACTCACCGGCCTCGAAGCGAATTTGCGCTTCGGCGGCCCCGAGACCATGGAATCAAAAATCTTCGCCCGCCTCTCCGCCTGGCAGAACTGGATTTTCCAGCGCCCCAATGCCGTCGGCGAGGAGGGCGCACTCAGGCGCTACGGCACCGGACAGAAACCGGCATTCGATACGCGCAGAGTTTGAGGAGGCAGTGATGAGCGATATCGTCAACGTCGATTACTCGACCCGCATCCCGAACAACGTCGATCTCACCGAGGATCGGCAAGTGCTGCGCGCGCTCGAGCGCTGGCATCCCGGGTACATCGACTGGTGGATGCAGAGGGGGCCGGAAGGCTTTCAGGAGGCGCTCGTGTATCTGCGCACCGCCGTCTCGGTCGACCCCAGAGGCTGGGCCAAATTCGATTACGTGAAGATGCCTGAGTACCGCTGGGGCATCCTGCTGGCGCCGCAGGAAGAGGGCCGCAAGATTCCCTTCGGCCGGCATTTCGGAGAGCCTGCCTGGCAGGAGGTGCCCGGCGAATATCGCGCCATGCTGCGCCGCCTCATCGTCATCCAGGGCGACACCGAGCCGGCCTCGGTCGAGCAGCAGCACCATCTCGGCAAGACCGCACCGTCCCTCTACGACATGCGCAACGTCTTTCAGGTGAACGTCGAGGAAGGCCGGCATCTGTGGGCCATGGTCTATCTCCTGCAGAAATATTTCGGCCGCGACGGCCGGGAGGAGGCCGAGCAGCTGCTGCAGCGCCGCTCCGGCGACGCCGACAAGCCGCGCATGCTCGGCGCGTTCAACGAGGCCACGCCGGACTGGCTCTCCTTCCACATGTTCACCTTCTTCACTGATCGCGACGGCAAGATGCAGCTCGAAAGTCTTGCGCAATCGGGCTTCGATCCGCTCTCGCGCACCTGTCGCTTCATGCTGACCGAGGAAGCACATCACATGTTCGTCGGCGAGACCGGCATTGGGCGCACGATTCAACGCACCTGCGAAGCGATGAAGGCGGCTGACACCGAGGACCCCTATGACATCAATAAGGTCCGCGACCTCGGAGTCATCGACCTGCCGACCATGCAGAAGAAGCTCAACCTGCATTATTCGTTGTCGCTCGACCTGTTCGGGTCGGAGGTGTCGACCAACGCGGCCAATGCGTTCAACGCCAGCGTCAAGGGGCGTTTCCAGGAGACCAAGATCGACGACGACCATAGGCTCGAGAGCTCGACCTATCCGGTGCTCAAGTTCGTCGACGGCGAGATTAAGCGCGTGGACGAGCCCGCGCTCACGGCCATCAACATGCGGCTGCGCGACGACTACACGGCCGATTGCCAGCGCGGTCTCGATCGCTGGAACAAAATCATCGAGCGGGTCGGCGTGAACTTCCGATTCCAATTGCCGCATGTGGCGTTCCACCGGCAGATCGGCGAGTTCAAGGACATCGAAGCATCGCCGAGCGGAGAGCTCGTCGACGAAACAACCTGGAACCGAGAGAAGGATAAGTGGCTGCCATCGACGAACGACGCCGACTTTATCCAAAGCTTGATGCATCAGGTGGTCGAACCCGGCAAATTCGCGAGCTGGATCGCGCCGCCGCGTGTCGGCATCGACAACAAACCGGGCGATTTCGAATACGTAAAGCTCGCGGCTTGAAACAGCCGACCAGATTCATCGGTTGAAATTTCCGCCCATTACAGCGGGAATCCAGGCTCTGGGTCCCCGCTTGCGCGGGGACGAACGGAAAGATCATGAGCCGTTTGTGGTGGTTGGTTTCACCGCTCCGTTGGCGGCGGATGATCCCTGCTGCCGGGCGGCCGATCCGGTGATCGTGTGCCGCCGATGCCGGTCGTTTCCGACCGTGCGGGGTTCGCAACGCATGTGCCGCTCGCCGCGTGGCTACCGAGGATCTGCTGACACTGCTCGAGGCTGTCGTAGGTGCAGTTCAAGGAGCCCCGCGGGCTCTGCAAGCAGAACGGCTGCTTTTCATGCTGTGCGTCGGCCGGCTGATGCGCCGCGGCGATCAGCGCGGCAGCGACAACAGCCAATGCAAGCGTCGGAGCGCGCATGGGCGATCCCTTTCCGCGTTCTCAGGCTGCCAACGAAATGTAGCCGGGATTGTTCCGCGTGCGACGTGGCAATGCATAGACGCGAGCGCAAATCGAGCGCTGGCACGCTCGGTGTGAGATTGGAGGGCGGATTACTCCGCCGCCTCGCCGCGCAAGACGCCGTCCCACCAGGGGCAGACGCCCGGCATGAGCTTGTGGTTGCCTTCGATCACGTTGACCGGCTTGCGTAGGCCGGTCGCGGCCGCCTCGACGCGGATCGCGCGCGCTTCGGCGCGCTTGTCCGGCGTCATCCATAGGCGGTCGTGTCCCCACATGCTCGGGCCCCAGGTGACCTCTTGCGGCTGCCAATTGTCGACGTCGATCACGCGTCCGCCCCAGCCATACTCGACCATGAATCCGGACGGCGAGTTCGAGTAGAACGAGGTGACCTCGTCGTTGATGTGCCGGCCCAACGTGACGCCGATGCGGCCTTCTTCACTCAGTGCCAGATCGTAGCATTGCCCCACGTCGTCGAGGCTGTAGAGCTCCACCATTAAATGGTGCGTGGCGCTGCGGCCGGTCTCGATGAAGGCAATCGAGTGATGGCGAGGATTGGCGTGGAAGAAATATGCCTTGAACGGCCGCACCATATAGTCGGAGAGACGGAATCCGAGCACGTCGCGATAGAACGGCAGCGCGTCGTTGATGTCCTTGACGTGCAGCACGGCATGACCCATGCCGAGCGGCCCGGTGCGGAAACCGGAGATCGAGCGGCCAGGCTTGAACGGCTCACTCGCGCTCTCGGCGCCGTGGAAGATTTCGAGCCGGTTGCCCAGCGGATCGGCGAGCACGACGAGATCCTTGACGCGGCGTTCATCCGCAAGCGCGCGCGAGCCGCGGGCAATCTCGATCCCGGCCTTTTCCAGTCTTGCTGCAAAATCGTTCAGCGCGGCGGCGTCGACGACTTCCCATCCAAAGAAAGCGACACCCTCGCCGCCATCGTCGCTGACGACTACGCGCTGCTTGCGGTCATCCATCCGCAGCGCGAGGCTTTTGGCGCTGCGCTCGACCAGTTGCATCCCTAAAAAGCGGGTGCCGAAGGTCGTCCAATCCTCGAGCGATTTTGCGCGAATGCCGACATAGCCGAGACCTTGAATGTCCATCGACGGTCTCCGTCAGAATTCAATCCTGTACGGGAATATGGGCCTCCTTGACGATCTTGGCAAATTTCGCGAGGTCGGCCTTGAACCGCTGCTCGAATTCCGCCGGCGTGCTACCGACCGCCTCGTTGCCGGTGACGCGCAGCCGCTCGAGCACGTCGGGCGCGGACAACGCGGTCTTGGCGCTCTGGTGAATGGCATTGACGACTTCGCGTCGCGTGTTGGCGGGCACGAACCAGCCTTGCCAGCTCGAGGATTCGAAGCCCACGAGCCCGGTCTCGGCGACAGTCGGTACATCAGGCAGCGCCGGCAAGCGCCTGGCGCCGGCGACGGCCAGCGCCCGCAGCGTTCCGGCTGCGACATGCGGCAGTGTCGTTGCCATCGGCGCAATCGCAACGTGAATCTCCCCAGTGATGAGAGCGGGGAAAATGCCCGCGTCGCCCTTATACGGGACCGCCTGGATGTCGACGCCGGCCGCGGTCTTGAACATCTCCATGGTCAGGTGGAGCGGATTGCCGACACCGGTCATGCCGTAGTTGAGACTGCCGGGCTTGGCCTTCGCGAGCGCGATCAGTTCCGGGACCGAGGTGGCCCCAAGCTTCGGGCTTGCCACCAGCACGAGCTGGGAGGCGACGAGTTGCGTCACCGGGATGAAGTCGCGCACGACGTCGAAGGGCAGCGAGCGATAGATGGAGGGGCTGATCGCCTGGCCGTTCGTGTTCTGCAGGATGGTGTAACCGTCGGGCGGCGATTTCGCGACGGCGTCGGCGGCGACATTGCCGCCCGCCCCCGGGCGGTTCTCGACGATGACCGGCTGGCCCAGAGATTCGGAGAGCTTGGCGCCGACCATGCGAGCGAGGGCGTCGACGGCGCCGCCGGCGACGAAGGGAACCACGATGCGGATCGGCTTGCTCGGATAGGGCTGACCAAATGCGCCGCCCGCCTGAAGCGCGAGTGTCGTGAGCGCGAGCGTGAACCACAGCCGTTTCATGAAATCGCCTGCCGCCGCCTCGGAGGGTAAACTTGTCGATCCAGTTGCCCCCGATGCATATCCGAGTTGCTCCCTTTGCGATGGCGAGCCTCGGCCATGGCGCCGCTATTGGTCACTCCGCCGCCGCTTGCGCGGGGCTCGCCTGCGCCGCAATCAGATAATCGATCGCGGCTTGCACGCCGCCTTTCTTGTGCGGGATGCCGGCAAGCGCCAGCGCCATCTCGGTGATCGCCAGCGCGCCTGCGAGCATGCCCTCATTCACGTCGCCGAGATGGCCGATGCGGAAGTACTTGCCGGCGTAGCGGCCGAAGCTTGAGCCGTAGGAAATATTGAAGGTATCGAGGGCGAAGTTGCGGAACCCGTCGGCGTCATGCCCGTCCGGCAGCAGCACTGCCGTAACGGTCGGCGAATAGTATTTCGCGTCGCGGCACATGATCTCGAGGCCCCAGGCGCGCACCGCGCGCCGCGTCGCCTCCGCCAGCCGGTGGTGGCGCGCGAACACGTTCTCGAGCCCCTCCTCGTGCAGCATGGCGATGCTTGCGGATAATCCATGCAGCATCTGCGTCGCCGGCGTGTAAGGGAAGAAGCCGATCTTGTTCATGGCGAGCATGTCGTCCCATGCCCAGAAAGACTTGGTCAGCTGCGAGCTCTTCGCCGCCGCGAATGCCTTGTCGCTCACCGCGTTGAATGACATGCCGGGCGGCAGCATCAGCCCTTTTTGTGCGCCGCCGACGGTGACGTCGACGCCCCATTCGTCGTGGCGGTAGTCGGTGGAAGCGAGCGAGGAGATGGTGTCGACGAAAAACAGCGCGGGGTGCCCGGCGGCGTCGATCGCCTTGCGAATTTCCGCGATCGGCGACAGGCAGCCGGTCGAGGTCTCGTTGTGCAGCACGCAGACTGCCTTGATCTCCTTATTCTTATCCCGGCGCAGGTGGTCTTCGATCGCCGACGGGTCGGCGCCGATGCGCCAATCGGTCTTGATGAATTCCGGACGTAGCCCGAGCTTCTCCGCCATCGTCTTCCACAGCGTGGCAAACTGCCCGGTCTCCACCATCAGCACGCGGTCGCCCGGCGAGAGCGTGTTGACGAGCGCGGCTTCCCACGCACCGGTGCCGGTCGCGGTGTAAATGATGACCGGATTGGTGGTCTTGAAGATGGTCTTGATGCCACCGAGGCAATGTTTGGCGAGCTTGGCAAATTCCGGCCCACGGTGGTCGATGATCGGCGTGTCCATCGCCCGCAGCACGCGGTCGGGCAGCGGGGTCGGCCCCGGGATGTGCAGAAAATGGCGGCCTACGGGGCGCGATGAGTTCTTCGACATCGGTTGATCCCTTGCAGGCGCGGCGTTTGGGCGACGACGACGGCCGGGCCGCGGCTTGCCGCCATCAAGGACGAATGCGAGAGTCAGTCAAGCCTCTTGCGACGGGGAAGCTGATCTCCGGCTAGTGTCCCAATTCCGAAGTTCGCACGCCCTCGCGGCACCCCCCGAATGCGAACTTCGGAATCAAAGGGACACTAGCAACCTTATGACTCTAGTGCGGTCTTTGGATTTGAAGTTCCTAACGCGAGCTTGAGGCACCATGATAGGAACTTCAAATCCACCGCACTAGCGAGTGAATGGAATGACCCAAACGGTCGTACCGGGGCTCGAGCGGCGGCTCAAGGCGCATCTCCTCGGCGAGGTGGAGTTCGACGCGTTCACGCGCGGCCGTTATGCGACCGATGCCTCGCATTACCAGATCATGCCGCTCGGCGTCGTCGCGCCGCGCTCGGTGAAGGAGGCGGAGCACGCGCTGGCGATCGCGCGCGAGGAGGGCGTCAGCGTGCTGGCGCGGGGCGCGGGTACCTCGCAGGCCGGCCAGGCGGTCAATTCCTCGCTCGTTCTCGACTGCTCGAAATATCTCGACCACTTGATCGAGCTTGACGTGCCCGGCCAGCGCTGTGTGGTCGAGCCGGGCATCGTGCTCGACGAGCTCAATCGCCGGCTCAAGCCGCATGGGTTATGGTTTCCGGTCGACATCTCGACCGCCTCGCGCGCCACCATCGGCGGCATGGTGGGTAACAACGCTTGTGGCGCGCGCTCGCTGCGCTACGGCAATACCCGCGAGAACGTTGTGTCGATCGACGCGACGCTGGCCGACGGCACGGGGGCACATTTCGGCCCGGTCGCCCGCGATCTCTCCGATCTTCCGCCCACCTCACCGCTGCTGCCGCTCGCGCGCCATCTCTTGCAACTCGCCGCGCGCGCGGCGGACGAGATCGAAGCGCGCTTCCCGAAGGTCCAGCGCCGGGTCGGCGGCTACAATCTGGACTCGCTGGTGCCCGGCCGCAACGATCTCAATCTCGCCCACATCCTCGTCGGCTCCGAAGGCACGCTTGCCTTCTCCACACGCATCGAACTGAAACTGTCGCCATTGCTCGGCCGCCGTGCGGTCGGCGCTTGTCACTTCGGCAGTTTCTTTCGGGCGATGGATGCCGCGCAGCACATCGTCAAACTCGCCCCGATCGCGGTCGAGCTGGTCGACTGCACCATGCTCGGCCTGGCGCGTGACATCGCGATGTTCCGGCCGACGATCGAGGCGGTCGTGCGCGGCGACCCTGAAGCCGTGTTGTTCGTGGAATTTGCCGAGGATGACCAGTACCACAACCTGCGCCGCCTCATGGAGCTCAGGGACCTCATGGGCGCCCTTGGCTTTGGCTGGAACAAGACCGGCGCGAAATGGGGCGGGGTCGTCGAGATATTCGATCCCAAGCTGCAGGCCGCGATCACGGAGACGCGTACCGCCGGTCTCAACATCATGATGTCGATGAAGGAGGAAGGTAAACCGGTATCCTTCGTCGAGGACTGCGCGGTGCCGCTCGAGCATCTCGCCGAATACACCGCGAAGCTCACCGACATCTTCGCCAGGCACGGCACGCGCGGCACCTGGTATGCGCACGCCTCGGTCGGCTGCCTGCACGTGCGGCCGGTGCTTAATCTGCGTCACGAGCACGACGTCAAGGCGATGCGCGCTATCGCCGAAGAGGCCTTTGACCTGGTGCTGGCCTACAAGGGCTCCCATTCGGGCGAGCACGGCGACGGCATCGTGCGTTCGGAATTCCACGAGAAGATGTTCGGCGAGCGGCTCGCGGGCGCCTTCGAGGAGGTCAAGGACGCCTTCGATCCGCAGACGCGGCTGAACCCCGGCAAGATCGTGCGGCCCTACCGCATGGACGACCGCGCGCTGATGCGCTT
>JBJMTU010000224.1:0-16381 GCA_045811545.1 Xanthobacteraceae bacterium | reverse complement strand
GGAGGTCGCGGTTTGCTGCTGCAGCGATTCGCGCAACTCGTTGAGCAGGCGCGTATTCTCGATGGCGATGACCGCCTGATCGGCAAAGGTCGTCACCAAGTCGATTTGTTTTGCAGTAAATGGCTGCGGCACGGTTTTCGCTACGAAGATCACCCCTACGACATTTCCCTTGCGTAAGAGCGGGGCACCGAGTGCGGCTCGGTAGCCGCCAATCCTTTGAGCATCACTCCAGGTATACTCCGGGTCCGCCAGCACGTAGGGTAAGTGAACCACTTTTGCCTCTAGCGCGGTTCGCCCAGTGACACTGCCTCGATCCACTGGGACTTGCAGGGTCATGAAATAATCCCTGATTCGCGCGTGCACGTCGGTCGAATGGCCGAAGCTGGCGACAAAGCGGAAAAATTCGCCCTCGCGTTGGAACAGCCAAGCGTGATCAGCGTCACACAGCCGCGTCGCCGACTCGACCAGCGTATCGAGCACGGCCTGAAGATCGAAGGTCGAGCGACTGATGACCTTGAGCATGTCTGCAGTTGCGGTCTGCTGCTGCAGCGACTCGGTAAGGTCGTCCGTGCGTTGGCGCAGTTCCTTGAGCAGCCGCGTGTTCTCGATGGCGATGACGGCCTGATCGGCGAACGTCTTGAGCACGGCAATCTGCTTGTCCGAGAGCGGCCCTGGCGCTGGGCGTATCACGCTCAAGGCGCCGATCGCGACGTCGCCGCCCATCATCGGCGTGATCGTGATCGCCCGATAGCCGGTCGCAAGGAAGTTGCGGGCGCCGGCCGTCAATTCCGCCGGCACGTGCTCGGCGTCGGGGATGTCGATGAGTCTGCGATCGAGAATCGCGGTGCTGTGCATGTACTCGTGCGTGAGGGGGATCGGAAACCTGCCTCGCACCGCTGCGGCGCCCAGCGGATCGGGCGCAGCGACCGCTGCTATCTTGGCCTTGTCCCCGTCCGCGAGCACCACCGTGATCGTGGCGCCCGGAAACAGCTTCAGCCCGCTCTCCACAATGGCGTCGAACACCGGCTGCGTGTCGCTCAGCGAATTGCTGATGACGCTGAGTATCCCGGAGGTCGCCGTCTGCTGCTCCAGCGCCTCGCTCAGATCGTCGGTGCGCTGCCGCAGCTCGTTGAGCAGCCGCGTGTTCTCGATCGCTATGACGGCCTGGCTAGCGAAGTTCGTGATCAGCTCGATCTGTTTGTCGCTGAACGGGCGGACCTCTTGCCGATAGATACCGATTGCGCCAATCAGTTCTCCCTCCTTGAGCATCGGTACATTGAGAAGACTTCGCGCGCCCCCAAGTTCGGCGGTCGCCACGCGCAAAGGTTCACGATCGTTGTATGCCTGCTCCGCCTGTGTATCCACGATATGGATCGTCTGCTTCGTGCTGGCGACACGACCCAGGCCGGTCGTGGGACCAGGCCGGATCGGTCCGCGATTGAGGTATTCCGCGTATGCTGGCGTGACGCCAAGCGTTGCGATGGCGGTATACGCACCATTCTCGTAACGAAAGAGAATTCCAATCTTGGCCGCGCAAATCCGAGTCGCGTTCTCTAGCATGGCCTGGAACACCGGCTCGAGCTCACCGGGCGAGCTCGAGATGACGCCGAGAACCTCGGCGGTCGCCGTCTGCTGCTCCAACGCGTCCGACAATTCGCGCGTGCGTGCCTGCACCTGATCGAACAGCCGCACGTTCTCGATCGCGATCACTGCCTGGTCGGCGAAGGTGGTGACCAATTCGATCTCGCGGTCGCTGAACGGCTGCACCTGGGAGCGCGTCAGTGCCAGCACGCCGATCGGACTGCCCTCGCGTAAGAGCGGCACGCCAAGCATGGTGCGGAAGCCGCCGATTTTCTGCGACTCGAACCATTGGTATTCCGGATCGGCCAGACAGTCGGGCATATGAACGGTCTGGGCCGTCAAAGCGGTCCGTCCCACCAGCGTGCTCCGGCCCGGAGGGATCGGATTGCGCTTGATGTAGTCGCGATACTCGTCGGAAAAGCCATGACTCGCGGCCAGATGGTAGGCGCGTTCCTCGAGCCGGAACATGAACGCACATTCGGCCGCGCACAGCCGGGCGGCTGACTGCACCAACGTATCGAGCACCGCCTGCAGGTCGAAGGTCGAGCGGCTGATGACCTTGAGCACATCGGCGGTCGCGGTCTGCTGCTGCAGCGATTCGCGCAGCTCGTTGAGCAACCGCGTATTCTCGATGGCGATGACGGCCTGGTCGGCAAACGTCTCGAGGAGCTTGATCTGCGCGTCCGTGAACGCGCGCACTTGCATGCGGCCGACGGCAACCGCGCCGATTGGCGCGCCGTCGCGAAGCATGGGGACCGCTAACGCGCTGCGAAACCCCGTCTTCGCGACCGCGGGAAGCACCTCCGAGTCATCTCTCGTGTCGGGAACATGCTGGGTCCGGCCTTCCAAAATGGCACGCGCGACCGGCGTTCCACGGCCTGGTCTGATCGGGTAGATCCGCTCGAAGAGTTCTCGTTGCTCTTTCGATTGAAGCGTGTTGGCCACGGGGTAGATCAATTCCCCGTCGTAACGATAGATGGCCGAGAGCTCGGCCTCGCACAGTCCCGCGGCGCTTCGGGCGATTGCCTCGAACACCGGCTGCACGTCGCTCGGCGAGCGGCTGATGATGGTGAGCACCCCGGCCGTTGCGGTCTGATGCTCCAGGGCCTCGTTCAGATCCGCGGTACGCTGCTGCAGCTCGTTGAGCAGGCGCACGTTCTCGATGGCGATGACGGCCTGCTTGGCGAAATTGCTGACCAGCTCGATCTGCTTGTCGGTGAACCGCCCCGGCTCCTGACGGAAGATATTGAATGCACCGATTACTTCGCCCTCTTTGAGCAATGGAACGGCAACGACGGATCGGTAGCCTCCCAGCTCAACCACGGCAACGCGATCTGGGTCGCGTTCGAGATAAGCGCGATCCGTCTTGATATCGGCGACCTGGACGACCTGTTTCGAAGCAATGCTGCGGGCGAGGCTCGTCTCCGGTCCGGGATGGATGAGGGGGTCACGCCTTCGCAACTCTGCCAGCGCAGCTGGCGTGTTGTGCATCGCGACGACGCGAAGGGCGTCGCCCTCGCGGAGGAACAGCGTGCCGAACTTTGCTTCGCAAATGCGCGTCGCATTGGCCAGCACCGTGTTGAATACGGGCTCCAACTCCCCGGGCGAACTCGAAATGACGCGCAGCACCTCCGAGGTCGCCGCCTGCTGCTCCAGCGCCTCGTTCAGCTCGCGCGTGAGCAGGGCGATATTCTTCTTTTCGGCATGCGAGTCGCGCGGTCGGCGCGCGCGGCGTGGCGCAGGCCGCCGAGACCGCGACGCAGCTGCAGATCTCCGCCCTTTACGGCGTTTGGCCATGCACGTGAGACCTGTCGTCCGCCGATAATGTCACTCGCGATCCGCGAGCAGTCGCCGCAGCGTAGCGACCAGCCGCTCGAATTCGATCGGCTTGGTGTCGAACTCGTCGCACCCGGCGGCAAGCGCCTTTTCGCGTGAGCCGGCGAGCGCGTGGGCGGAGAGCGCGACGATCGGGATGTCGCGCGTTTTTGGATCGGCCTTGAGCCGCCGCGTCGCCTCCCAGCCATCCACCCCCGGCATTTCCAGATCCATCAGGATGATGTCGGGCCGCTCGCTCAGCGCCATGGCACAGCCCTTCTCGCCGTTCTCCGCGGTCATGACCTCGAAGCCATCCAACAGCTCGAGGCGCATCTTGAGCATGTAGACGTTGTCGTCGTTGTCCTCGACGTAGAGCACCTTGGTCACGACGCGGCTTCCATTTCCTTGCCGACCTGAGGCTTGCTGCGCGCCAGACGGCGGATGCGCTCGACCAGATCCGCAGGCCGGAATGTCTCCTTGACCAGCACCGACTGCACCCCGGAGTTCAATCGCTCGCGGTCCTGCGCATCGAGGTCGCGCGCAGTGATGACGATGACCGGAATGTCGCGCCAGCGTGGCTCCTTCTGCAGCGCGGCCACCACCGCAAAGCCGTCCATCTCGGGCATCATCAGATCGAGCAGGATCACGTCGGGCTTGCTGTCCTTGAGGAGCGCGAGCGCGTCGCGCCCGTTCGCGGCCTCCTGCACCACCCACTGTTCGCCCGCGAGCCAGCCGTGCAGGCGCTCGCGCTGCGTCCCATCGTCTTCCACCAGCAGGACCCGCGCCTGCTGTGCCGGCGCCCGGAAACGGCTGACCATCCGGCTGAGCCGCTCGCGGTCGATCGGCTTGGTGAGATAGCCGGCCGCGCCGAGGGCTACGCCGCGCCGATGCTCGTCGAGGATGGTGATCATGATGACCGGAATCTCGGCAAGTTCAGGGTCCTGTCGCAGCGCCGCCAAGACCGACCAGCCGTCGAGGTCCGGCATCATCACGTCGAGGGTGATGGCGATCGGCCGCAGCTCCTTGGCGAGCTTCAATCCCTCCAATCCGCCCGCCGCCGTCACGACGGCGAACCCCTCGGCCTTGAGGTGTTCGGCAATGAGCTCCCGCGCGGTGGCATCGTCGTCGACGACCAGCACGCATTCGCTGCTGGGTGCTCGGCTGCCGTTGGTCGCGCTCCTTGCAGCGGTGTCGGCTCCGACCGGTAGGCGCACGCTAAAGATCGAACCTTTGCCGGGCTCGCTTTGCACGGTCACGTCGCCGCCCATCATGCGCGCGAGCTTGCGTGTGATCGCAAGCCCCAGCCCGGTGCCGCCGTAGCGCCGCGCGGTCGAGGAATCGGCCTGGGTGAATTCCTCGAACAGCTTGGCCTGCTGCTCCGCCGTCATGCCGATGCCGGTGTCGGCGACTGCGAATTCGACCCAGTTGCGGCCGTCCGCGACCTTGCGCACCCGCAGCTTCACGTCGCCTTGGGTGGTGAACTTGCAGGCATTGCTCAACAGATTGAGCAGGATCTGCCGCAGCCGCATGGGATCGACGGTCAACATCCCAAGCTTCTCCTGCGCCTCCACGACGAGGTTGTTCTTGTTCTGCTGCGCCAGCTGGCGCGCCGTGCCCACGACCTCGTCGATGAGCGGCGCCAAGTTCACCGATTCCGGATTGAGTTCGAGCTTGCCGGCTTCGATCTTGGAGAGGTCGAGCACCTGGTTGATAAGCCCGAGCAGGTGCTGGCCGGCGCGGTGCACGCGCTTGAGCGGCTCCGAGGCTTTTTCCGTCCCGAACCGCGCCGCGTTGGTGACCATCATCTCGGTCAACCCGATGATGGCATTGAGCGGCGTGCGCAGCTCGTGGCTCATGCTTGCGACGAACTGCGACTTGTGCTGGCTGGCCAGTTCAAGCTGGCGGCCCTTCTCCTCGATCTCCTGGAACAGTCGCGCGTTTTGGATCGCCAGCACGGACTGGGCGGCGAAGGTGCGCAGGAGGTCGATCGTGTTCTTGGAAAACTCGCCGGGCGCCTTGCGCCGCACCACGAGCGCGCCCATGACTTCGTTGAAGCGAAGCAGCGGGACGAGCAGCCGCGCGCGATAGCCGGCCTGCAACATCAGCTCGTTCGCGGGAACGGGCGCTTCGGTTTGCATATCAGGAACCTGCACCGGCTCGCCCTGCTTCGCCGCCCTGGCGACCGCGCCGGAGATGTCGAGATGGTGGTCCTTGAGCGCGGCAATCAAATCGTCGCCCATACCGTAGTTGGCCTGCAGCTCGAACTGCTGCCGCACCTCGTCGTGCACGTAGATCGATCCGGCATCGGTGTCGGAGAGCTGAACGGCCTTGGAAACGATGGTGGAGAGCACCGTCTGCAAGTCGAGGGTGGAATTGACCGCCTGCGTGACCTCGCCGAGCGCGCGCAGCTCCTCGACCGATTGCCCGAGCTCGTCGGTTCTCGCGCGCAGCTCGGTGAGCAGCCGAACATTTTCGATGGCGATGACGGCTTGGCTCGCGAAGTTCGAGACAAGTTCGGTCTGCTTCTCGCTGAACGGCGAAACCTCCTCGCGGTAGATGGAAATAGCACCGACCAGCACGTTCTCCTTGAGCATTGGCACTAAAAGAAGAGTGCGAGCACCACCGACGTCGGCCAGCCTGACGATCGGTTGATACCCTTTGAGGTAACCCGGATCCTCCCTAACGTCGGCAACTTGAATCACTTCTCTCGTCTCAGCGAGGCGGCTAAGAGGAATTTGTGGGCCGGGGTGAATAACCGGCTCGCGCTCATAATCTTCAGCGAGAGCAGGCGGTACGCCGTGCAGCGCCACCGCCCTGAAACCATCGCCCTCGGACAGCCATAGGAAGCCGAACTTTGCCTCGCAAAGCCGGGTCGCATTTGCCAGCATGGTGTCGAACACGGGCTTCAAATCGCCGGGCGAACTCGAGATGACGCGCAGGACCTCGGACGTCGCGGTCTGCTGCTCGAGCGATTCGCTCAATTCGTGGGTGCGCTGGTCGACCTTCTTCTCCAGGCCCGCATAGGATTCCTGCAGTTGGCCGGCCATGTCGTTGAACTGGTCTGCAAGCGCCTCGAGTTCGTCTCCGGTCTTGATCGTGATGCGCTGGGAGAGATCGCCCCTGCCGATGCGCGCCGCACCGGTCTGCAGCGCCTGGATCGGGCCGACCATGCGGCCGGCGAGAAACATCCCGGCGAGCACGGCGAAGCCGAGCGCGCCAAGCAGCACGAAGGCGAGCCGCTTCAAAGCCGCATAGAGAGGGGCATAAGCCTCCTCGGCCGGCAACTCGACGAACATCAACCAGCCAAGTGGTGCCACCGGCGCATAGGCGGTGAGCACCTTGCGGCCTTCGATATTCTCCGCTTCTTGCACCGTCTCCGCCGGATTGTCGCCGGCGCCGCTGGATGCGCCGGCGCGCGCGGCACGCACTTGCGCGAGCTTGGACATGTCGGTGTTGCGCAGCACGAGGCTGATGTCGGGATGCGCGATCAGCCGTCCTTGCGCGTCGACGACATAGGCGTGGCCGCGCTCACCGACCTTGATCTGCGAGACCACGTCCCAAATGAGCTTGAGATTGACCTCGGCGACGCTGACGCCGGCGTCGCGCCGCGTGCCGGCAATGGCGAGCGTCATATACGGTTCGGACTCGCGGCGGAAATAGACCGGGCCGTAATAGACCTTGCGCGCCACCGCTTCTACGAACTTCGGGTCATTCGAGAGGTCGGCGCCGCTCGCGACCACGTCCATGGCGAGCCGCGACACTCGCAGCCGCTCCTTGCCGGTGGCATCGAGCTGAGCGAGCTCGGTGATGGCGGGGACTTGTCGCAACAGTCGCAAGGCATCGAAGCGGCGCTGCTCGATCGAGCCCGCGGACCAGGGCAGCTGCGTGGTCCAGCCGAGCTGGCTCTCGATCTCCTTGATGAATTGTCCGATCTTGGCGGCGGCGGCTTCCGCCTGCTCGCGCTGGATGCGGATGAGCGAGGTCTTGTGCTCCTGATAATAGAAGAACACGTCGAAAATGCCGTTGGAGAGCAAGGCGACGCAGACCACGGCAACGAATAGCGCGACGTATTTGGTGAACAAGCGCCGGCGGGTTTTCGGAGCGGAAATTTCGGTGCCCGCGCGCGGCTCTGCGCCCGCGGCAGCGCGGCCGCGCGAGGCAAAACTGCGCTTGATGAAATCCACGACCCTCATCCCGGCCACTCTATCAGGGCGGGGCGCAGTTGTGTCACGTAGACCCGTTGCCGTTTCACTCGATCACTCTGTTGGCGCGGGCAAGCAGCGTCGGGGCTAGTTCGAGCCCGAGTGTCTTTGCCGTCCGTAAATTGATGACCAGCTCGAAGATGCTGGGTTGCTCGACCGGCAGGTCGCTCGGCTTGGCACCCCGGAGGATTCGGTCGACATAGGTGGCGCCACGCCAATAGATCGCCTGAAGGCTGGGCCCATAGGCCATGAGGCCGCCGTCGTCCGCGTAGTCGGAGTAGATCGAAAAGAGCGGCAACGCCGCTTTCGATGCGAGCGACACGATTTGGGATCGATAGGAGGCGATCACCGGGTCATCGATCACCATGATCGCCCCGACGTGCGTCCGAATCGCAAATTCAACGGCGTCCCTGAGTTCACCAGGATCGGAGATCCCGATATCTTGCAGCTCGATGCCGAGCTCTCTGCTGGAGAACTGCAATTCCCGAAAGACCAGAACGGAGCCCTCACTCGGCCTGTTCCACAACACCGCGACACGCTCTGCGCGCGGCAACGCCTCCTTGAGCAATTCCAATCTTTTCCCGCTCAAATCCGAACCGATCGTGCTCAGGCCGGTGATGTTGGCGCCGGGCCGGGCAAGATTGGTCACGATTCCAGATTGTATGGGGTCGGCGACCTGAATGAACACGATCGGGATGGTGCTGGTCGCTTCCTTTGCCGCGAGCGCGGGTCGGGTCGGGCTCGCAACAATCAGCTCGACCGGAACGCCGACGAGCTCGGCGGCAAGCCGCGGCAAGGGCTCGGCGCTGCCTTCAGAGAAGCGCCATTCGATGGCGAGGTTCTGTCCTTCCACCCAGCCGAGGTCGCGCAGGCCGTGCTGGAACGTGCGGAACATCGGCGTGGGGTGGGTGTGGATCGAGCCCTGGGACAGAACCCCGAGCCGCCGGATCTTCGGCTGCGCGCGCGCGGGCCCCGACCGCTCGATCGAAGCGGCGGCCGCGCCACCAAGGAAGGTGAGAAATTCACGCCGCCTCATTCGCACGCCTACCCGTGACTGCTCGGAAAAGACGTATTGGTCATATAACTCAACTTTCGCTTATCCTCCGGCGGGGCGCGGTATCTCCCGGGGCGATTGTGTCCAGGGTCGCGCCCGAGGTCCTTGGGCGAGATCTGAATCGTTCTGAATCGGCCTGGACGAGATACACGCGGTGAGGGAATCCGAGGAAGGAATCGCAATCCTCGGTTGTCATTCAACACGCGTGAGGTGTTTCACTCGATCACCTCGTCGGCGCGGCCTACGAGCGGCAGCGGGATGGCTAATCCGAGGCTCCTCGCCGTTTTCAAATTGATCACAAACTCAACCTTGGTTGACTGTACGACCGGCAGGTCGGCGGGTTTGGCCCCCTTAAGAATGCGTCCAGCATAAGTGCCGGCCTGCCGATACGCGTCGGAGAGGTTGGTGCCGTAGCTCATGAGGCCACCGGCTTCCGCAAACTCGCGCCTGGAATAGATCGCCGGAAGCGCATGGTGCGCCGCCAGCGCGACGATCTGGTCGCGCAGGCTGAGCAGGACGGAGTCGCCTACGATGAGGAATGCGCCTGCCCGCGCTTGCTCGAGCGTGGCGAAGGCCGAGTGAAGATCGCGTGCGGTAAGAGCGTTCACCACATGTATTTCGCGGCTGAGTGCACGCGCCGCATCTTCCAGTTCTCGCGCTCGGGAGTCGGCGGCCGGGTTGGTCGGGTTTGCGAGTAAGCCGATCACTTCGGCTCTGGGCACCAGTTCGCCCAATAACTCGAGCTGCTTCAATGCCAGCTCGCTGGTCAATTGGGTAACGCCCGTAATGTTGCCGCCAGGCCGGTTGAGGCTTTCAACGATGCCATCTTTCACCGGGTCGGCGCCGGTGGCGAATACGATTGGTATTGTCGTGGTCGCCGCCTTGGCCGCCAGCACCACTGGATTGCCGCCCACGGCCACCATGACGGCCACGCGGCGGCGAACGAGATCGGCTGAGAGGGCAGGTAATCGATCGTAGTCACCCTCGGCCCAGCGGTATTCGATCGCGACGTTGCGGTTCTCGGCGTAACCGGCCTCCATGAGACCCTTATGGAATGCGGCGAGAAGATGGGCGGACGCAGTCGGCGAAGCCGGGTGCATATACCCGATCACCGGCATCGTCTGCTGCTGTGCGCGCGTGCCAAGTGGCCAAAGCATGGCAGCGGCTACCGCGCCGCCGATGAGCGCGACGAACGGGCGCCGCTTCACTCGATCACCTCGTCGGCGCGGGCGATGAATGTCGGCGAAAGCTCCAGGCCCAGCGCCTTGGCGGTTCTGAGATTGACGGCGAGATCAAACTTGGTCGGCAACTCCACCGGCAGATCGGCCGGCTTCGTCCCTTGCAGGATTCGGTGCACGTAGCCGGCGGCGCGCCGGAACAGATCGGGCACGCTGGCGCCATAGGACACGAGCCCGCCGGCCGCGACGTTCTCCTTGTTCTGGAACATGCCCGGCAGGCGGTTGTTGGCCAGGAACTCGATGATGCGGCTGACGTGAATCTGATGGAACGGATCGTTGGTCACCATGACCGCGTCGGGGCGCTCGCGCAGCATCGCGGCGAAGGCGGGATCGAAATCGGCAACGCTGCGCACCTCGACCGGGATCAGCACCATGCCGGCGGCGGGGGTTGCGATCTTCATCTCGGCGATGGTGGCCACGCTCGAGGCATTGTCCGAATTGGCGAGATAGGCGATGCGCGTCGCCTTGGGGATTGCCTCGCGCACGATTTGCAGGCGTTTGGGCCCGAGATCCGGACTCAGCACAGTGTTGCCGGTGAGATTGCCGCCCGGCCGGGCGAGGCTTGCGACCAAGCCGGCGCGCACCGGATCGCCGACGCCGACCATGACGATGGGGATCGTCGCGGTCGCCTCCTTCGCCGCCTGTGTGGGCGGCGTGCCGAAGGTCGCGATCACGTCGACGGGACGGCGGACGAGCTCGGCCGCCACGGTTGCGAGCCGCTCAGGCATGCCATTGCCATAGCGGTATTCGTAGGCGATGTTCTGGCCTTCGACGTAGCCCAGCTCGCGCAAGGCTTGGCGAAAGGAGCGCCACATCGGCCCATCATCGATGATGCCGATGCGCCGAATTTTTGCCGCGTGCTGTGCTCGTGCTGCGAGCGGCAAGGCTGCGGCGCCGCCCAGCAAGGCGATGAATTCGCGGCGTCTCACTCTGGCACCTTTTCGCCGACGGCTCGCGTCGGCATTCAAAATTACGCCAAAAAACGCGCCGCGTCCCGGCGAGTTGGAGTGGCGCGGGCTGGCACCGGAGGGTGCCGCCGATCGCCGGCGGTAGTCCATGGGGCAGATCTGAATCGTTCTGAATCGGTCGCTAAGACCCCGGGAGGCTAGAGAGCCGTCGCGCCGGCTCACAGTGCCGAGGAATCGAGCCGGCGGACCGCCAGCATGGTGATGTCGTCGGAAGGCAGCGCCGTGCCGACGAAGCTGCGGACCGCTTCGCCCACCGATTTTACGATTTCCGCGGCAGTCGAGCATCCGGCGCCGGCGCGCAGCACCGCTTCCAGACGCGCTTCCGCGAAAAGCTGTCCCTCGCCATCGGCCGCTTCGGTCACGCCATCAGTGAAGACATAAATGCTTTCGCCCGGCGCCAGCGAGCTGCGTCCGGTGGTGTAGACCGCATCGGTGCGTACGCCGAGGATGACGCCCTTGGCGCCTTCGATCGCCGCGATCTCTTGCCCGTTCAGACGATAGGGCGCGTTGTGGCCGGCATTGCAGAATTCGAGCTCGCCGCTTGTCGGTCTGAGCATGCCGAAGAACAACGTCACGAACATCATGTCGCTGTTATTCTGGCAAAGCTCGCGGTTCACGCGCGCGATGATCTCGGCGGGCGCTGCCGACGGCCCCTCCCGCGAGCGCATGAGGTCAGTGGCGATGCGAATGAGGCTCTTGGTGCGCGCCATGAACAGCGCCGCCGCCATGCCCTTGCCTGAGACGTCCCCCACCAGGAAGCACAGCATTCCGTCCTCGGTGAGGAAAAAGTCGTAGAGGTCGCCGCCGACTTCCCGCGCGGGCTCCATGCTGGCGCACAGATCGATTGGAAAATCCGAGCTCGGCGCCGGAAACGATTGCGGCACCATCGCCATCTGCAGCCGCCGCGCTGCGTCGAGCTCCTCTTGCAAACGGGCGAGATGAGCGTCGATCTCGTCCCGCAAGCGCTTCTTCTCGAGCGTCGCGCCGAGGCGGGCTTTCAGCAGAACCGGATTGAACGGCTTGAGCAGATAATCGACGGCGCCGAGCTCGATACAACGCGCCATGCTGTTCAACTCGGTCAAGGCGGAGATCATGATCACGGGAAGATCGCGCAGCCGCGCCTGATCCTTGAGCCAGATGAGCACCTGGAACCCATCGATCTTCGGCATCATGACGTCGAGCAGGACGAGGTCGAAGGTGTCCGTCTTGAGCCGCGCGATCGCCTCTTCGCCGTCACGCGCGGTCTCGACGTCGATATAGCCCTCGAGATCGAGATGCAGCTTCAACGTGTAGACGTTGTCGTCGTTGTCATCGACGACGAGGATGCGGGGGGAAGCTCCCTTCGGTCTATTCTCGGTCACCGTGCTGTTCCGATGAATGCCGGAAGGCGTACTTTAGACCATGTTCCCCTGATATCGAACCACAAGCTGGCGTCCCGTGCTCATGGTCTGCTTGTCCCCGCGGAAGCGGTGATCCCAGCTTGTCCTGGATTGGCGCTTTCGCAGGAATGACCGGCGGGAGGCAAGACATTGATGTCCACCCTTGCGGCTGGTTCCTCGGCGCTGAATCGTTCTGAAATCTGCTGAACCGGACCGGTTCCGGCATTTCGCCGCAAAGCGAATACCGCTATGACAGCGCGGGTACGGGAGGTGCTGCATGGACATGTCGGTTGACGATCTCGCTGGCGGCATCAGTAAGGTCGTCCTGCGCGGGCGGTTCGATACCACCGGCGCTGTCGTCGTCGAGCTGCCATTCAACAAGCTCGTCACGGAAAAACGGAAGATCATCGTCGATTTGTCCGCCGTAACCTTCCTCGCCTCTTACGGCATTCGCGTTCTCCTGGTCGGGGCGAAGATCGTCAACGGCAAGAGCGGGAACCTCGTCATCTTGTGTCCCGACAACAACGTCGCCAAGGTCCTCAAGACGGCAGGGATGGATGCGCTGATCCCGATCCATCAGACCGAAGCAGCGGCCATGGCGGCGCTGGCATCGTGATTGCGATGTCGCCTTCCCAAGCAAGTCGGTTGCTGCTGGGAAAGGACGTCGCCGAGTTGGAGCGTTTGGCGGGTTGGATCGATGGTTTCACCCGACAGGGCACGTCGCCTGACGTGTCCTTCGCCCTGCAACTTTGCCTCGAGGAGGCCGTCGCGAACATCATCATGTACGGCGGCGCGAAAGACGATCCGCTCGAGATCGCAGTCGAGCTCGAGCGGAACGGCACAACGCTCGTTGCCCGCATCGAGGATAACGGCCGGCAGTTCGATCCCACCCGCGCGCCGTCGCCGGTGCCGGCGGCCTCGCTCAAGGAGGCGAAGGTCGGCGACCTTGGCATCCACCTAATGCGCAGCTTTGCGAGCGGCATGGACTACGAGCGCCGCGACGGCCGCAATCGGCTGACCTTCCGGTTCGTCGAGCCGGAGCAACGCCGATGAGCGAGGCTTTCGCGTTCGGACCGTTTCGTTTGCTGGTCGCGCGCCGCGAGCTCATGGCCCACGATGTCCCGGTCACGATTGGCCAGCGCGCCTTCGAGATTCTGCTGGCGCTGGTGAGCCGCCAAGGGCAGCTGGTGACCAAGGACGAGCTCATGGCTGAGGTCTGGCCCGGGGTGGTGGTGGAGGAAAACAACATTCAGGTTCACATTTCCGCGGTGCGCAAGGTGCTGGCGACGGCGGGCGACGGCGAGCGCTACCTGCTCACCGTCGCCGGGCGAGGCTATCGTTTCGTGGCGCCGGTCACGCGCGCGAGCGCTGCACAGGCCAAAGCGCCGCGAGGCGCCGACCAAGGAGCATCAGTTTCTGCCGACGGCGCGGCGGCGACCACCAATCTTCCCCAGCAATTGACCAGCTTGATCGGCCGTGAAGCTGATCTCGTCGAGGTTAAGGCGCGGCTGAGCAGTCATCGCCTGGTGACGCTCACGGGGTCGGGCGGCGTCGGTAAGACGCGGCTCTTGATCGAGGCCGGCCGCAGCTTGCTCGACCGTTATCCCGACGGCGTATGGCTCGCCGAGCTCGCTCCGCTCAACGACCCGCAGCTCGTGACCTCCATCATCGGCGACGTCTTGGGCATGAGTCTGAATGCCACGGTCGGCGGGCTGGACGCGCTCGCATCGGCGCTCAGGAAAAAAGAGCTGCTGCTGATCATCGATAATTGCGAGCACGTCGTTACCGAAGCCGCACGCGTGGCCGAAGTGCTGATACGAAACTGCTCGCGCCTGTCGATTCTGGCATCAAGCCGCGAGCGACTGGCGATCGCAGGAGAAAGCGTTATTCGCGTGCCCTCGTTGTCCGCGCCGCAGCCGAGCGAGGCGTTGACGGCAACGCGCGCGGGCGATTACGCGGCCGTGCGCCTGTTCGTCGAGCGCGCGAATGCGCTCGGCTGCGGATTCGCGCTCACCGACGCCAACGCCGCGGCGGTGGCATCGATCTGCCGGCGGCTCGACGGGATTCCGCTGGCGATCGAGCTGGCGGTACCGCGGCTGAAGGTGTTGCCGGTGGAGCAGCTCGCCGGCGGTCTCGATCAACGTTTCCGCCTCCTCACCGGCGGCAGCCGTACCGCTTTGCCGAGGCAGCAGACGCTGCACGCCCTGATCGATTGGAGCTACGGCCTGCTCAGCGAGGCGGAGAAGATGCTGCTCGCGCGGCTGTCGATATTTCTGGGCGGCACCACGCTGGCGTCGGTTACCGCCGCCATTGCCGGCAAGGACATGCCGCGTGAGCAGGTTGGCGATCTGCTGTTGTCGCTGGTCGAGAAATCCTTGGTGCAGACCGACCTTACCGGCAGCGAATGTCGCTACGGCCTGCTCGAATCGACCCGGTATTATGCGGCCGAAAAGCTTAGCGATGCGCCGCGCCTGCGCCGCCGGCACGCCGAGCATTTCGCCGCGCGCCTCGCGCAGGCGAGCGCCGAGTGGGAGACGACGCCGACGCGCGAGTGGATCGCGCGCTACGAAGCCGACGTCGACAACCTGCGCGGCGCCCTGGAATGGGCGTTCGGACCGGACGGCGATGTCGCGCTCGGGCTGGATCTCGTCGCGCACAGCCACGTGCTCTGGGCCGAGCTCGGCCTCATCCTGGAGCACCGGCGCTGGGTTATCGCGGCGCTCGATGAGATCGGCAAGACGACGCCGCCCGCTGTCACGGCGCGGCTTCTCTCCTGGCAGGCCGGCGATGTGAGGGAGCTCGACGATCCCGCCGACTATGACGAGGCGATCCGCGCTGCCGGTCTCTATCGCAAGCTCGGCGAGGCCTTTCACGAGGGGCGTGTGTTGTTGCGAGCCGGCACGGCGCGCCTGTTGCCCGACAGCGCCGACGAGGGCGAACACCTGCTGCGCAAAGCCCACGCCCTCGTGCGTCCGTTTGGGACCACCAAGACGTTGGCGCGCTGCCTCAGCGCGCTTGCCTCCGCTCGACTGTTCGCCGGCGACCTTGCGGGGGCGCGCTCGCTACACGGACAGGCGCTCGACGTCTATCGCGATCTCGGCGAGGTCCCTGATTCTTAGTCCGCATAATCGGGAATCCAGGAGCCCGCATGAGCGGAAGTCACATGGGGGACGCTGATCCGGGCTACGACTGTCAGGTCAATGGGGCAAGCGATATGATGAATGCGCCTCGGTCCGCGATCAAAGTAGGGGCTGTGCCGAAGTGATGAGCCGATCGAGAGGAGCTCAAGGGTAACGCATGGCAACGGATGCCCCCGGGATCCTCATCGTCGATGACAATGAGGACAATCGATACACCCTGCAATTGCTGCTCGAGAGCGATGGTCACGAGCGCATCGCCAGCGCCGCCAGCGGGAACGAGGCCATCGCGCTCATCGAGAAGGAAAAGTTCAGCCTCGTGCTGCTCGATCTGATGATGCCGGATCTCAATGGGGACGAGGTGCTCAAACTGATCAAGAGCGATCCGGACAAGCGAGATATCCCGGTGGTGATGATCAGCGCCGACACGGACGCCGAGAAAGTATCTCAATGCATCGAGCTCGGCGCCGATGATTATCTGCCGAAGCCGTTCAATCCGACGATCCTGCGCGCGCGGATCGGCGCGGCGCTGCGCCGACACTCCTTACGGGCGCTGGAAAACGAGTATCTGGGCAAGATCGAGAACGAAAAACGCCATTCCGAGAACCTGCTGCGCAACGTGCTCCCGGCCGAGATCGTGACCCGGCTGCGCAACGGGGAAAGCAACATCGCCGACCATTTCGAGGATGCCACCGTCATCTTTGCCGACGTCGTCGGTTTCAGCAAGATCACGGCGCGCATGAAGGCCTTTGAAATCGTTGCCTGCCTCAATCAATTGTTCAGCGAATTCGACAAGCTTGCCGAAGACGCCGGGATCGAAAAGATCAAGACGATCGGCGACAACTACATGGCGGTCTCCGGCGTCCCGACCTCGCGTCCCAATCACGCCCGCTTGGCGGCGAAATTTGCGCTCGACATGGTTGCCGCAACCGCGCGATTGCGATCGCGCTTGCCGGTCCCCTTCACGATCCGGGTGGGCTTGCATTCCGGCCCGGTCATGGCCGGAG
>JBJMTU010000223.1:0-3468 GCA_045811545.1 Xanthobacteraceae bacterium | reverse complement strand
TACCAAACGAGATGCCGACAATCGAAGATCATGGTGTTGGTTGAACCACGCTGGCGCTTCTCGCCGTTGACGTCGAGCCACATGTTCAGGCGCTGCGGGTCCTTGATCTCGTCCTTGGTGACGAGCCAGGGCCCGAGCGGGCCGAAGCTCTCGGCGCTCTTGCCTTTGGTCCATTGCCCGGTGCGCTCGAGCTGGAAGACGCGCTCGGACACGTCGTTCGCCAGGCAATAGCCGGCGACCACATCGAGCGCCTTGTCCTTCGACAGGTAGCGCGCGCGCCGGCCGATGACGATGGCGAGCTCGACCTCCCAATCGAGCTTGCTCGACTCCTTGGGGATGATCGTGTCGTCGTTCGGCCCGCAGATGCAGGACGTCACCTTGTTGAAGATGATCGGCTCCTTGGGAATTGCGGCGCCCGTTTCGGCCGCATGGTCGGAATAGTTGAGCCCGATGGCGATGAGGTTGCCGACGCCGCCGACGCAGGCACCGAGCCGTGGCTTGCCGGAGACGAGCGGCAACTTCTCGACCGGTGCTTTGCGGATTTTGGCGAGCCCTGTGGGTGAGAGTGTCTCCCCGGCAATGTCCGGCACCACTTTCGACAGGTCGCGGATGCGTCCTTTGGAATCGATGATTCCAGGCTTTTCGCGGCCGCGTGGGCCGAAGCGGACGAGCTTCATGGATTCTCCTTGGGCTGAAGGCAGGCCGGGTCGCAGATCATGCGTCGGCCCGCAGCGAGGGGCAAGGAAGCCCGCCGATGGGGAGCATCGGCGATGGCCCTAGAATCGTCCACCTCCAACCCTTCCCCAGGGGCAGACCGAATTCGCGGCGCGAGTGTGGATTCAGCCTCGCACGAATATGAGGTGTGTCCGCAGAGTGCCTGCATGCCCCATATCTGTTGCCGGCACGCAACAGACGCTCAGATATCGCGCAATCACGCATGTTTCTGCGGCGTTTTCATTTGCATTGGGCGGCTGCCGTGGACAAATTGTTCCCCATGCACCTGGTCCGTGCGCCTAGCTGCAAGCGACGCGGGTTCGGGGGCCGACACGATGGCAGGTCCGCTCCTCAGGGCTCTGCCGGGTGATTGGAATTTCATTGGGGGGTGCGACGGGGCCGGCGCGAGCTGGCCTCGTTCGCGTTTGGGCCCGGAGCAGGCGCCTCAGGTCGGCATCCCGGCCGACCCGCGATCCATAATCCCTGACCGTGGTTACGGATTCCGGGCTCGCGGGCACACGCAGCCAAGCTTGCGCAGGCTGCGTACACTTGCCTGCGCTGGCCCGCGCCCCGGAATGACGCGTTCTCACAGCACGCCGGGGTACACGCCGCCGTCGATGAGAAGACTTTGCCCGGTGATATAGCCGGCCTGGGCCGAGCACAGAAAAGCGCAGGCGGCACCGAATTCTTCGGGCGTGCCGAAGCGCTTCGCCGGTACGCCCGCCATGCGCTCCTTTCGTGCCTCTTCGATCGAGATGCCGCGCTTCTTGGCATTCAGCGCCACGTTCGAGGCGAGCCGCTCGGTATCGAACGCGCCGGGCAGGAGAAAGTTGATGGTCACGTTGGAGCCGGCGACCGAGCGCGCGACGCCGGCGAGGAATGCGGTCAGCCCGGCGCGCGCGCCCGAGGACAGATCGAGGCCGACGAGCGGCATCTTCACCGAGCCCGACGTGATGTTGACGATGCGGCCGAATTGCTTGGCGCACATGGAGTCGATGACCTTCTGAATGAGCTCGATCGCGACCACCATGTTGGCGATGACGCCGTCGACCATCTGCTGACGCTTCAATTCACGAAAATCCCGAAACGGCGGGCCGGCGTTGTTGTTCACCAAAATGTCGGGCTGGGGGCAGGCGGCGAGCAGCGCCGCTTGCCCTTGAGGCGTCGCGACGTCGGCCATCACCGCGGTCACCTTGGCGCCGGTCGCCTGCCGCAGCTCGGCCGCCGTGGCCTCCAGCGTCTTGCCGTCCCGCCCATTGACGATCACCTCGCAGCCCGCCTGCGCGAGCGCAAAGGCGCAGCCGCGGCCAAGCCCGCGGCTCGAAGCACACACAATGGCCTTGCGGCCGGAAATTCCGAGATCCATGGGACAATCCGAGCGTTAGTGGGAGAGTGACGGCGATTGTACACTTTTGCCCCCGCGCCGTGTCCATACGCGGGCGAGACGATGCACGTGTGAAATGGCATCAGTGCGCGTGGCCAACTCGGTCTGCTCCCTTCCCCCACTTGCGGGTGGAGGGGTGGGGAGGGAGGTGAACCATGAAATCTTTTGCATGCCCCCTCCGTAACCCTCCAGCCGAAGTCGGATGTTTCCGACTTCGGCAGGTTAAATAAGGCAACTGAACTCGGGTAAACCCGAGTTCAGCTGCTTGCGGGGGGAGGGAATACCACCGAACGCGCGGCCTCATTATGCTTCCAGCGCATACGAATAAGCTCTAACCGGCGACGACTGCCTTCAGCCGCTTGCCGGGTGGCCCGGAGCGGCGCTACCGTCCGGCGATGCAAGCACCGGCCGATCGCCCGCTGCCGACCGCCGCCGACGTGGATGCCGCCGCGCGTCGGCTCGCGGGAGTTGCCTTGCGCACACCGCTGCTCACCTCGCCTGTGCTTGATGCACTCACCGGCGGGCGCGTATTTCTCAAGGCAGAGACGCTGCAGCGCACGGGCTCCTTCAAGTTCCGCGGCGCCTACAATAAGCTCTCCTCCATCCCGCAGGATGAACGCGCGGGCGGTGTGGTGGCGTTTTCCTCGGGCAATCACGCGCAGGGCGTGGCGGCGGCTGCTCGGCTGCTCGGCATGCCAGCGGTCATCGTCATGCCGTCGGATGCACCGCGCCCGAAGCGGGAGCGCACCGCGGCGCTGGGGGCGGAGGTGGTGCTGTACGACCGCGCCCGCGAAGATCGCCAAGCCATCGCGTGCGAGATTGCGGAGAAGCGTCACGCCGCATTGGTGCCACCCTACGACGATCCGCTGGTCATCGCCGGGCAGGGCACGACGGGCCGCGAGATCGTCGAAGATTTGGCGGCGCAGGGATTGGCGCCCGACGTCGTCGCGGTGACTGCGTCGGGCGGCGGGCTTACCGCCGGGATCGCACTCGCAGTGAAGGCGCGAATGCCGCAGGCGCGCCTCTATACCGCGGAGCCCGAGGGCTTCGACGACCACGCCCGTTCGTTCAAGAGCGGGCGGCGGGAAAAGAACGCCGCGCTCACCGGTACCATCTGCGACGCGCTGATGGCGCAGACGCCCGGCGAGCTGACCTTTGCCATCAACCGTGAGCTGGTTGGTGCGGGCGCCGCCGTCAGCGACCAGGAGGTCGTCGCTGCGGTCGCCTTTGCCTTTCGTGAGCTCAAACTGGTGGTGGAGCCGGGCGGGGCAGCCGCGCTTGCCGCGCTCATCTCGGGCAAGATCGATGTGAAGGGCAAGATCGCGGTCGCGGTTCTCTCCGGCGGCAACGTCGATCCGGAGCTGTTCTAC
>JBJMTU010000222.1:0-19870 GCA_045811545.1 Xanthobacteraceae bacterium | reverse complement strand
TCACGCCGCCACCGGAGTTCTTGAGGTTCGCCACCATCTCGACCGATTCGCGGATGCTCTGTCCCTGCGCCGCCGCGTTCCCCGACATCGGCCCGAAGGCACCGATCCTGATCGGCCCCCGCGACTGCGCCCACGCCGTCGAGCTCGTGCCGGTGAGCGCCACAGCGCTCACCCCGGCGCCGATAAATTTGCGTCGGTTGATGGTCATGATGGTTCTCCGGAGACGATGTAGCCTGAAGCGGTCTACGCTTAAGCCGCGACGATATCCGAACACGATCGTCGGCGCAAAGTTACGCCCAGCGGATGCACTTACTGCGTCGGCGCAACCCCCGTGCGTGGTGTTGCTTTCGCCCCAAGATAGCTCGCCCGCACGCGTTCATCGGCCAGAAGCTGCGCTCCACTGCCGGTCATGGTGATCTTGCCGGTCTCCATCACATAGGCACGGTCCGCGAGCCGCAACGCGAGGTTGGCATTTTGCTCGACCAGGAACACGGTCACCCCGGAATCGCGAAACACGCGGATTGAGCGCATCACCTCGTCCACCATGAGCGGGGCGAGACCTAGCGAGGGCTCGTCGAGCATCAGGAGTTTCGGCTGCGCCATCATGGCCCGACCGAACGCGAGCATCTGCTGTTCGCCGCCTGACAGCGTGCCCGCCAACTGCCTTCGCCGCTCCGCCAGGCGTGGAAAGCGCCGATAGACATCCGCCAGCATCTCACGAACTCTTCCCCGCTTGTCGACGAGGTACGCGCCGACGCGGAGATTCTCCTCCACCGACAGGTCGGGGAATACCCGCCGGCCCTCGGGTACTTGCACCAGTCCGAGTGCAACGATCGCGTCCGGACTGCGACCGGTGATCGGCCGTCCGTCGAACTCGATGGTCCCGGCGCGCGGCGTGAGAAGCCCTGAAACGGTCTTTAAGGTCGTGCTCTTACCGGCGCCGTTGGCTCCGATCAGCGTGACGATCTCGCCGCGACGGACCTCCAGCGAAACATCGTGCAGGCAGGTGAGGTCGTCGTAAGCCGCGATCACGCCGTCAAGCTTGAGCACTCTCGTTCCCCCCTGACCGGCCAAGGTAGGCTTCGATGACGCCCGGATCTTCCTGAATCTGCGCCGGGGTGCCGCGTGCGAGTCTGCGGCCATAATTGAGGACCGTGATTTCGTCGCTCACGCGCATCACCACGTCCATGTGGTGCTCGACCAGGACCACGGTCGTACCATCGTCGCGGATCCGAGCAATCAGGTCGCTGACATGCGCTGCTTCGGTGACGTTGAGCCCCGCAGCCGGCTCATCGAGCAGCAACAGCGTGGGTTGCGCGACGATAGCGCGCGCAATTTCCAACAGACGGCGATGTCCATAGGCGAGCGTGGCGGCCCGCGCGCGAACGACATCGCCAAGACCGACGAAATGCAATACTGCCATCGATCGATCCCTAATGCTGCGCTCCTCGCGGCGATGGCGCGGCGTCGACAGGACCGCATCGAAAAATCCGGCATGCGTCTGCGTATGCAAGCCGATCGCAACGTTCTCGAGCGCGGTCATTTCACTGAACAGTTTCAGGTTCTGAAACGTCCGCCGAATTCCGGCACGCGCGCGCTTCGCCGTCGAATGCTTGGTGATATCCTGCGCGCGAAAGCGCAGCACCCCGCTGCTGACTCGATACACTCCGGCAATCAAATTGAGCAGCGTGGTCTTGCCGGCTCCGTTCGGCCCGATCAGGCCGTGCACGCTTCCGCGCCGCACCGCGAGGTCGATGGCATCGACGGCCAAGAGTCCGCCGAAGCGCCGTGTCACGCCGCGCGCCTCCAACAGCCATTCGTCGGCGTGTGCGCCGATGCTCATTGAGCTGCTTCGTTCCTGATGGAAAGCTTGCGCGGCAGACGGGCCAACAATGCGCCCACGCGCCGCGCCAACGTCGCACAGAGGGCGGCGAGCCCCCCTTCGCCGAAAAGCATGGTCGCTATCAAGATTGCGCCGAAGACCAGCATTCGATAATCGCCGATGGCGCGCAAATACTCCGGCAAACCTACAACCACCGCCGCACCGAGGATGGCGCCCGCCAGACTGCCGACGCCTCCGATCACCACCATGATGAGAATTTCGATCGACTTCCAGAACGTGAAGTCGTTAGGAGCGAGATAGCGCACCTCGTGCGCATAGAGTGAGCCAGCGAGGCCGGCGACAAAGGCAGCGATGACAAAGCACTCGCTCTTGAGGAGAGTCACGTGAATGCCGCTGGCGCGAGCGGCATCGGCGTCAAGACGGATGGAGTTGATCGCGCGCCCGAAACGTGAACTCTCGATGCGCGCAAAAGTGAAATAGACGATCGCGGCAACGCCAACGTTGAGGTAGTAGCTCGACATGGGGTCTCGCAGCACGTGGCCGAACAATTCCGCGCGCGGAACGGCAATGAAGCCGTACGAACCGCCAGTCAGCCATTCTTCATTCTTGATGAACAAATAGACGATGATGGAGAAACCGAGCGTGGCCACCGCGAGGTAGGCCCCCGTCAGCCGCGTTATCGGTACCATCAGCAAACTGGCGATCGCCGCAGCGATACCCGCACCGAGGAGAGCGAGGGGAAAGGGCACGCCCAACTTGGCGGTGAGCAGGGCGGAGGTGTACGCGCCAATGCCGAAGAACGCCGCTTGGCCGATCGAAAGCTGTCCGGAATAGCCGAGCAGCACCTGCAGTCCCATCGCAGCGATCGAGGCGATCGCAATAAGGCTGAGAATATGCAGGGTAAACTTGTCAGGCTCGATCCACGGCAGCGCGATCACCGCCGCCATGACCAGCAGCGCGGCAAAGTGCACGCCTCGGCGCGGGTGTGCGCCTGGGCCGAACCACCCGGTCAGCTGCGCTTCTGCCACAGGCCCACCAGCCCAGACGGAAGAACCAGCAGAATCGCGATCAGAAGAATCATACCGATGCCGTCTTTGTAGGCCGACGACAAGAACACGCTGCTGAAGGTCTCGATCAAGCCGAACAGGATTCCTCCGAGCATCGCCCCGGCGATGCTGCCGAGCCCGCCCAGCGTCGCCGCTACGAACCCTTTCAGTCCAGTGATGAACCCCATCTCGAAGAAGGCAAAGAACATTGAACCCAGCATGATGCCGGCCGCTCCGGCCATCATGCCGGAAATCGCAAAGGTGTACGCCATCATCCGGGTCAGGTTTGCTCCCATGAGCTGCGCCGCTTCCGGATCCTGTGCCACAGCCTGCATGGCGAGCCCGGTCGGCGTGTGCTTGAGAAAGAGCTGCAGCGCACCCATGATGGCCACGCCCATGACCATGATCCAGAACAACTGCGGGGATACGCGCACGGTGCCGAATTCATAGGCTGTGGTGGCAAACAGCTCCGGAAAACGCAGCGGTTCGGAGCCCCATATGATGCGTGCGGCGTTGATACAAAGAATGGACATGCCGACCGTGGCAGTGATGATGTTCATGATGGGCACGCGCCGGCGGCGCAGCGTACGGTAGACTGCGACCTCCATGGCCACGGCGATGATGCCGGAGGAGGCCATGCCGACAGCCACCACCAGGAGAAGAGGGAGCGCGGGTATCAACCACAAAGATGTGAGCCCGCACATGGACCCCAGCATCATCACTTCGCCTTGAGCAAAATGGATGATGGTGGTTGCGCGCATGATCATCGCGAAGCCAAGCGCAATCAGGCTATAGACGCAGCCGACGGCGAGCCCGCCGACCACAAGGTCGATGAATTGGGAAAGGCTGAGAGCACCCATTACGTCCGCCTGGCAGGAACAGGTCGTGGCTCGCCCGCGCCTTTGAGAGGCTAGTGCATCCGACTATCCGGTTCGAGTGGGTCGGCAGCGACGGCCGATTTGTGCTGCGGATTCCGCCTTAAGCCCCGCAGTTTCCACACTTTGGTCACCATTACAGCGCTTCCATCATTTAGTGGTGGCGTCGGGCCGGGCTCCATGATTGGCATAGCGATCACGACCGTCTTGCGGACAGCAGGGGCCGCCCTGCCCGTCCTCGTTCTCTGCGCCGCGCCGGCGATGGCGCAGTTCAGGTTTCCATTCTCTGCTCCCCCTCCTCCAAGCGCTCCTGCTCCCGACGTGCCTGCTCCCAATGCCGCCGCACCCAACGCGGGCGCGCGCAATCAGATGTGTCTACGGCTCGAAAGTCAGCTCGCGGCGCTGGACCGCGGCACCGCCATCGACCCCGCCAAAGCCGACCAGATCAAGCGCTACGAGGATGCCGCGGCGAAGCAGCAGGCCGAGCTTGACCGCCTCGGCCAGCAATCGCAGCGCCTGGGTTGCCAGGGCGTCGGCTTCTTCGCCCTGTTCAGCGGACAGTCCCCGCAATGCGGGCCGCTCAACAACCAGGTCCAGCAGATGCGCGCGAACCTCGACCGCACCTTGACCGACATCCAGCGGCTGCAAGGCAACAGCGGGGAGCGCGAGGGCCAGCGCCGCGGCATCCTGGTGGCGCTCGGCCAGAACGATTGCGGCCCGCAGTACCGACAGTACGTCACCGCCGGCCCGGGCGGCTTCTTCGAAAACCTCTTCGGCGGCGGCAACCTTGCGCCCGGTCCCAACGCACCGCTCGCTGGTACCTACCGGACGCTCTGCGTGCGAACCTGCGACGGCTACTATTTCCCGGTTTCGTATTCGACGGTGCCGTCCAAGTTCGCCGAGGACGAGCAGCTCTGCCGTCGCCTCTGCCCCGCCGCGGATGTCGGCCTCTACAGCCATCGCAATCCCGGCGAGGATGTCTCCCGCGCGGTGTCGATCAGCGGAAGGCCCTACACCGAGCTGCCCACGGCGTTCAGCTATCGCAAGCAGCTCAATGCGGCTTGCAATTGCCGCTTGCCCGGTCAGTCGTGGGCCGAGGCGCTGCAGCAAAGCAGCGATCAGACCGTCGAACGCGGCGATATCGTCGTCACGGAGGAGCGAGCGAAGCAGTTGTCGCAGCCACGCTTCGACGCGCAGGGCAAGCCGGTCACCCCGGCCCGCGGGAAAGCCACAGATAACATGAGCAATGCGCCGCTCCCCGCAGCCAGCGCCGAGCAGCAGCCGCCCGTCCCTGCCGAGGAGAAGGTCGAGCAGGAGCCGGGCAAGCGCAAGGTGCGGGCAGTCGGCCCGAGCTTCTATCCCGCGCGGTGAGGCGCGAGCCGCAAACTGCCGCCGTTCGCACGCCGACGATCTGTCTTACCGGCACTATGGCAATTGCCATAACTATCGCTCGAAATGGGGTTGCCGTGTAAGCAGTGCGAACGAGTGGGCCGCTCAGGGAGTCCGATTGTCTGCAGGGGGCTGTGTCGGCTCGGGCAGTCCACCGACGGGCGGTTTTTGGCCTGGTTTGTAGAAGCAATCTTCATCGGTTGCGTTATATCTTCCGGATCCAGCAAAGCCCAAGGGAGCCGGCGCCCCCTTGCTCGGCATGACTAAAGGGTTGCCGATGATTTCTATCTCGACGCAGAACTCCGTACGTCGCCTGGCGCTACTCGTGAAGACATCGTCATATTCGACCCATCCATAAATGAATCCCCGCATTTTTTTATTCATGATATCGAGCAGGTCCTGAATAGCGATATCCACCGGGAAAGGAATTTTGAGTCGCGAAGCCACGAAAGCGTTTGGCGCGATCGCTTCCATCCGATCTGGATATTTGAAATCCTCGGGCAGCGGTCCGTTCCACATGACGATATTGGCAGTGCCCGTGAACCGTCTGGCGACGGTGGTTCCGGTGTTTTCGAAAACGGCCGCTATTCGATAAGCAATGACCCGATCATTTCTTACGATTGCGGTGCTGTGAAATTGTGTCGGGACGATCAGGGCGCGCTGAATATCAACGACGGCACGTGCAGATGCGGCTGCCGACTTGGCAGCAGCATTTGCGGCCTCCTGAGCGACGGCAATGGATGCCTGCATATCGCGCGATTGGGTCGCGGCAGCGTCTTTGGTGGCGAGCCAGAGCTTCTTCGTCGAGCGAGCAAGAACCCAAGCGAAAATGAAGATACCTGTCGTGGCGACGGCAGTAACAAACTCAAAAGGGTGCGCAGTAGCGATGTGCCAGAGGGAACGAACGGCATCGGCTACATGTTTGGCGACTTGCTCTGCCTGTCGCTCGACGGCATCGGGTATGTCTGCCATGATCGCGCGAGAGAAAGAGCGAACATCTGTAGAGATCCGATCGTAGCCCGTTTCAGACACGCATTGGCATCAGCATCATGGCGGGCTGGCCCCCTTCGACCGCAAACTACCGGGTTTTCCGCTACAGCTTTTTGACACCGGCGCGGGAGATGATGTCCGCAAACATCGGGACTTCCCGTGCGATGCGCGCCATGTGCTCCTTGCCGGGCGTGGCAGTCACCTCGAATCCGGACTCGGTGAGCTTCGCGCGCATGTCCGGCCGCCGCAGAACGCCGAGCGCGACCTGCTCGAGGCGGGCGACGACTTCCGGCGGCGTTTTCCCCGGCGCCATCAGCGCCGTGTAGGTCTCGAACACGAAGTCGGGATATCCCGCTTCCAGCATGGTTGGAATGTCGGGCAGGTCGTGCCAGCGCGAGCGCCCGGTGACCGCGAGGCCTTTGATGGTGCCGGCCTTGATATGCGGATGCGCCGGCGCCAGCACGCCGGAGCTAAGCTGCACGGTGCCGCTAAGCAAGGCCTTGAGCGCGTCGCCGCCTCCCGCAAACACGACCGTCGCCATCCCCTGGAGGCCTTCGCGCAGCTTGAGCACTTCCGCCTGCAGGTGCGGCGTAGTGCCGATCGGCGGTGTCGAGACGTTGAACTTGTCGGGATTGGCCTTTGCCAGCGCGACGAACTCCTTCATCGTGGCGACGCCCAGATCGGGCTTCACCGCGAACACGTGCGGCGACACCGCAAGCTCGCAAATGGCGTTGAAATCCGCGAATGGATCGTAGGGCAGCGTCTGGTAGAGGCCGGGATTGACCGAGTAGGCGCTGGTCGACAGCAGGATGGTGTAGCCATCGGGCTCCGCGCGCGCGACCGATCCCATGCCGATATTGCCGCCGGCGCCGCCCTTGTTCTCGACGAATACTGTCCCGCCCATCGCCTCTTGCATCGCCGCAGCCATGATGCGGGCGATGATGTCGGAAGGTCCTCCCGGGGTGTTTGCCACCACGATCTTGATCGGACGGTCGGGATAGGCCGCCTGCGCCGGTCGCGTGCGTACCAACGCGCCGAAGCCAAGCAAGCCGGCTGCCGCGACGAAGCGGCGCCGCGTCGTCATTCGCTCTCGTGCCATGCGTGTCATTTAAGCCTCATTGCCTCGACAGAAATGCTGCAGCAAGAGAATAGCACGACGCAGACGCTCCGGTCATTGCGGTTTGACGCAGGCATTTGGGCCTGGGGTCTCGGGTCTTCGCTTGCCTAACGCTCGTCCGTCCGAGACACGATTTCTGTCCGGAGCCCGTGCGCAACAAACCATCACTGGACCCGAGCCGTCAGCACCTGCGTTTCTTCCGGATACGTCACCCCGTCGCCGTCGGCATAGCGCTGAAGCTGTTTCGTGACGCTCGCTGCGACTCTCGCGCGGGCGTCGGGGGGCGCCGCAGCGATGCTCTGTGCGACGGGGCTTCCGGCCAAATGCTCCAGCGTGAACTCAGCAATGCGCGGCAGGTGGATATCGATCCGATCGATGTCCACCTCCACATTGGCAAAGCCTCCTTCCGTCGCGAGGCGCTGCAGGTCCTCTTTGGCCGGGACTTGCCGCGACGCGCAGAAGCGCGCGGCAGCCTCGGCCGATATGAACTGAGCAAGCGCGTCGCCGGCGGCTTGATGATAAGCGCCGACGCCCTTCCATACGCTGAGCGCGAGACGGCCGCCGCGGTCGAGCACGCGGCGCATCTCCCGCAGCGCGAGCGCTTTGTCCGGAAAGAACTGCAGCCCTTGCTGACACAGAACCGCTTCGAAGCTCGCATCCTCCAATCCAAGGTCGAGCGCGCTGCGCTCGAGCCATTCGATCGGGGCGCCGTTGGGAGCAGGAAGCGAGCGCGCGACGGCGATCATTCTCGGATTCAGGTCGATGCCGACCGCCCGTCCGGCGGGACCAACGCGCTCCGCCGCAATTCGTGTCACGACCCCGGTCCCGCAAGCCACGTCCAACACGCGCTCGCCAGCGGACAGCCGAGCGGCGTTGACCAGCGAGGGCGCGCACGGGCCGAGGATGTATCGAGCGCCGCAGCGCTCGTAGCGCTCGGCGGCCTCGCCGCTGAGTTGGAATTGCTCGTTCGTGCTCAACTTTTTTCGCCCTGCCCTAGGCCTTGCCCACGGTGAGCGAGTAGCGCTGATCCGCGGCCAGGCATTCCGCCTGCGGCAGTCCCAGCTCCTTGCGCACAATATTGGTGCCGAGCACCATGGCGACCATCTTATAGCTGGCGTGACGGCGGCCCATGCCCTCGCGGCCCATGCCGCAGTCGGACGAGATAATCAGCCGCTCCGGCGGAATATACTTGAGCGCTTCGCGGATGAGCGCGGCGATCTCGTCCGGCCGCTCGACCTGTAGCGTGTGGTGGTCGATCACGCCGATCACGACCTTTTTGTCCTTGATGACCTCGCCGATCGCCTTGAGGTCCCCGGTGCCGGACGAGCGCGTCTCGAAGGTCAGCGCATCCGCCTCCACCTGGTTGAGCGCCTCCAGCGTCGGCTGATAGCTCTGCACCTGGGCGAAGATGCGCTGCTGGGACGGGTTGCCCCAGCAGGTGTGGCACCACACTTCGGTCTTTCCGCGCAGCCCCTTCACGGTGTTGTTGAAAATCTTCACCAGGTCGGCCACGTCGAGCTTGCCGAAGGTCTTGCCGCGCGCCGGCACCATATGGATCTGCGGCTCCTCCAGCTGGATGACCTGACAGCCGGCATCCGCCAGCTCATTGAGCTCTTCGTTGAGCGCGTTGCTGACCGCCCACGTGCGCTCGACCGGATCCTTGTAGTGGTCGTCCTCGACGGAAGCCGCGATCAGTTCCGGCAGGATCGTTCCGAACTTGATCGGCTTCTTGGTCATGCGCTGCGCCGTCTTCCACATCGCCGTGTACTGCAGCCTGCCGCGCCTCACCGGCCCCACGATTCTGGGAAAAATGCGCGCCTCGAGAAAGTCGTGCAGAATATGGCCGCGCGGGTACGCAGCGGCACCGATCTTGTAGGTCATCGGCTGCGGCACTTCGGCAAAGCCGTCCATGTGCGTGAGTGGGTAGCCTTGCCAACTCATGCCGCCGACTTCCTCGTCATAGTGCGCGTCGCCGTCGGTGAGGATGTCGAGGCCGGCTATTTCTTGCGCCCGCAGAAAGCACGAGACCGCGTCCTCGTATTGCTCGCGGTAGCGCGAATTGACCATGGCTTCGAGGAAGCTCTTGCGTCCCAACACCGCGGTGTACCAGGCCGGTCGCGGCAGCGAGCCAATGATCGAAGTTGGCAGCGCGATATCCGCGGACGCTTTGTACATCGCTTCCTCTCTTGCTCTTTGCCCCTCGCTCAGAAATAGGCTTCGCTCTTGGCCGCCGCATTCTTCACCAGAGCGCGGTCGGGCTCGGGCAGGGGCGTGCCGGAATCGCGGAAGCGGTTGACGATGGGGTAGCGGCGGTCGCGGCCGAAATTCCTCAGTGTCACCTTGACGCCGGGGGCCGCTTGCCGCCGCTTGTACTCGGCAAGATGCAGCATGCGCTCGACTTTCATAACGGTCTCGCGATCGAAACCTTGCTCGACGATCTTGGTGACCGGCTCCTCGCGCTCGACCAGACGCTCGAGGATTTGGTCGAGTACGTCATAGGGCGGCAGCGTGTCCTGATCGGTCTGGTTCTCACGCAGTTCGGCGCTCGGCGCACGGGTGAGAATGCCGTCGGGGATCACTAGGCCGTCGGGCCCCAACGCGCCCTCGGGCTTCCAGCCGTTGCGCAGCCGGGCCAGCCGGTAGACCTCGGTCTTGTAGAGATCCTTGATCGGATTGAAGCCGCCGTTCATGTCGCCATAAAGCGTGGCATAGCCGACCGACATCTCAGACTTGTTGCCGGTGGTCACCACGATGACGCCGAACTTGTTGGAGATCGCCATCAGAATCGTGCCGCGCGTGCGCGATTGCAGGTTCTCCTCGGTGACGTCGCGCGGCAGGCCTGCGAAGACCGGCGCGAGCGCCTTTTCCAATCCCGCAACCGCGTTTTCAATCGGCACCACGTCATATCGGACGCCGAGCGCCTTGGCGACGTGTGCCGCATCGTCGAGCGACTGCTGCGCGGTGTAGCGATAAGGCAGCATCATGCAACGCACGCGGTCTGCTCCCAGTGCATCGACCGCCAGCGTCGCCACCAGCGAGGAATCGATGCCGCCCGACAGCCCGAGCACCACCCCCTGGGATCCGATTTTGTCGATGTAATCGCGCAGCCCCAGCATGCAGGCGAAATAATCCGCCTTGTCGCCCTGCTCGATCGCAGCGACGGGGCCACCGACGCAGCGCCAGCCATTGCCCGTGCGCGCCCAATGCGTCGTGTGAACGGCTTCGCGGAAGGCCGGAAGCTGAAACGCGAGCGTGCGATCGCCATGCAGGGCAAACGAGGCACCGTCGAACACGAGCTCGTCCTGGCCGCCGATCTGGTTGACGTAGATGAGCGGCACGCCGGTCTCGGTCACCCGCGCGACCGCGATGTTGAGGCGAAGCTCGTCCTTGTCACGGAAATAGGGTGAGCCGTTGGGCACGATCAAGAGTTCGGCGCCGGTCTCGGCGAGGCACTCGACCACGTCCTCGTAGTCGCCCCATTCGGTCCAGATGTCCTCACAGATCGGAAGGCCGATGCGCACGCCGCGGAGATTGACAGGACCAGGCGGCGGTCCGGATGCGAACAGGCGCCGTTCGTCGAACACGCCGTAGTTGGGCAGGTTCACTTTCAACCGCACGGCGGCGATGATGCCGCGATCGAGCAGGCAATACGCGTTGTAGAGCTTACGATCGTCGAGCCACGGCGTGCCGATCAAGAGCGCCGGGCCGCCATCCGCGGTTTCGCGCGCAAGCTCCTCGACCTTGGCGCGGCAGGCCGCCTGGAACGCCGGCTTGAGCACGAGGTCCTCGGGCGGATACCCGGACAGGAACAGTTCCGACAATGCCACGAGATCGGCGCCGGCGGCTTCGGCGCGCGCGCGGCGCGCCTTATCTGCATTGCCGGTGATATCGCCGACGGTCGGATTGAGCTGTCCGATCGCGATGGCCAAACGGTCGGTGGGCCGCGCATTCATGGCTTAGGTCTAGCGCGTCGTGCCCGCGCCCGGCAATCGCCGCACAGCGCCGGTCAGATCAGCCCAAATCGCTCGGCAAGGGCCAGCAGCCAGACAGCGCCGGCGATCACTAGCGCGAGGCCGACCGCGGCCGAGCCCATATCCTTGACCCGGCCGATCTGGGGGTCGATGGCAAGGTTGACACGGTCGGAAAGCTTTTCGATCGCCGTGTTCAAGAGTTCGACGACAAGCACCAAAGCCACGACCGCGATGAGCGCAAGGCGCTTCCAAGCTGCCTCCGTAACGAGGAACGCCACCGGCACTGCCAGGACGAGGGCAATCAGCTCCAGGCGAAAGGCCTCCTCGCTGCGCGCGGCCGCGAGCAGGCCATGCCAAGTATTGATGGTGGCGCGCAGCAACCGTTCCATCGCGGTCGAATTACAAATTCAGTGCGGCTTCGGCGAAATTGCCTACGGCTCGGCGGTACGAATCGCAGCCGGGCCTGCGCTGAGCTTGATCGATCCGGCCGGTTTGAGCTCCTTGCCGTCGAAGTCAAACACCATGATCTCCCTTTCGACCATGCACTGGACCAGGAGCGTGCGGTTGTCCTTGCTCCACGCGAGCCCCTGACACCAGTGGCCGACTTTGGCCTCGGTCAGCGGGATCAACTCTTTGCCCTTGACGCTTAGTACCTTGACCAAGCCGTAATCGTTGAAGAACGGACTAGTCTTCGGCTTATTGGAACCGTTTACCACATTCACGGCGGCAAAGGCGCCGTCGGGAGACAGCGCTGTCCCTTCCGGCGTTTGACCGACGGTGACGGTGTGAACGACGCGCGCAGGCTTAGCCTCAAGGTCGATCAAGCTGATGGTGTCGGCGTCGCCACTGCCGGGTCCGATATTGGCGACGACCGCAACTTTCCCGTTCGGGTGGATGCCGAGCCCGTAGGGTCGCAGTCCCGCGGAGATCTCGCGCTTGGTGTCCTCGACCTTGGTGCCGTCGATCGACAGTACGGAAATCTTGTTGTCGCCGTCGCGGGTGACCAGAGCCGTCTTGCCGTCCGGTGTAATGGCGACATGGCTCGGTCCCGACTTATCATTGCCCAAATTGATCTTGCCGACCGGCGTGAGCGTATTGCCGGCGATGGAAAACACCGAAACCGTTCCCTCCGAGCGGTTGGCAATCAACGCCAGCGTCCCGGCGCGATTGATCGACACACCGGCAGCCCCCTTGCCCGCCTGCAATTGCGCCGAGACCTTGGGCGGCGAGGCCTTGAGATCGATCACCGTGAGCTTGTCGTCAGGAACGGTCTTCTTCGGATCGGCCGGATCGACCTTGGATGCCCCCGTGACGAGCGCAAAGCTCTCGTCGCGCGCGATCGCCACGCTCAAAGGCGGACCGACAACGCTGGCCGGAGCTTGAATCTCGGCGACCACCTTGGGCGGCGTCGCATTGAGATCGATGACCGTCACAGAGTCCGCCGGCGGATTGGCTGGCACGGAATTGACGCCATCGATGAGGACGGCCTTGCCGTCATTGGCGGAAAGCGCAAGCTGGGCGCTTGCACCCGACGTTATCGACATGAAGGCGGCGAGCGAAAGCGCGCCGACCCAAGGCGTATGGCGATGCATGAGAACCTCCCAGTTGCGCGGATCATTGTGGCCTTGCGAAAGCGCCGCGCATCCGCATTTCATCATAACAAACGGGTAGGCAAAAAACTCCCCCGCCGTTCCGAATGAGGTGGGACGGACGAAATCGTACCGATCACAGCCCGGCTGCGGCCGGCAGCGGCCGCGCGCGTGCGGTGCGCTCCGCCTTGAGCAGATCGGCGAGCAGAAACGCCAGATCGATCGATTGCTCGGCATTGAGCCGCGGATCACACACCGTGTGATAGCGGTCCTTGAAGTCCGCATCGGTAATCATGCGCGCGCCGCCGGTGCATTCCGCGACGTTTTGTCCGGTCATCTCCAGATGCACCCCGCCGCCATGCGTCCCTTCGGCCCGGTGAACCGCAAAAAAGGTCTTCACTTCGGACAGGATGCGGTCGAATGGCCGCGTCTTGTATCCGGTTTCCGAGCTAATGGTGTTGCCGTGCATGGGGTCGCACGACCACACCACGACCTTTCCCTCGCGTTGAACCGCGCGGATCATGGCCGGCAGCTCATCCCCGACCTTGTCCGCGCCCATCCGCACGATCAGCGTAAGACGGCCCGGCTCGTTTTCCGGATTGAGAATGTCGATCACCCGCAGCAACTCGTCGACCCGCGTGGATGGACCGCACTTGAGTCCCAGCGGGTTGATGAGGCCGCGGCAGAACTCGACATGGGCGTGATCGGGCTGGCGGGTACGGTCGCCGATCCACAGCATATGGGCCGAGGTGCAGCAGAAGGTGCCGGGATGCGTGGAATCCTCGCGCGTCATCGCCTGCTCGTAGCCGAGCAGCAGCGCCTCGTGGCTGGTGTAAAACTCGGTGCTCTTGAGCTCGGGGTGGCTTTCGAGATCGAGGCCGCAGGCCTGCATGAAGCCCAGCGCCTCGCTGATGCGGTCGGCGAGTTCCTCGTAATGGTGGGACTGCGGCGAGTCCTTGACGAAGCCGAGCGTCCACTGCCGGACATTCGCGAGATTGGCATAGCCGCCGTGCACGAAAGCACGCAGCAGGTTGAGCGTCGCGGCCGAATGCCGATAAGCCTCGATCTGGCGCTCCGGGTCGGGACGGCGCGCGGCTTCATTGAAGTCGACGCCGTTGATGATGTCGCCGCGGTAGCTCGGCAACTCCTTGCCGTCGCGCTTCTCCATCGGCGACGTGCGGGGCTTGGCGAATTGACCGGCGATGCGGCCGACCTTCACCACCGGCAAAGCAGCGGCGTAGGTGAGCACCACCGCCATCTGCAAAAAGACGCGCAGGAAGTCGCGGATATTGTTGGCGCTGACGTTGTTGGCGCTGGGCTCGGTGAACGCTTCGGCGCAATCGCCTCCCTGCAGCAGAAAGCCCTCGCCTGCGGCGACCCGGCCGAGCGCCTTTTTCAGGCTGCGCGCCTCGCCGGCAAAAACGAGCGGCGGGAATGTCGCAAGGCGCCGCTCGACGGAGGCGAGCGCCTCTTGGTCGGGATATTCGGGGACCTGCACGATCGGCTTTTGCCGCCAACTGTCGCGCATCCAACGCTCGGGCATGACCGCCCTCCACTACGCTCAAGCCCTCCTACGGGCGAGATTTCCAGCTGAGCGCGAGCTTATACACGAGGCCCGGCAGCCCAAGCCAGATGGAATTGGATGCAGCAGCCCGCCGCGCGCAGGCGGGCCTGCCTATTCCGCCGCCTCGCGGCGATAACTCAGCGCCTTCTCCCGCAACGTCACCAGCTCCTCGGCGACGGTCGGATGCACCGCCATCACCGCGTCGATATCTGCCTTCCTCGCCTTCATCGTCACCGCGATTGCGGCGAGTTGGATCATCTCGCCGGCGTCAGGCCCGACGATGTGGCAGCCGACAACACGATCGCTCTCGCCGTCGACGACGAGCTTGAAGAACGCACGCGTATCGCGCGCCGCGAGGGTCATCTTCAGCGGTCGGAACGAGGTCTTGTAGACGTCGACTTTCACCAGCCGCTCGCAGGCCTGCGCCTCGGTCAGGCCGATCGCGCCGACTTCGGGCTCGGAGAACACCGCGGTCGGGACATTGGTGTGATCGACCGCCGTCGGCTTGCCGCCGAACACCGTATCGGCGAAGGCATGGCCCTCGCGGATCGCGACCGGCGTGAGGTTGACACGGTTGGTGACATCGCCGATCGCATAGATGTGCGGGACCGAGGTCTGCGACATCGGGTCGACGGCGATGCCGCGGTTGGCGGCGAACTGCACGCCCGCTGCCTCGAGACCGAAACCACCGACGTTCGGCCACCGCCCGAGCGCGAACATCACCTTGTCGACTTCGACCGAGCTGTCATCGGACAGCTTGGCGGTAAACGTATCTTGCGTGCATTGCACGGTGCGCACCGTCTTGCCGCAAACAATCTTCACTCCCCGCTTGGTCATCTCCGCGTTGAGGTGCGCGCGCAGGTCGTCGTCGAAACCCCGCAAAATATTTTCCCCGCGGTAGACCAGGGTTACCTCAGAGCCCAGACCGTTGAAAATGGCGGCGAACTCGACCGCGATATAGCCGCCGCCCTGGATCAGGATGCGCTCGGGCAATTCCTCCAGCTGGAACGCCTCGTTCGAGGAGATGACATGTTCGATGCCCGGGATCGCTGGACCCATCCATGGCGCTGCACCGGTGGCAATAAGAATGTAGCGAGGCCGGATGGCTGTCCCACTCGCGACCAGATGCACCGTATGCGCATCTTCCAGCACCGCGCGGCTCTTGACGACCTTGACGCCGGCGCGCTCGAGCGTGGTGGTATAGGCGAGTTCAAGGCGCGCAATCTCGCGGTCCTTGTTGGCGATGAGGCTTGGCCAGTCGAACCGCGGTTCGTTAAGCGTCCAGCCGTAACCGGCGGCGTCCTCGAAGTCATCGGCAAAGCGCGAGGCGTAGACCAAGAGCTTTTTGGGAACGCAGCCGCGGATCACGCAGGTACCGCCGACCCGGTACTCCTCGGCCACCATGACCCGCGCGCCATATTCGGCTGCGATGCGGGCCGCGCGCACACCCCCCGAGCCTGCTCCGACGACGAGCAGGTCGACGTCGTGATCAGCCATATCGTCGGATCCGAAGCATCGCTGGGCGCTGCATCTAGATGTCGTGGCCTCGTTTCTTCATTTCGGTGCGCATCTTGGCGATGACCTCCTGCGACAGACCTTCGGCCCAGGTCTGGGCAGTTCTCATGCTCTGATCGAGGATGCTGGGCTCCTCCGACACCAACTTACGCCCGAGCGGGGACTTGTAGAAGGAAAGCGCGTCCTTGAGCTCCTGTTCAGTGAACCGCGAGGCATAAACCTTGGCGACCTCGGTCATGAGCTCGGCAGTGCGCGTCGCATAGTCCGCGTGCAACTTGGCAGCGACTTCATTCAAATCCTTGCCGAGCATCGGGTTGGTTTGCAGCAAGACGCTCTTGGTTCTCTCGATGACGCCGGAAACCAAAGGCCTATAGAGTTCGCCGGCGCCCTTGGCAGTGATTACCTCCTTAGCGGTCGCGACCGCAGTCGCCGAAGGCTGTTGCGCTTCGGCGGCGGCGATTCCCAGAGTGAGCGCGAGCCCCAGCGCAAACAGCGTGGCGCAAAGCAGCCTGGCGGTTGAATAGAAAAACATAAAGACCCTCCTCTTCGAGTGCTTAGCGCCGCTCGATCACGCGCACGCCGCTCGGGCCGGCGACTATCGCCGCGTGGGCGAGCCCGATGAACAGACCGTGCTCGACCACGCCGGCAATGCCGTCAAGACGCTCGGCGAGCGATTTCGGATCGGCGATCCGCTCGAATGCGGCATCCAGTATCCAGTGCCCTCCATCCGTGACGAAAGCGTGGCCGTCCTTGGCACGCCGCAGCAGCGCGGGCCCGGTGCAGCCGACCGCCGCGGCCGCCGCTTCGATCGCCCGCCGCGTCGCGCCCAATCCGAACGGCACCACCTCGACCGGCAGCGGGAAACGGCCGAGCGAGGAAACCCATTTCGATTCATCGGCAATGACGATCATGCGCGCTGAGGCCGAAGCGACGATCTTTTCCCGCAACAGCGCGCCTCCTCCGCCCTTGATCAGGCTCAGATCGGGCGCGATCTCGTCGGCACCGTCCACGGTGAGATCAAGCTGCGGGGTCTCATCCAGACTGGTGAGCGGAATCCCCAGCCGCTCGGCGTCGCTGCCAGTTGTCTCCGATGTGGCCACGGTAATGACGTCGAGCCCGCCGCGGACGCGTTGTGCGAGAAGCTCGACGAAATGCTTGGCGGTCGAGCCGCTGCCGAGGCCAAGCCGCATGCCGGGACGCACGAATTCAAGGGCGCGGGCGGCGGCTGCGCGTTTTTGGTCCTCGAGGTCCATCGCGATTAAGACAATCGGCTCGGCATCGCAGCAAAAACGGGGCATATCTAGCGCCGTTCAGCGCGGGCGCATAGTCCATGCGCCGGGCGGACACACGCCTCAAATCGCTCCGCCCGCTTTCAGGGGGAACGAGCGGCAAAGTCTCGCCAAGCGCATAGAATACCGAGCCTTACTATTGGCCAATTTTCGGCTACCCATCAGCAATGATGGGGGCTCCGACGGTCGTCTTCGATCTCGACGGCACGCTGGTCGACAGCGCGCCCGATCTCGTCGCCACGGTCAACACAGTCTTCGCCCGCGAAGGTCTGCCGCCGGTGGCTTACGAGACCGCGCGCAACTTGGTGGGCGGCGGTGCGCGCTCGCTGATCGAACGCTCGCTCAGAGCCGAGGGTCGCAAGCTCGGCGTGGGCGAAGTGGACCGGCTCGTCAAAGAGTTCATTGCGCATTATGCCGCGCACATCGCCGATCGTTCCCGGCCGTTCCCGGGCCTCGAAGCCACCCTCGATGAACTCAGCGCCGTCGGCTGTCGGTTTGCGGTCTGCACCAACAAGCTGGAATGGCTATCGGTGCGGCTGCTCGACGCACTCGGCCTCTCGAAGCGCTTCGTCGCCATTTGTGGAGCGGACACGTTCGGATTGCGAAAACCCAATCCGGAGTTCTTGCGGCGGACCATCGCGCGCGCCGGCGGCGAGATAGGCCACGCCGTGATGGTTGGAGACTCCGGCACCGACGTCGCCACCGCCCGCGCGGCAGGAGTTCCGGTCATTGCCGTCGATTACGGCTATACCGAAACCCCGGTTGCCGAATTGGGGCCCGAGCGGGTGATCAGTGCGCTGAGCGAGCTGCCAAGTGGCGTATTCGAGCTTTTGCGCGTCCCCAGTCCCACTACGGCGGAGCAATGTTAATCCGTATTTTACCTTATGGGCGCCACACTTGGGGCAATTTAGCGCGCTAGCCACACCGGTGGAGGGAAGCGCCCCTGGGTTGTGCGGGTCTGGCGTGCCTCCATGGTTGCGTTCTGGGGGAGCGGCGGCGATTGCCGCCGAGGTGGTGGGACCATGATTCGAGTGATTGCCGTCGTGGCCTGTGGCCTGATGCTGGCCGGGTGCTCTGCAACGATGCCGAGCCTGGATTTTCTCAAATCCGCTCCGCAGTCCGAGACGCTGGCCATTGCATCCGAACCGCCGGGAGCGGAAGCAAAAACGTCGTTGGGCCAGAGCTGTCGCACGCCTTGCCAGCTCTCGGTCCAGCCCGGCAGCGAGTTCTCCGTAACGCTTGCGCTGAGCGGCTATCAGTCGCAAACCGTGTCCGTCCGTCCGGAAGCCGATGGTTCTACTCTGCGGCTCGCGCCCAATCCGGTTCACGTCGCCCTGCCGACGGTGAAGCCGCCGAAGAAGCCAATTGCCAAGAAGAAGACGCCGGTGGCGACAGCAGCCCGTCCCGCAGCACCGCCGCCGATGGCCTCAGCAGCGCCGACCGCCGCAGCAGCGCCCACGCCTTCGCTCGCCCCGCCGGCCTCGGCCCCGGCCGAGTCGGCACCGTCCGCGACCGAGTACCCCTGGCCGTCCCGCTAGTCCCGCTTGCCGCTGGAACGGCGGGTCCCTTGCCGGTAAGCTAGACGCTCTGGCCGATATCCGTCAGAATTCCCATATAACCGGCGGAACGCGGTGCGCTCGGCAGGCCCGATGCGCAGGCTTTCGACTACTGACGCAGCGCAGGACCCATGTCGCCTCCGGTGATGACGCAGGACAATCTCGCCTTCGAGCGCCAAGGAAAAGCGCACGCTTCGCTCGTCGACCCGTTCGGGCGGGCGATCACCTATTTGCGCGTGTCGGTGACGGATCGCTGCGATTTTCGCTGCGTCTATTGCATGGCGGAGAACATGACGTTCCTGCCCAAGGCCGACTTGCTCTCGCTCGAAGAACTCGATCGGCTGTGCAGCGCCTTCATCGCGCGTGGCGTCAGGAAGCTCAGGCTCACCGGCGGGGAGCCGCTGGTGCGGCGCGGCATAATGACCCTCGTCGCCTCGCTCTCGCGCCACCTTTCGAGCGGAGCGCTCGACGAGCTCACGCTCACCACCAACGGCTCGCAGTTGCCGAAATATGCGGGCGAGCTAGCGAGCTGCGGCGTCAAGCGCATCAACATCTCGCTCGACACGCTCGATGCCGACAAGTTCCGCGCCATCACCCGCTGGGGTGAGCTGGACAAGGTCTTGGCCGGGATCGATGCTGCGCAGGCGGCCGGGCTGAAGGTCAAGATCAACGCGGTGGCGCTCAAAGGCGTGAACGAGGACGAGTTTCCGGCGCTGCTGCAATGGGCGCACGGGCGCGGCATGGAGCTTACGCTGATCGAGGTGATGCCTCTCGGCGACGTCGGCGAAGGCCGCCTCGGTCAATACCTTCCGCTCTCGATTGTGCGAGCGCGGCTGGCCGAACGCTTCAAGCTCGAAGATATCGACTATCGCAGCGGCGGGCCTGCACGCTACGTCAAGGTTGCCGACACCGGTGGCCGGCTCGGCTTTATCACGCCGCTCACTCACAATTTCTGCGAATCCTGCAATCGGGTGCGGGTGACCTGTACCGGTACGCTTTACATGTGCCTCGGTCAGGAAGACGCCGCCGATCTGCGCACCCCGTTGCGCGCCTCCGAAGGCAACGATCTGCTCGATGCGGCCATAGGTTTTGATATATCGGTATAGCGTTTGTTGGTATATTTTTT
>JBJMTU010000221.1:0-10267 GCA_045811545.1 Xanthobacteraceae bacterium | reverse complement strand
GGAACTCGGGCAAGCCCGAGTTCCGTTGCAATCCATCGTCTTCGCAAAATTTTTGCGAAGCGGATGGACCCCCGGGTCAAGCCCCGGGGGTGACGACCGTGTGTGACCGCCGATTCGATCCAATCTGAAGTTCTACTCCAGCTCGCTCTCATCCTTGCACAGCGGCGGCGATGGCGTCTCCCATTTCCGTGGTGCTGGCGTCTCCGCCGAGATCGCGGGTCAGGTGCTTGCGCCCGGCGATCACCGCCTTGACCGCCGCCTGGATGCGATCGGCGGCGGCGGTTGCCCCGGACTCGGTGCGTTTGCGGCCGAGCCAGGCGAGCAGCATCTGCCCCGACATGATCATGGCATAGGGATTGGCGATGTTGCGTCCGGCGATGTCGGGTGCCGAGCCGTGGGTCGCCTGCGCCATCGCCTGCCGCTCGCCGACGCAGAGGCCGGGTGCCAAGCCCAGCCCGCCCACCAAGCCCGCGCCGATATCGGTCAAGATGTCGCCGAACTGGTTGGTCGTCATCACCACGTCGAACTGCTGCGGCGCGGTCACGAGCTTCATCGAAATCGAATCGATCATCATCTCTTCGAAGGTCACGTCCGGGTAGTCGCGCGCAACCTTGCGGCATTCCTCGGCGAACATGCCGCATGCGAGCCGGTAGACCGGCTCCTTGTGCGCGGCGGTGACCTTCTTGCGTGCGCGGGTGCGGGCGATTTCGAAGGCTTCGCGGGCGACGCGGTTCGATCCTTTGCGGGTGATCACGCGCATGGCGACGGTGATGTCGTCGTTGGGCCGAAACTCCGGCAAGCCGGCGACGACCGTTTCGGAATAGAGCAGACCTTCGGTGAGCTCGCGCAGAAACACGATGTCCACGTTCTTGTGGATGGATGGAATCGCGGCGTGGGAGAGCGCCGGGCGCACCGCCGCAAACAGATCGAATTTCTTGCGCACCGGCGGCATCACCCAGGTCGGATCTCCGCGCGGATAGGCGGCGTGCCCGATCGGACCCATGATCCAGCCGTCGAGCTCGCGCAACGCCTGTTCGGTCAGCGCCGGAAGGGTATTGCCGTGCTCGTCATGTCCCTTTTTGCCGATGGGGAGCGGCCGCCAGTCGATATCGAGCCGCTCGCGCGCCGCGGCAGCCTTCATCACCTTGATGCATTCGGGAACGACTTCGAGGCCGATGTCATCGCCCGGCAGGATTCCGATCTTCAGGCTCATTCCTCTACGACGATCCCGGTGTCCTCGATATCGCGCTTCCAGCTCGCCATTTCCTCGCGCAGCCAGGCCTTGGGATCGGCTAGCGCGGATGCCCGCGGCACGAGCATTCCGCCGCGGGCGAAAGCCTCTTGCATCTCGGGTACGCTCATCGCGGCGACGAACGCCTCGTGCTGCGTCGCGATGATGTCGGCCGGGACCCCGGCTGGTGCGAAGGCCGCGACCCACTGCGCGGCGCGGATACCGGGAAATCCAACCTCGGCCAGCGTGGGCACGTCCGCATGCTGCGCCAGCCGCTGCGCCGCCGCCACCGCGAGTGCGCGCACGCGGCCTGCTTTCATCATTCCAACCGGGTTGGTGATGTTGAACCACGACACCTGGATATCGCCGTTGGCGAGATCGCGGAGGATCTCGGCGCCGCCGCCCTTGAAGGGAATGTGGACGAGATCGAGACCCGTGCGCTTGGCGAGGATTTCGGTATTGATCTGCTGGTAGCTGCCGACGCCGGCGCTGCCGTAACGGACCTTGCCGGGGTGGGCGCGGGCATAGGCGAGAAAGTCGGCAAACGTCTGAGGCGGAAAGTTCGTCGTCGTCGCGAGAAAGAAGACCGGGACGTCCGCCAACGGGACGACGATCTGCACGTCGCGCTCGTAATCGATTTTCATTTTCTTCGCGAGCAGGACCGGCGTCAGCGCATTGGTCGAGATGTTGCCGATCATGAGGGTGTGGCCGTCCGGCCGCGCGCGGGCCATTTCCTCGATCGCGATGATGCCGGAGGCGCCCGGCTTGTTCTCCACGAACACGTTCCGGCCGAGGCTCTGGCGCAATTGCTCGGAATAAAGACGCGCAACCACGTCGGTCAAACCGCCGGGCGCGTAAGGGACGACGATGCGGATCGGCTTCGATGGATAGGTCTGCGCCCGCGCCCCTCCGGCGAGGACGGCGAGAGCACAAGCGCAGGTCACGGCCCACCCAAAGCGCCGCATTTGCTGGTCCTCCGCCGGCGCTCTCCGAGCGCGCGCTGCTTGCCGGCGGATTTTATGGACGCCCTACGCCATCACACAAGCGAAAGTCATCCCCGCCCGTAGCATGAGCCGGGGTGAGCGAAGCGACACCCGGGGCCACCCGAGTTGGGGGCGAACCCCGGGTTTCGCTCCGCTCAAGGCGGGCTAGGTTCGCTCCGCCGCGGTCCGCAACCCTGGGTCCTGCATTTGGCGGCGACGAGTGGATCTTGAAAGCCAACGAGCCCCGAAAGCATGGGCATGCTGCGGCTCGATAGTTTCGTCGAGCTTTGCGGCGCCGGCGGCGCAGTTGGCGCCCTCGTTGGCCGTCGTCGTGGCACTGCTCGCCCTGCGACCGCCGTGGTCCTCGCGCAGAATTCTGCAGATGGCGGCGATGACCAGCACGTGCCCGAGCACGACGACGGCGGCAAAAGCAAGGATCAGCGTGGCGGCGATCAGGTCGATGGACACGGCGCCCTCCTCGCGTCTTGCTCAAGCGAGACAGACGTCGGCGGGCGCATGTCGGCCAGCGCCTGCGCGGCGCCACGCGCATGGTCTGCGTTCTCTGCGACGCGCTGGAGGTAGGGGTGCACGGCGTGGCCGAGCACGGTCAGCGCGACTTCCGGCCTGCGTTGAAAAAGCGCGCCACCTAGCTCTCGCTCAAGCCCAATAATGGCATTGGTCAGTGAGGGCTGAGAGACGCCGCAGCGCCGTGCTGCCCGCGTGAAATTGCGCTCCTCGCACAGCGCCAGGAAATATCGAATCTGCTGCATCTGCATGGCCCACCTCGCCAGTCGATTGCGCTCGCTTGGCAGGCTGCCATCCATCCGGAGTTTCGACGGTGAGGCAGTTCACAGAGCGATGATTTTTCCACGCCGGCTTCCGGTACGATGGTGCTCCTGAATGCACTTCCCGCGTGCATCCATGAACTTCGCAGCTTTTGAGGAGCAGCGCGCGGGTTCGGCAAAACCGCGGCGCCAGAATCGATAGCAATGGGCTATACTACTCTCCTCCGACGAGCGCTCGCCGGGCGTGCTCCAGCGCACACTCGAGCCGCATCATCGTTGGGACGGGGGACCTCATGTCGACTCCAAGCGGCAGCCAGCCGGCGGCACGTCCGCGTGACAAGTTGTCCTTGCTGCGCAGCCATCCGCTGTTTCGCGATCTGCCTTCGGCAGTGATCGAGCGCCTCGGCTCGTACATGAAGACGCGGCGGGTGGCGCGGGGGACCACCATTTTCGCGAAAGGAGATCCCGGCACCGGCCTCATGGGCGTGCTTGCCGGGAGCGTCAAAGTCAGCGTCGCGTCCGCCGAGGGCAAGGACATCGTGCTCAACGTGTTTCGCGAGGGCGACGTGTTCGGCGAAATCGCCTTGCTCGACGGCCGCCCGCGCACCGCCGATGCCACCACCATGTCCGACTGCGAGCTCATCGTCATCGAGCGTCGCGATTTCGTTCCGTTTCTCAGCAGCCACCCGGACGTGATGCTCAAGTTCATCGAGATTCTCTGCTCGCGGCTGCGCCACACAAGCGAGCAAGTCCAAGACATCACATTCCTCAACCTGCCGACCCGCCTGGCGAAGACCCTGATGCAGCTGACCGGGGGTGAAGAGGGGGCCACGCCACGGCGCAAGGCGGCGATCACGCAGCGCGAGATCAGCCAGATGATCGGGATGTCGCGCGAGAGCACCAACAAGCAGCTGCGGGCGTGGGAAAAACGCGGCTGGATAAAGCTCGAGCGCGGAGGCGTCGCGATACTCGCGCCGGACAAGCTCGCCATCATCGCCGCGGAGGGCTTCGACGCGTCGTGAGTTTAGCTTCGTAGCGCGCATGGGCGAAGTGAAATGCGGGGAGTTTCTCCATGCGGAGAGAATCCCCCGCGCTCGTCCGGGCTAAGGCGCTTGCGCGGGTGACTTGCTCAAACGGATCTTGTGCGTGCCCCTCCCTGTCCCTTCCCCGCAAGCGGGGGAGGGTGTGGCGCCAGCCATCTGCTGCGGGCAGATTTGCGGTGAAGCTACGCCTGGGCGCCGATGACGCCTTGCGCGGCGAGCAGCTCGGAGAGCTTCTTGCGCGCGTGGAACATACGCGTTTTCACGGTATTGCCGGGCACGCCGAGAATGTCGGCCGCCTCCTGCACCGACTTTTCGTGGTAGTAGACGAGGTCGATGATTTCGCGATGGCGCGGGGACAACCGGGTGAGGCAATTGCGCAGGATCTCGCCGCGATGCTTGATCTCGAAGCTCGCCTCCGGATCGTCGGCCGGATCGCTCACTTCCGCGCTCGCTTCCTCGGATGATGGCTGTGGCCGGCGCCGCAGTTCGGCGAGCGCCTTGTAGCGGGCGATCGCCAGCAGCCAAGTCGTGACCGAGGAGCGCGCCTCGAAGCGGTGCGCCTGCCGCCAGACGCTCAGGAATACGTCGCTGGTCAAATCCTCCGCGGCGGCCTCGCTGCCGATAAGGCGCAAGATGAAGCGGTAGACGCGCGCATGGTGCCGCGCATAGAGGACCTGCATCGCGAGCCTATTGCCGGCTGCGATCTTTGCGATCAACGCCGCATCCGACTTGTCCTGGTCTTGCGCTTTGAGCGCTTGCCGAGCGGCGGCGATGCCCGGGACAAACCCGGCAAACCGATCTTGCATTGGTAGCTCCCTGTTTGCCACCAATGTTCCTAGACGGCTTGCCGGAAACCTTTTGTTAACTACGTCACAGACGCGATGCGGATTTGGGAGGGCGATCGGACCGCCTGAAACGGTTGAAGGGAAATTGAGCTCCGGTACTCTTTGACTTCTGAAGATGCTCGCTCCTGCCCGCGAAAGCGGGACGGAAATGAGCAGAGTTTTGCTGCGCCGCGTTCCACTCAAGAAGTGCGGGACGGACACTCGAGCATGCCAAGCAAATACCCACCCCCGCGCGCGATCATCATCGGTGGCTCGATGTCGGGCCTCTTCAGCGCGGCGTTCCTGCGGCAAAGTGGCTGGCAGGTCGATGTCTATGAGCGCTCGCCGGTCGAGCTCGTCGGCCGCGGCGCCGGCATTACCACCCATCCCGAACTCCTGGAGGCGCTGGAAAAGAGTGGCGCTGGCACGCGCGATCTTGGCGTCGAGGTCGAGAAGCGCATCACGCTCGACCGCGATGGGCGCGTCATCGCGGAAAAGCACCTGCCGCAGATCCTCACCTCCTGGGACCGATTGCAGCGGCTCATGCGGGCGACCGTCGACGAGGCGCATTACTACCTCGGGCACACCTTCGAGCGCGTGGAGCAGGACGGCTCCGGCGTCCTCGTGCACTTCACCGGCGGCAAGCGCGAGCGCGCCGATCTGCTCATCGGCGGCGACGGCATCCGCTCGAGCGTACGCGAGCAGGTTGCGCCCGCGGTGCAGCCCATCTATTCCGGTTATTACATCTGGCGCGGCGCGCCGAAGGAAGCCGATCTCGCGCAGGAAACGCGCGCGAGCATTTTCCCTTACTTCACGTTCTTCCTGCCCGAGCGGCAGCAGGTCATCAGTTATCCCATCGCCGGGCTCAACAACGACCTGCGGGTCGGCCACCGCCGCTACAATTTCATCTGGTACCGCGTCGGCGATGCGCAGGAGCTGCGGCGGATGTGCGTCGACGAGCGCGGGCAGCAGCACGACTACTCGGTGCCGCCGCCGCTCATCCGCAAGGACCTGATCGCGCAAATGCGCGCGCAGGCACGAGAGATCATGCCGCCGCAGTTTCTCGATTGCCTCGCCAACATGCAGCCGTTCTTCACGCCGATCTACGACTTCTCGACCCCGCAATTGGTGTTCGGGCGCGTGGCGCTGGTGGGCGATGCCGCCTCCTCTGCCCGCCCGCATATGGGCTTCGGCATGGCCAAGGCCGGGGGCGACGCCCAAGCGCTCGCCGCCGCGCTCGCCAGCCACGACGGGATCGACGCCGGCCTCGCGGCTTATAACCGCACGCGTCAGCCGATCGGCGAAGCCATCGTGTTGCACGGACGCAAGCTCGGCACCCATCTCGGCGTGGATCTGCAGACCGAGGAAGAGCGCGCAATGTGGAAGCTGTTGCAGGACCATCGCGCCATGATGGACTGGATCGCGGTGCCGAATTTTCTGGCCGCTCACCAATGAGTACCGACCTGCCGAAACCGGATTACGCGCGCAACATGCGCATCCTTGCCCATTGCGACCAGGGCGGCAGGCCCGACGGCGTGCAAATCATGGTGCATCGCGGCCACGCCTATGTCGGTCATATGTTTTCGAAGGGCTTCAGCGTGCTGGACGTGCGCGACGCCAAGCGCCCGCGCGCGGTGAACTATCTCGCCGCGCCGCCCGGCACCTGGAATATCCACCTACAGACCCATGACGATCTGCTGCTCGTCATCAACGCCAAGGACATGTTCGCGGCCGCGGAATTCGCCGACGAGAAAGCCGACTATAAGGGCCAGCTCGGCAAGGTGGTGGGTACGGCCGAGAAGAGCGGCGCCGCGCGCGACTGGACTGCGGGACTTGCCGTCTATGACATCTCCAAACCCGCAACGCCGCGGCGCGTTGGCTTCATGCCCGTCGAGGGCGGCGGAATTCATCGCATCTGGTACACCGGCGGACGTTGGGCGTATGTGTCCGCGCTGCTCGACGGCTTCACCGATTATATCTTCATGACCGTGGATATGAGCGATCCGGCGCATCCGCGCGAGGCCGGGCGCTACTGGATCCCGGGCATGAACGCGGCCGCCGGCGAGACGCCATCATGGCCCGCCACGAGCCGGTACGGATTGCATCATGCGATCGTTCATGGCGATACCGCTTACGCCGCCTGGCGCGACGCCGGCATGATGGTGATCGATGTTTCCGACCGCTCGCGGCCCAAGCTGATCACCCACCGCAATTGGTCGCCGCCGTTCGGCGGCGGCACGCACAATTGCCTGCCGCTGCCGGACCGCGATCTCCTCGTCGTGCTCGACGAAGCGGTGCTCGATCATCAGGAAGACGGACTCAAGCTCATCTGGGTGTTCGACAATCGAACGAAGGAAAATCCGGTGAGCATTTCCACCTTCCCCACGCCCGCCGAAGCCGACTATGTGCGCGAGGGCGGCCACTTCGGCCCGCACAATCTGCACGAGAACCGGCCCGGCAGTTTCGTGAGCTCGCAGCTGACCTTCGCGACCTATCAGAACGCCGGGGTGCGCGCCTTCGACATCCGCGATCCGTACCGGCCGAACGAAGTCGGTGCGCTGGTGCCGCCCCCTCCCGTGCGCATGATGGATCACCGGCCCAACCGCGCACGGGTGATCCAATCTGCCGACGTGTTCGTCGATGCGGCGGGCCTTCTCTACTGCACCGACTACAACGCCGGCCTCTACATCATCGAATTCGGCGGCTGAGGCCCGCACGTGTGGCTTGAGGGACACGGTGCCGCGGAAAAAGCGCCTACGACGCTTCCGTGAGGCTGGGGTGACTAGAGCGCGTTACGGTGGAGTGGAATGACTAATCGCGCGAGTTCCAACTCCTCCCCACAGCAAGCGCACAGAGCGCATGGGCCCCATCGTGCGTCACACCAGACCAACGCACTCCAGCCTTGCAAGCCGGGTCTGCGCCCCAGCGCGCGCTCTCGCGTTCGCCGTTGTCCTCAGTGTTGTGCCCGCCATGCCAGCGTTCGCGGCGAGGCTCGGCGGCGCGTACTACGTCGACGACGCGGAGATCGGAAAGACAGGGTCCTGCGAGTTCGAGTCCTGGAGCTCGTTTGCCGCCAACGGCGATCGCATCGCCGTCTTCAGCCCGGCCTGCGTGGTCAAGCTCGGTCCGCCGGTCGAGCTGGGCACGAACCTGTTGAACGTGCGTTCCGACAGCCAGGAAGACTTTGTCGCCACGCTGACGGCGAAGACCGTGCCGATACCGATCGGCCGAAGTGGATTCGGGCTGGCGATCGCCGGCGCGGTCGTCCTCGACCCGCTCAATCACACGGGCAAGGAATGATCGTCAATATTCCGGCCACGTTCGAGTTCAGCAAAGAGCTCCGCGTCAATCTCAACGTCGGCGCCCAGTATTACAGCGGCGGCGACACGCCGGGACTGTTCGCCACCGCCGGCGCAGGCTTCTCCTGGATGTTCGTGCCGCAGTGGAGCGTCATCTCCGAGGTGTTCGCCCTGATGGGCCCCGGCCAAACCAATCCGCGCTTGCAAAGCGGCGTGCGCTACAGCCCCACGAAGGACATCGACTGCGATCTGATCTACGGTCGCAACCTCGCCGGCGAGGTTGCCAACTGGATCACCGTAGGGCTGACCGTGCGGATCGGCGACAACTGACGAGTGTGATCGATCGCGGATTTTGGACGCCGGTTGCTGTTGTTGGCAAGCTGACTCGACTACTAATAGCCGTAATACCCGCCCCGCTTCTGGCGCGGCGGGCCCGATGACCAGGTGCCACCCGTCCCAAACGCCGTTCCAGGGAACGGATTCGGCCGGCACCAGCCGCCAAGCCCGAGCACCTGGGCCCGGCACTGCGCAAGCGTCGCATAACCGCAATTCTCGCTGATGCCGCCCTGCCTGGAATAAGTAGCACACCAGGCATTGCTGGCAGCAGCATCCGACTGGGTTGCTGCAAACGTATTGATTGCAAGACCAACGAGAACAAGACCAATCAAGCGCATGGTTGCTCCTCCCTTTTGCCCGTGTCGCCAAGGTATCAGCGAAAGCCACGGGTAGTCGTGCGCGCCATGCGCAAGACTCCAACCGAAACGAAACCGGTCGGGCGCATGATTGCTCTCCTCAATTCCTCGTTCTCACCGCCAACTCGCTGCCTTCGCGCCTGGCGTGAGGGTCGGCGCTGCGCGCTAGCGTCCCCGTCCCATCCGGTAGGGCTTGAGGATTGCGTAGACCGCCTCCTGCGCGGGCGTTGGGACGCCGTACTTGCGTCCAAGGGCGACCACCTTGCCGGCGAGCCAATCCAGTTCGAGACGGTTGCCCGCCTCGAGGTCGTTCGCCATCGACGCTTTCATTGTTGGCGGAAAGCCTGCCACCAAACGATCCAACTCTGCGGGAAAGTCCGGCGGGAACGTGACGCCGGACGCACGGCCGACGGCCATCGTCTCGTGCATCAGGTTATAGAACAACGCCCGCATGTCCTCGTCCTCGCGGATGACTCCCATGGGCTGGCGCGTGCTCGCCGTGATGCCGGAGGTGCCTGAAAGCAACACGAACTTCTTCCAGAGGTCGACGCGCATACGCTCCGTGAGCGTGATGTCGATGTCCGCGGCTTTCATTTGCTCCACGTAGCCGGCAAGGACGGCGTCGGGGCGCCCATCGAGGCGGCCACAGTGGACTTTCGCGATTGTCCCGGTGTGGCGGATGACAGCCGGCCGCGCGATCGTCGTGACGACATAAGTAGCTCCGCCGATCGTGGCCTTGTCTCCGAGGAGCGGAGCGAGCCGCTCGACGCTGTCGACGCCGTTCTGCAGCGTGATCACGCGGGTGTTGCTGCCGACGAGCGGGCGCGTCTGTTCGCCTGCCGTCTCGGTATCCCAAAGCTTTACCGCGAATAGCACGACGTCGGCGGGCCCGGCCTGCGTCGGGTCATCGGTGACGTTGACGTCCTTGAGATGAAGATCGCCGAGGGCGCTCTCGATCTTGAGACCGTCGCGGCGAATGGCATCACGATGTGCGCCGCGCGCAATGAACGTCACATCGTGTCCGGCCGCAGCCAGCCGAGCGCCGAAATAGCCGCCGACGGCACCCGCCGCCATGACCGCGATCCGCATGTCGTACCTTCAGCGGGGCAGGATCATTTCGTCTCGCTCGAAAACTAGCACAGTGGACGGGACTCGGCGTGACGTCCGAGCAGGGTGATAGGTAACTTCATCGCGAGAATAGGTCCTTGGGGCTAATAAATCCCCGGAATCAGCCGCGACGTGCGGCTGCGGTAGGCGTCATACTCATCGCCGAACTGCGTACGCAGCAGCCGCTCTTCCGCGGCGATGCGCGCGACGAGCGGCGGGATGAGCAGCGCCGTGAGCAGCACGCCGAGGGCGGAACGAAAGGCGAGCGCCCATCCCAGCGAACCCACGAGCAAGCCCAGATAG
>JBJMTU010000220.1:0-5809 GCA_045811545.1 Xanthobacteraceae bacterium | reverse complement strand
GCACCGCGAAGTTCGCGATGTACACGCAAAACGACGGCGCCTGGATCAAGAACGTCGCCGAGGAGGGGCGCATGGTCGATGCCATGCGCAAGGGCGCCGACTTGACGGTGAAAGGAACTTCGGGCCGGGGAACCCAATCCACGGACCAGTACTCGCTCAAGGGCCTCGCGCTGGCGCTCGATAAAATCGAGCAGGAGTGCAAGTAGCGCGGCGGCCCGGCGGGAACTGTCGCCAAGATCAGAAGATTCGGAACCAATGACGCTCCCGCGTGGTTATCGGGGCAAAACCCTCTGTGAGGGGTTGGCGTCAATGGTCAGCGGTCCATACCTGCGGCGGCAGGCTGAAATGCTGGTTGCGATGTCCCGCGCCACCTTCGATCTCACGATCGCAGGGCGGTTGCGGCGAATGGCGGCGGAACTTCAGGACAAGGCGGCCGAGCAGGACGCGGAAGTTACCTTCACCGCGGCTCGGTTGTAAGCGCTGCCCACAGCCCAGTACGACGGGTTGAACGGTAGCGAACCCATCGTTTCTCAGCCTAGCTCATCATCGCTCGGAAAGTGCGTAAGCGCGTCGGCGTGCCTTGATCGGAGCGCCCGCGGCTAAGGGTTGCACGCTCTCGCCAACCGTGTCGGAATGACGTCGGCGAGGTGCGCGCATGATCCGGGTCGGCATCGGCGGCTGGGTATTCGAGCCCTGGCGCGGCGAGTTCTATCCCAAGGGGCTGCCGCAGGCGCGCGAACTCGACTATGCGAGCCGCAAAGTCACCAGCATCGAGATCAACAGCACGTTTTACCGCACGCAGAAGCCGGACAGCTTTCGCAAATGGGCGGCCGAGACGCCGGATGATTTCGTGTTCTCGGTCAAAGGTCCGCAATTCGCGACCAACCGCCGCGTGTTGGCCGAGGCCGGTCCCTCGATCGAGCGCTTCTTCGCGAGCGGCGTGCTTGAGTTGAAATCGAAGCTCGGCCCGCTGCTCTGGCAGATGGCGCCGACCAAGAAGTTCGATCCGGCGGATTTCGCGGCGTTTCTCGCGCTGTTGCCCACGAGTCTCGATGGCCGCGCGCTCCGCCACGCGGTCGAGGTGCGGCACGAGAGTTTCCTCGTGCCTGCCTTGATCGAATTGCTGCGCAAGTTCTCGGTGGCGATCGTCGTCGTCGAATCCGACAAACACCCGCTGATCGCCGATGTGACCGGCAATTTCGTCTATGCCCGCCTGCAGCGCACCTCGGCGAAGGAGAAGACCGGCTATCCGCGACGTGCGCTCGATCTCTGGGCCGAACGTGCGCGCAATTGGGCCGCTGGCGGCGCGCCGGATGATCTTGCCACCATCGCAGCGCCAGCACCCGCGCAAGGCGAGCGCGATGTCTTCATCTATATGATCTCCGGGGCAAAGATGCGCGCGCCGGCCGCGGCCATGGCGCTGATCGAGCAGTTGAAGGGGGAATGACCGCGCCTGCTTTGGGCGAGCGGCAATCTATCACTGTCGGCTGCGGCACCCCATCTGTGCTAAAAGGCCACAAGACGTTTCGCTACGATGACCGAACCGCTGCAAACCACGTCCGCTCCCTCGACGATGCCCACCGCGGGCCCGGCGGGCTTTGTCGAAAAGACGCCGCTCGAGCGCTATCTGCCGCCGGCGAAACCGTCGCTCGTGGGGTTGTCGCGCGCGCAGCTGGACGAAGCGCTCGCGACCGTCGGTGTGTCGCCGGCGCAGTGCAAGATGCGCGTGCAGCAGATCTGGCACTGGCTCTATGTGCGCGGCGCGCGCGACTTCGATGCGATGACCAGCGTGTCGAAGGAGTTGCGCGCGGCCCTCGCGGCGCATTTCACGCTGGCGCGTCCCGAGGTCGTCGCCGAGCAGACGTCGACCGACGGCACGCGCAAGTGGCTCCTGCGCTTGTCCGGCGAGCATGCGGGCGAGCGGCCGCACGAGATCGAATGCGTCTACATCCCGGAGACCGACCGCGGGACGCTTTGCCTCTCGACCCAGGTCGGCTGCACGCTCACCTGCTCGTTTTGCCACACCGGCACGCAGCGGCTCGTGCGCAATCTCACCCCCGGCGAGATCGTCGGCCAGATCATGGTCGCGCGCGATCGGCTCGGTGATTGGGTGGGCGCGGCGCATGGGCGCGGCAACGCCCGCTCCCCCGCCGACGACGGAGAGAGGAGCGGCCAGCGCCTCGTCTCCAACATCGTGATGATGGGCATGGGCGAGCCGCTTTATAATTTCGAGGCGGTGCGTGACGCGCTGCTGATCGCGGCGGATGGCGAGGGCATCGCGATTTCCAAACGCCGCATCACGCTGTCGACCTCGGGCGTCGTGTCGAATATCGCGCGCGCGGGCGCCGAGATCGGCTGCATGCTTGCGGTGTCGCTGCATGCCGTGCGCGATGAGCTGCGCAACGAGCTCGTTCCGCTCAACCGCAAATATCCGATCGAGCAGCTGCTCGATGCGTGCCGCAATTATCCCGGCCTCTCCAATGCGCGCCGCATCACGTTCGAATACGTCATGCTCAAGGACGTCAACGATTCACTCGCCGACGCCAAAGCGCTGGTCAAGCTGCTCGCGGGAATTCCGGCGAAGATCAACCTCATCCCGTTCAATCCGTGGCCCGGCACCAGATACGAATGCTCGGATTGGGAGCGGATCGAGAAATTCTCCGAGGTCATTTTCAACGCCGGCTACGCCTCGCCGGTGCGCACGCCGCGCGGGCGCGACATCCTCGCCGCCTGCGGCCAGCTCAAGAGCGCAAGCGAAAAGCTCTCCGCGCGCGAGCGCCTGGCGCTGCGCGCCATGGCAATGACCGATTGAGATGGACAGCCTCGGCCGGCTGCTGTTGCGCCTGGTGCTGGTGCCGCTCGGTTATCTCGTGGCGGTCGTGGTGGCGACGCTGGTCATCGTATTCGGCTCCTGGAAGCTCGGCGAAGCGGCCGCCCATCCGGACACGCAGGTCTTCGCGATGTTCGGCTTTGTGTTCGCGGCGCCGGTGCTGCTGGTGATGCTGCTCTCCCTGATGTGGCTTCCCGCCGCCATCGGAATCCTTATTTCCGAGACCTTCGCCATTCGCTCCTTCCTATTTCATGCCGGAAACGGCGCGGTCTCGGCTTGGATCGGCTGGAACCTGTTCGGTTACGTCGATGACACCCGCATTCCGCTCAACGAGCCGCTCCCGGTGATCGCCGCCGGCCTTGCCGGCGGGCTTACCTATTGGGTGATCGCGGGCTTCAGCGCCGGTTTCTGGAAACCGGTATTTCGCCGCTCCGCGGGCGCGGCGCTGCCGGCGGCCTCACATCCGCCGGAAATCCGTTAGGAAATCCGCCATAGAATGTGGTGCGCACGACAACTATGGCGCGCCCATTGGCGGGGGCTCATGGAAGCAATCACCAAAGCCGGTACGCGCACGAAAGCCAGGGGCGTTGCCTGCATCGCCTTGCTGATTGTGCTCGGCGCCATGCTCGCGGGTTGCGACAAATGCGGCAATTTCTCGCCGCTGGGGAGCCAAGCCGAAATCGAGGTCTGCCGCGAGCAGCCGCCGAAGCCGCAATAGCCGCACCTTGAAGCACTAGTGCCGCCGCCTGGCCGCGAAAGCGGGACAGGGGACACCATGTCCGTTTGAACTCGCGCGGCGCCTCAGCTAGACCCGCGTGGGGGATCAGCCGCATGAACCGAACCGGCCTTTTGATCGCGCTTGCCATCGCCGCCGCGGTTGGCCTCGTCTTTGCGATACGGCCCGATCTCGATCTCAAGCTCGCTGCGCTGTTCTTCGACCGCGAGCGCGGTGGATTCTGGCGCGCCTACGATCCGACTTACCTGCGCGCACGAGACGTCGCCGTGTGGCTGGTCACGCTGGTGTCGGCGCCGGCGTGGATCGCGCTCGCGCTCAAGTTCATCTGGCCGCGGCGGGCGCTCATCATCCCCGGCCGGGCGGTCGTGCTCATGCTGCTCACGCTTGCGCTCGCGCCCGGCGTCGTCGCCAATCTCGTGTTCAAGGAGCACTGGGGCCGTCCGCGCCCGATCGACGTGACCGAGTTCGGCGGCGACGAGCATTTCCGCCCGTGGTGGGACCCGCGCGGCGATTGCCCGAAGAATTGCTCCTTCGTCGCAGGCGAGCCGTCGGGCGCGTTCTGGACATTGGCGGGGGCCGCGGTGGTGCCGCCGCACTGGCGTGCGCTCGCCTACAGTGCGGCGCTCGCCTTCGGCGCCGCCGTCGGCGTTCTGCGCATGGCGGCCGGCGCGCATTTCTTCACCGATTGGGTGTTCGCCGGCGTGTTCAGCTTTCTGGTGATCTGGGTCGTGCACGGCTGGCTCTACCGCTGGCCGCGCACGCGCATTTCCGATGCGGCGGTGGAGCGGGCCCTCGAGCGTTTCGAGGCGAAGCGAACCTAAGACACGCGATCGGATCGCGCTCAATATTGTCCCTTGAGTTCGAGCCCGAGCATGTATTGGCCATACATGCTTCCGGTCGAATCCCAATTCAGGCTGATGTGCGAGGCGGCGCCGTGCGCGTCGCGCCAGGCGCGCTGCAGCGGTTGGTCGAGAAACAGGCCCTGCCCGCCGGCCGCGAGGAACAGCGCATCGATGGCGCCGACCAGGAGCCGCACGCAAAACGCCTGGTCGCGACGGTTGCGCAGCCGTACGTCCATGCTGATGGGCTCTCCGCGCGCGGCGGTCTCGAACGCCTCGGCGAGATCGCGGAACATCAGAAGCCGCGCCGCGTCGATGCACGCGCTCGCCTCGGCGAGGCGCAGTTGCACGGTGGTGAGTTCGGCCATGCGGCGGTTGCCGCCGGCCACTGCGCCGCGGGTGGTGCGCTGGCCGGCCATGGCGAGGAAATCGGCGAGCGCGCCTTCTGCCATGCCGAGCACCGGCGACACGATGGCGATCGGCAGTACGGCGAGAAACGACTGCCGATAAACCGGACTGGCATTGGCGCGCATGCCGGGAGCGGCGGCATCGGCGAGCTCGGCGAAGGCAAGCGCGCGATGGGCGGGAACGAACGCGTCGCGCGCGACGATGTTCTTGCTGCCGGTGCCGGCCAGACCCATGGTGTGCCAATTGTCGTCGATGATGCACTCGCTGGTGCGCAGAAGAAAAAATCCCGGCTGCGCGGCTCCGTCCGGTTGCGGGATCATGCCGCCGAGGAGCTGCCACTGCGCGTTGTCGCAGCCGCTGCAAAAACTTCCCACGCCGGAGAGCCGGTAGCCACCGTCCGCGGCCACAGCGCGACCGACCGGCGCGTAGCTGCCGGCGGCGAGCGCGCTGCGCTCCTGCCAGACCTCGTCCTGCGCCGCTTTGGAGAAGCAGGCGATGAGCCACTGGTGCGAGGCGAGCAACGCGTAGACCCAGCCGGTCGAACCGCATCCGGCCGCGATGACGGCGACGATCTGCGCGAACACGTCAAAGCCGTACTCGAATCCGCCGTAGGCGCGCGGCTGCATGACGCGGAACAGGTCGGCCTGCCGCATACGCTCGATCATGTCGTTCCCGACGCGGCGATCGGCTTCCGTCTGCTGCGCCCGTTCGCGCGCAAGCTCGGCAATCGCGCGGGCGCGCGCCAGGAGATCGGTAACGTCGGGGTTGGCGACCGACGACCTCAGAGCATCGACTGACATGGCATGCTGGCCCGACTGGAGACGCACGCAAGGCTAAGCTGTCGCGATCAGTCGATGCAAGGGTGGCGGAGATTGATCGCGCAGCGCAATGGGCAAAAGGACGGCATCGAAAGCCGGAGAGTCCGGCGTTCGGCCGTGATCGCTGCTGAGCAAAAGTCGTCGCGGTTTTCCGCGACGGCTTAGTGCCGCCGCAAGG
>JBJMTU010000219.1:0-7810 GCA_045811545.1 Xanthobacteraceae bacterium | reverse complement strand
GGCCATCTCGCCACATCGCTGTTCGCCCAGGAGGCGCACGTCACCGTCGATCACATCCCCTATCGCGGCGCCGCGCCCGCGCTCCAGGACATCGCCGGCGGCCACGTCGACTTGTTCTTCGCCACGCCGCAGTCGGTGGTGCAGCCGGTCGGCTCCGGACAGATGAAGGCCTACGGCATCACCGCCAAGGAGCCATCGCCGCAATTTCCCACCGCCGCGAGCTTCGTGCAGGAGCTCGGTCCAAAGCTCGAAATTCTCTACTGGCACGCGCTGTTCGCGCCGGCGGGAACGCCCGATGCCATCGTCGAGAAACTCAATTCGGCGTTGCAAGCGATCATGGCCGACCCGGCCATCCTGAAGTCGTGGGCGGAGAGCGGCGTCGCGCCTTACGCGAAGGATCAGCGTTCGCCCGCCGCCGCGCGGGCGCTGCACAAGAGCGAGATCGCGCGCTGGGGCCAGGTCATCCGCGACAACAACATTCAGGCGCCGATGCAGTAGCGCGTCGGCGCCTCCGGCAGGGCTGCGGACACATCCCGAGCTGACGACTCGCCGAAGTCTGCGGCGATCATCCGAACGGACCCGCGGAGGAAAGCCGATGCCCTTTGATCTCTTAGAGAGGAAACAAACTCACTTCGTCCTGTGGCGTCCGGCGATCACCGACCCCCCGCCCGCGCTTGTCATCGGCACGTTCCGGGCAGGAAATCCGCCGAGCTTTGAGCCGCTCAACAAGTTCGATCTCGCGCCTTCCCCGGTTTCGGCCGATCTATGGGAGGTGGCTGCCTCGACCTGCGGGCTCGTGGACAATCGCGTCTATCACTATTGGTTCGAGGTGACGAACGCCAACCCGAAGACGCCGTCGACGGCACGCATTCTGTGCACGGATCCGACCGCCTCGACGGTGGATTGGCGGCTGCGCCCGGTGCTGCCGTCGCCTTTCACCGACGACGATCGCAGCCCGGCCGCCGTGCTCAAGTGGCGCAATGGCAAGCTCGTCCCGAGCGACCCCGGCGGAGAGGAACCGGACTGGGCGAACGATCTCCCCCTCGACAGTCTTCGCACCAATAACCGGCTTGTCATCTACGAGCTCCCGACCCGGTGGAGCCGGACCGAGGCGGAGGGCACCGTCAGCATCGGTGGGGGAACGTTCCGCGACGTTGTTGCCCTCGTAGAGCGGAACGCGGCGCCCAGCAACTTCGCGGGGGTGGCTGCGCTCGCGGTCGGGGAGGCGCATCTCGAGGACCTCGGCGTCAATGCGCTCGAGCTCTTGCCTCCCGCCGACAGCTTCGTCGACCGCGAATGGGGCTACGCGACGAGCAACTATTTCGCCGCCGATTTTGATTTGGGTTTTCCGAAGGGCCATGCCTCGCCGACGGCAACGGCGGACCTTGCGGCGCTTGTGACCGCGTGCCATCGGCACGGCCTGCGATTCTTCGCCGACGTCGTGATGGCCTTCGCCACGCGCTACACGTATCGGTACGTCAACTTCCTCGACTTTCACGTGCACCGCGGCACGGGCGATCCGGAAGAGGACGCGCGCGACGACTTTGGCGGCGACCTCTTCAAGTACAACTTCCGCACCGACGGCTACGACCCGATCGACGGAGGAACCGCGCGTCTCGTTCCAGCGCGGCGCCTCATGCTCACCTGCCTCGCGCGGTGGATGCTCGACTTTCGCATCGACGGCATCCGCATGGACAGCGTGCCCAACATCATGAACTGGGACTTCGTCCAGGAATACAAGGACCTTGCACGCACCGTGTGGCGCTCGCGCTGGGCCACGCAGGGCCTTGCGCCTCAAGTTGCCGATGAACGCTTCCTCGTGGTGGGTGAAGATTTGGCAGTGCCGATCGATCTTGTACGCCAGCAGCGCCTCGACGGCCTCTGGAACGAAGAGTTCAAGCGGATGGTCCGCAGTGCAATCCTGGGGCAGAACGATCAAAAAGAGCCAAGTTTCGAATGGACGGTGCGCAAACTGATCGACTGCCGTCTGCTCGGCTTCGCCGATGGGGCGCAGGCGATCAACTACGTGACCTCGCACGATGTCGAGGGCTTTCGCAACGAACGCCTGTTCAATTTTCTCAACAACAACGGCGTACGGGAGACGGAACGGCGGATCAAGCTTGCGTTCGTCTGCTTGATGACCGCGGTCGGCATTCCGATGATTTTTGCCGGCGAAGAGTTTGCCGACGAACATGATCTTCCGGTCGTTCATCCGCAGAAGCAAATCGACCCCGTGAACTTCGACCGCCTGCAGGAGCCGTGGCGCCGGTGTGTATTCGACTATGTTGCGCGTCTTGCCCATTTTCGCACGCGCTCTACTGCGCTCGCCGTGAACGACACGGACTTCATCCACGTGGATTTCGAGGAGGGTAAGCGCGTGCTCGTGTGGAAGCGGGGACGCCCAGGTGCCGATGATCCCGTCGTCGTCCTCGCCAACTTTTCGGATTTTGAGACGACGCGGCCGTTCGATCCCGCCTCCGAGTACCGCGTGCCGAATTGGCCGGCCAGCCCGGCAGGCAGGCGCTGGCGCGAGATTACCCAGGATCGCGACGTGCCGCCCGAATGGGCCGGGCGCGAGCCGATCTTCCCGTGGGAGGCCAAGGTCTATGCCTTGGTCTGAATACGCTTTCGTTTAACGGGCGGCAGTTTATGCCAGCCGTTTCGATAATCTCGACTCCTTAGCGATCACCTGAGCTAGACGCGCGACTGCGGGAATGATCATTTGGCGCGGATAGCCAGCAAAACCCAACATAAGCGCAGGTCGCGGACGCGCGGCTTTATACAAGCGGCTCATCGCGCGCACGATCACGTCCTTCCGGCGCGCAGCGTCCTCAATATCGACGTCCGACTGACCGTCGCCAAGATAGGCGATGAGGTGCATCCCCTGGTCCGGGTTCTGTATCATGACAGCGGCACCGACCCGACGCGTGAGTTCCGCGACCAACGCATCTCGCTGATCGCAATACAGAGTGCGCATGCGGCGAATATGCCCGGCAAGGTAACCCTCGCGCATGAATTCGGCGAGGACGATCTGGTTGAGACTCGGCGGCTGCCGATCCATCAGGTAACGGGTGCTCGCGAAGGCCCCTAGCAGCGACCGTGGCACAACTGCATAGCCGATCCGCAATCCGGGGAAGAGCGTCTTATTGAATGTTCCGAAATAGATGACCTGGTTTCCGTCATCGAGTCCCTGTAGCGATGCCAGCGGTCGTCCGGAGTAGCGAAACTCGCTAGCGTAGTCATCCTCGATGATCCACCCTCTCGTTTTGTGCGCCCAGGCCAAGAGCTCGAGCCGCCGCGCCATCGAAAGTACCACGCCCGTGGGATACTGGTGCGACGGCGTCACCACCGCCGCTCGCGCGTTGGGCGCCCGTCTGATGCCTTCGCTACATTCACACCCCGCGCATCGACTGGAATTGGCCGCAGTTTCACGCCGGCGGCCGCAAGCGCACGGTTGGTCAAAGGGTAACCTGGATCCTCCACCCACACTTCGTCGTTTGCCTTCAGCAGGACGCGGATCGCGATGTCCACCGCCTGCTGGCTGCCCGCGGTCACAATGATCTGACCGGGATCGCACTGCACCCCCCGCCCCGCGCGCAGGTATTCACAAATTGCCGTCCGCAGTTCGGTGAAGCCGCACGGGTCCGTGTATCCCGTGTGGCTGGAGCTGAACGAGCGCAAAGCTCGGTTGGTCAGCTTTCGCCAGATCTCCACTGTGCGGGCATCGACCAGCAAACGCCCGGGGTTAAACGGACGTTCGTCGCTCTGCAGCGTCGATTCCACGAATTCATTGAACACTTGTGGCCGCAGCTCGAGCTGGCGAGCTTTCGCGGGGAAGCGACTCGCACCTTTGGGCTGCACTCGCTCGACTGCCTGCGGAAGGTCAGACGAAACATAGGTGCCAGAGCCAACTTTCCCGGACAGATATCCCTCAACGAACAGCTGCTCATACGCTGAAACGACGGACGCGCGCGCTACCGCGAGGCGAGAGGCAAGCTCGCGGGTCGATGGCAGCTTCGTCCCTGCGGGAAAGGCCCCCGATAGTATGGCCGATCGAATCTGCAGGTAGATTTGACGGAAGATCGGCGTGCGGCTGGCACGCTCCACCCGCCAATCGTAGAGATCGGCCCATCCCTTCCTGCGCATCAAGCTCTCCCCCAGGCGATCGAACACGTTTCTCGCACGGCTGAAGTGGTCTGCATAATCGATACGAAGTGGACCTTCGCACCGGACCACCGGCAAAGTTAGGCTGAGTTTGTCCAGCGATCCAGATCAGCGTCAGCCTTCTTCCGTGGGTTGGGAGGGCACGTTGGGTGAGGCCGTGACCATGACCGCAACTGGGGACGGTCGCTACGTCGCTGCATGCTGGTCGCGCGCCGGTCTCGCGCAAGGTGTGCGGCTATCGGTGCCGGGAATTCCAGGAATGGCGGTGTTCGGCGTCGCTTTCGGCGCGATCGCGGCGCAGAAAGGCCTCACGCTTTTCGAAGCAACCCTGATGAGCGCGGTGGTATTTGCCGGTGCGTCGCAATTCGTCGCTGCCGAGATGTGGACGGAGCCGATGACCGCCGCAATGGTCGTTACGCTCGGACTGGTCACCGCGACCGTCAACCTGCGCTTCGTCCTTATGAGCGCTGCCTTGCAGCCCTGGCTCGGTGGCCTGCCGGCTTGGCAGACCTATCCGGCGCTCTCGTTGATGACCGATCCGGGCTGGCTCATGACCACGCGCTACCGCGCCGAGGGCGGCGCGGATGCGGCGGTCTTTCTCGGGAGCGGATGCGCGCTGTGGCTGGTCTGGATTGCATCAACAGTGCCCGGCCACTTGCTCGGCACTTTCGTGACCGAGCCGAAACGTTTCGGGATCGACCTCGTCATGCCGTGCTTTTTCATTGTCATGCTGGTGCCGTTGTGGCGCGGCCGACGCAAGGCAATCCCCTGGCTCGTGTCGGGTGTCCTTGCCCTGGTCGCAGGCGAGTTCATACCGGGGTGGTGGTTCACCATCACCGGCGCCCTCGCCGGAAGCATCACCGCAGGGATACTCGATGGGCGCGCTTGAGCGGCTCGGCCTCGTCGCGATCGTCGTCATGGCCGCGACGACGTTTGTGATGCGCGCCGTGGGGTTCTGGGCAATGGGACATGTTCCGCTCACGCCGCGCATGCGCCGAATGCTCGAAGCACTACCGGGCTCGATCATGGCTGCGGCCGTGTTGCCAATTGCCGCCAAAAGTGGACCATCTGCACTCCTCGCGATCGCCACGGCCATCACGGTGATGGTCTTGTGGCGACACGAACTCCTCGCGATCGGCGTCGGCGTTGTGGTGGCAGCCCTGGCGAGGGGTAGCGGAATTTGATGAAAGCCGTGATCCTTCTTTCGCCATGCCTCCAGGGCGGACGTGAATTGCCTAGATCTCCATATACCCGCGATACGCCTTCCAGAAGCCGCGCACCGCGGCTTCGGTGACGCGGTTGTCCTCGGAGGCGACGCTCGCTCCGCCCATCTCCACGACCGACAGAAGATCCGCGGCGGGGGTGACGGCGCGTTGCACGAAGCCCGGCGCGGCGCCATCCTCCATGGAAATGTAGCCGGCCGGCCCAATCAGGTTGGCTTGCCGCAAGCGGCGTTCCGTCATCTCCGCGTCGTCGCTGGTAAAGCCGAAGCAGGTCCAGACGAGCTCGGTCTTGTCGAGGCCTTGCGGCACGAGCCGTCGCACCGCCAGGCTGTTGCGCGTCTGCTGCAAAACGAAAGTCGGAAACACGGAGAGAATCTGCAAGCCCACGCCGTCGCCGAACTCGTCGACCGCCTCCAGCAATTGCGGCGCTTCGAGCCCGAATCCTTCCTGCGCCGCGCGCATGCCGGCCTGCTCGTATTCCTTGCCGCCGCTGTCGGCGGCAAGCGAATAGCTCACGTGGTGGCCGCCCGAATCGCTCACTACGATGCCGCCCTGTTGCGACAATCGATTAAGCCGAAAGGTGGTGAAGAACGTGTGCAACAGGCTCGCGTGGTAGCTGTCCTTGACGTTCTCCATGTAAAGCTTCCAGTTGCTCGGCAGCGTCTGACTGTAGCCGCCCAGCACCTTGACCGGCGCGCGCATCACGCGGCGGTTGCGCGCGACGATCTAGGCGCGGAGATATTGCGCGAGCGGCGGGGTGTCCGCCGACAGCGTGCCGAAGACCAGACCTGCAAGCGTCTCAACCCGCAGCTTACGCGGCCCGTACGCTTCGGGCCGGCACTCCGGCGGCATGCCGCCTTTGCCGCGCAGCCCCTTGCGAAAGGCAACACCGGTGAGGCTGCCGCAGAGATCGTAGCTCCAGTTGTGATAGATGCAGATGATATCGCGTGCCTCGCCGCTCTCGTTGAGCACGAGCAGCGATCCGCGGTGGGCGCAGCGGTTCTCGAAGGCGTGAAGCTCGCCGTCCTTGTCGCGCGTCACCACCACCGGCATCGCACCGAGGCTCGAGCGGCGATAAGTGTTGGGGCTCGGCAGCTCGGCTTCGAGGCACAGGAACTGCCAGGTCGGCCCGCGAAAGATGCGCGCCTGCTCCTCCTCGTAGATCCGGCTATCGGAATATGCCCAGTAGGGAACCCGGGTAAGCCCTTCCGCCGGCCAGCGATGCGCGTCGCTTGCAATCGTCATGGAATCCTCTTCTACAGCGGCCGCCGGACGATGAAATATGCAATGAGGACGAGCGGCAACGCAACGAGGCTGCCAGCTGCAAAAATCGTGGCGAACGTCAGTCCCCCTGGATCATGCAACGGTCCGATTCCGAATGCGGCAACGCCGTAGCCGAGCTGATAGAACGCGATCAGTTCCCCCGCCATCAATGCCGAGAGATGCGGAAACTCTTTGCCGGCAAAGCTGATGCTCAGGGGCAGGAACGCCGAGCACGCCAAACCGACAAGACCAAGCGCAATGATCCCACCGGCTTGGCCCTGCACGTGCGCAACAATCTGCAAGGTGATGAGCAGAAAGACTGGAAGCGCGGCATAGATCCACCGCGCGGGCACGTGTCGAGCGATCATGGCGATGGCCACGCGCCCCAGCGTGACCATCACCCAGAAGGCGGCCAGCGCAAAAGCCGCGCCGCGGGCCGACACGCTTCGCTCGCCGGTAAGATAGAGCATGGCCCAGTTGCCGTTGAGCGTCTCGAGAATGCCATAGACGAACACCGCTGCGGCATAGAGCCAGAACCGTTCCGGCAGATTCTCCCAGCCGATCGAGGCGCGGGAACCGGAAGCGCTCTCGGCTGTTAGCGACTGCGTCAAAGCGACCGCGAAGATCAGCACGAAAACGCATGCCACCGCGACCGGGAGCAGCCACCATGCGCCGAGCGCCAGCACCGCCGCGACCAGCACCGGCGCGAGCGCAGTGCCCACCCCGAGCAGCGCGTTGAGCACCAGAACCGCTCGATCAACTCCTTCAGGAAAGAACGCCTCGGCGTAAGTGTTGAGCGCCATCACGGTTGCGCCGAACCCGAACCCCAGCGCCGCGGTGGCGACCAGGAGGAGCGCGAAAGCCATGTCGGGCGCGCCGAGCCACAGCCTGCTCAGCGCCAGCAGCGTCATCGAGACGATATTGCCCGCAAATCCCGCGAGCAGCACCCGGCGTAAACTCCACCGCCGCGCCAGTCTCGGCGCCAGCGCGGAGGCGAGGATGGCGAGTGCCACCTGCGGCACGAACATCGTTCCGTACCGCGTGCTGTCGAAGCCGAACCCGTCGGGACTGGTGAAGATCGAGCTTGCGGCGGGGAACGTCACCAGCGCCAAGCCTTGCACGATGGCGGCGCCATAGACCACGCCGATCTCGGTGCGGCT
>JBJMTU010000218.1:0-12349 GCA_045811545.1 Xanthobacteraceae bacterium | reverse complement strand
GCGCCCGCGCGCACGGAAAGCGGGACGCTTCCCGCCTGCCGCTTCGAGGCTGCCGGCACGGCAAAGGTTCGAGCGGTCACGGACGGACGCAGTTTCATCCTCGAGGACGGACGCGAGATTCGCCTTGCCGGCATTGAGGTGCCGCTCGCGCCGGCCCGCGGGGAGTCCGGTCCGAAGGCGGAGGCCGGTCTTGCGGCTCGCGCGGCGCTCGAATCGATCCTCGCCGATCGAATGGTGGAGCTCTATCAGAACGGTACGGTCGGCGACCGTTACGGCCGCAACCTCGCGCTCGTCTCCGTCGCCGGCGACGGTGCGCGGCGCTCGGTCGCGCACGAGATGCTGGCCAGAGGATTCGCGCGCGTTTCGGCGCGTGTCGGCGATCGGGCTTGCGCCGAGGAGCTTTTGGCGCAGGAACGTGCGGCACGGGCGGCCAAGCTTGGCCTCTGGAGCACACCGTATTATGTCGTTCTGCCGGCCGACGACGCGGCGGAGCTTGCTACCGAGCGCGGCCGCTTCACCGTCGTGGAAGGCAAGGTGTGGTCGGTCCGCGAGAGCGGCGGCACGATCTATATCAATTTCGGGCGGCGCTGGACGCAGGCGCTCACCGTCACGATATCCAAACGCGACGAGCGCGCCTTCGCCGCCGCCGGAGTAGAACCGAAAAAACTCGAAGCCCGCCGCGTCCGCGTGCGCGGCTGGATCGAGGAGCGCAACGGCCCGCGACTCGAGGCCACGCGGCCCGAGCAAATCGAACTCGCCGAGCGCAACTGACGGACCCGATTGCCGCCGTGCATGCCGCAGTGAGACACCGCAACGTTCTCGGCGCCAGGCGACTGGCGGTCCTCGCCGTGGTCACTTGCGGCCTCGCGGGCTGCAGTTCCTCGCTGCTCACGGCCGGAATGCCGCCCGGGTCGCTGCCGGAGGCGCTGCGGCAGGCCCAACAACAGCAGCAGCAAGCTCGGGCGCCGACCTCGCGCGAGCATCAACGCATTCTCGCCGCCTATAACGGCGCTTACGAGGATCCCAAGCTCCAGGGCATGCTCAATGAGATCGTCGCAAAGCTGGTCGCGGCATCGGAGCGGCCGGAAGTGCATTACCGCGTCACCATCCTCAACTCGGCATCGATCAATGCCTTCGCGCTGCCGAGCGGACAGCTTTACGTCACGCGCGGCTTGATCGCGCTCGCCAACGACACGTCCGAGCTCGCCTCGGTTCTGTCGCACGAGATGTCGCACGTCATTGCCCGCCATGCCGCGATCCGCGAGGACCAGGCACGTCAAGTGGCGCTGGTGAGCCGCGTGGTGCAGGACGTGTTGAGCGATCCAGAAACCGGAGCGCTGGCGCTGGCGAAATCGAAGATCGCGCTGGCGAGCTTCTCGCGCGCGCAGGAGTTCGAGGCGGACGGGATCGGCGTCGGTATCGCCGCGCGCGCCGGCTACGATCCCTATGGGGCGGGACGCTTCCTCACCTCCATGGGCCGCAATGCGGAGCTCAAAACCAGCCCGGGGCAATCGCACATCGATCCGCGCTCCCCCGACTTCCTCTCCTCGCATCCGGCCACGCCCGAGCGCATCAAGAATGCGCAGGCGAGCGCGCGCCAACTCGCCGCACCCGGCGCCGGCGAGCGCGACAGGGCGGCGTACCTCGCCAGCATTGATGGCGTCGTCTACGGCGAGGATCCGAGCGAAGGCTTCATACGCGGTCGCCGTTTCCTGCACCCGAAGCTCGGCTTTACCTTCCTGGCGCCGGAAGGATTCACCCTCGATAACACGGCGCAAGCGGTTCTCGGCGTGAAGGAGAGCGGCGGCCAAGCCTTGCGGCTCGACGTCGTGCGCGTGCCGGCGGAGCAGACGCTCGCCGAGTACCTCAACTCCGGCTGGATCGAGAACATCGATCCCAAGAGCGTCGAGGAGCTCGTCATCAACGGCTTGCCGGCGGCGACCGCGACGGCAAAAGGCGATCAGTGGGTGTTTCGGCTCTACGCGGTGCGGTTCGGGACCGACGTCTATCGCTTCATCTTCGCCGGCAAGCGCATGTCGGCGGAAATCGATCGCGCCTTTCGCGAGTCGGTTGGCGCCTTCCGGCGCATGACGCTGGCGGAGAGCCAAGCGGCAAAGCCGCTGCACATCAAGATCGTGACCGTTGCGTCCGCTGATACGGTCGAACGCCTGGCGAGCCGCATGGCGATGCCCGACCGCGCCGTCGAGCGCTTTCGCGTCCTCAACGGGCTCGGCCCCAACGAGCGCGTGAACCCCGGCGATCAGGTCAAGATCGTGGTCGAGTGAGCGGCCAACCCGTTACTTTCCTAGCCTTTCGTCCGGTTCGGCGTCATCATCGCTGGCGAGAGCTTGCGAGGTGAACGCATGAACATCGGTTTCATCGGGCTGGGCGCCATGGGGGCGGGCATTATTCCACGGCTCATGGCCGCAGGCCACGCGGTCACCGGCTGGAATCGGAGCAAGGAGAAGGCCGAGCCACTCATCGCCCGCGGAATGCGGCTTGCGCAGACGCCACGCGCGCTCGCCGGCGCCTCGGACGTCGTGTTCTCGATCGTGACCGATGCGGCGGCGGTGAAGGCTGTCGCGCTCGGCGACGACGGCATCATCGCCGGCCTCAAGCGCGGGGGCATCTATGCCGACATGAGCACGATCGCGCCGGACGCGAGCCGCGCGATCTCCGCCGAATTCGCCAAGCAGGGTCTGACCATGCTCGATGCGCCGATTTCCGGCAGTCCGGTGACGCTGGCGCAGGGGACCGCCGCGCTCATGGTGGCCGGCGACAAGGCGGCCTTCGAGCGGATCGAGCCGGTGTTGCGCGCCATCGGTCCGAAGGTGACCTATATCGGCAGCAGCGGACTGGCGGTGCAGATGAAGATCGCCGTCAACCTGCTGCTGATGGTCGAAGTGATCGCCTTCGGCGAGGCGGTTGCGCTGGCGGAGAAAGGCGGTGTCGCGCGCGACATCGCCGTTGATGCGATCCTCAAAAGCGTCGCCGCCTCGCCAGTGCTGGCCTATCGCGGCCCTTTCATTCTCGATGGAAAGATGCCGGCCGTACCGCTCGCCGACGTCACGCTGCAGCAGAAGGACATGCTGCTCGCGCTCGAGCTCGGCCGCAAGCTCGGCAGCCCGGTGCCGCTCGCGGCGGCCGCCAACGAAATGATGAATGCCTGCCGCGGCCTCGGGCTCGACCATCGCGATTTCGTCACCGCGCACGAGGTGTATCGCCGTCTGGGAGGCCAGACGTAGTGCCTCGAACGGGAGCCCCGGTCATGACTGCTCTCGCTCTCGCCCTGCACATACTCGGCGCCGTCGTCTGGGTCGGCGGCATGTTCGCGATCTACGTCTGCCTGCGACCGGCGCTCGGCGCGCTCGAGCCGCCGCAACGCCTGCGGCTGATGCGGGTCACCTTCCAGAAATTCTTTCCATGGGTTTGGATAGCAATCCTGCTGCTGCTTGCCAGCGGTTACTGGATGCTTTTCACGACCTTTGGTGGCTTTGCCGGTGCTGGTCTTCACATCCATCTCATGCAGACGATGGGCTGGCTGATGATCGCGCTGTTTGTCTGGTTGTTCCACGGACCGTGGCTGGCGTTCAAACGGGCTGTTGACGCCGAGGACTGGCCGAGCGCTGGCGCCCGCCTCAACCGAATCCGCCAGATCATCGCCGTCAATCTGCCGCTCGGCCTGCTCGTCGTCGTCATCGGCGCCAGTGGGCGCTACTGGGGCTAACTCTCAGTTGGGCACCTTTGTCGAGGTCCCCATTGGCGAGCCAATTTGTTGCCGTCGCACTAGCTGCCCTTTAATGGCTGCCCCTGCCGGTCAATCTCGCAACCGCAATTGGGGCATATCCAGCCGCCCCACAGTGCCTGTTTCAACGAGGTCGGCGTCCGATACTGCGGCAGTTCGGCCGCGCAACGCGGGCATGTCTTGCGACCCGCTCCGGCGATCATCATAGCGCCGATTACTCCTCCGATGGCGCCTCCGATGGCACCTCCCGAGGCCGGAAATCCCGCGAGATCGGCGAGCGCAGCAACGGCCGCAATGGCGGCGGCGATGCCGAGTGCTAGGAGTGCAAACCTGAGCACGAATTTCCCCTTACCTTAACGAGATCAGGGTTGGATTGAAGCATATAGAATTGGCAGGGATCAGTCAGCGGCCCGGACAGTCACGAGTGTAGACAGCGATATGCACCCGCCGTAGCCTATAGCGGGCTAAAGGCGTCACACCCCTACTTCCCCCCCGTGAACGTCATTAGTCCAGAGCCCCGACCGTCCCCAGGTCGGGGCTCGCTGCTTTGCTGCCGATGTTGCACGGGAACCGCCCAGTCGCCGCACCGGGTAACGAATCGAACGGGCGCACGTGCGAGCCACGAGATGGGAAGAGCGATGGTGAAGCGAGCTGTTCGAAAGACCAAACGAAATGTCTCGGCGGGCAGAACCGCGGCACCCGCGAAAATGTATCGCACCAATATACGCGAGGTGCCGAAGGTCGCGGGACTCAAACGCAAGGACGGCTGGGTCGACATGCAGGTGCAATTCCTGATCGACAAACGATCCGCCGGTGCCGATCATGTGGTCGGATGGACCGTGCTCAAACCGGGGGCGCGCCACGAGCGGCATCGGCATCATAACTGCGATGAGTTCTTCATCGTCCTCAAAGGTCACGGCCACATCTACACCGACCAGGGCGAGGTCCCGTCGGTCGAAGGAGACGTCGTGTATTCGCCCCGCGACTGCTGGCACGGCTTCGACAACACCTCGGATGAGGATGTGGTGTTGGTGTGGGGCTGGATGGGCGCCGGCTCGATCGAGGCCTCGGGCTACGAAGCGGATCCAGGAAAACATTAGATCGCCATGACGATGATCGCTGTAAGGCTGGTGAGTAATGCGGGAATTATGCCGCGAGCTGGGTGCGCTCCCTCTCCCCGTTTGGGGAGAGGGTTGGGGTGAGGGGGTTACCGGCTTACCTGAGAGATCATAACCCCTCACCCCACCCCTCTCCCAGCCGAAGTCGGATCTATCCGACTTCGGCCAGCTTAATGTGCCGAACTCGGGTAAACCCGAGTTCGGTGGGAGAGGGAGTAGACCGAGCGCGCGGCTGAAAGAGGAGATGCGATGAATCTCTGGGAGGATGCGCGCGTCGTGCGCGGGATGCGGGCACAGCTCGAGATGCGGCGCAAGCGTCTCGAGGCCGGCGATGCTGCGTTGGGCTGGAAGGTCGGGTTCGCCGCGCCCGAGATGCTCAAACGCCTCGAAGTTACCGGACCGCTGGTGGGATTCCTCACGCGCAGGGCGCTCGTTCATTCCGGAGCAAACGTATCGCTCGCCGGCTGGGCCAGGCCCGTGGCGGAGCCGGAAATCGCCGTCCACATCGGCCGCGACGTTTCGGCAGGCGCCGACCATGCCACCGCCAAAGCCGCAATCGCCGGCATCTCGCCGGCGATCGAGATCGCCGATGTCGCTGAACCGCCCGAGGATCCGGAGCGCATCCTGAGCGGCAACATCTATCAGCGGCATGTCGTGTTCGCCGGTCAAGCGCCGGCGAAGGCCGGCAGCGCAGCGGACGGCATCGTTTGCCGTGTCCTGCGTCGCGGGCGCGAGTTCGCGCGCACCAGCGATCCGCAGGCCAATACCGGCAAATGGGTCGACATCGTGCGCCACGTTGCGGACGTGCTTGACGCTTTCGACGAGCGGCTGCGCGGCGGAGAGATCATCATCACCGGCTCGGTGGTGCCACCGATTGCAATCGAACCAGGCGAGGATACGATTGCATTCGAGGTCGATCCCGTCGGCGCCGTGGAGGTCCGTTTTTCCGACTTCAAGCAGCCGGGGGAGTGAACGTTGCGCTCCCGGGAGGGAGCGATTAGCGTTCTCGGCGTGGGCGGCCCATGAGGTTCGAGAAATGTCCAAGCTCTACATCCCAGTCGTCGCTCTCGCTGCAATTCTCGCCTTGTCGGCATCCCCGGCACAGACACAGACGCAAGCTTGGCCGCAGCAGCCGGTCCGCTTCATCATTCCGTTCGGTCCGGGCGCCGGCGCCGATATCGGCGCGCGGCTCATTCAGGACCGCCTGCAAGCACGCTGGGGCAAGCCGGTCGTCATCGAGAATCGGCCGGGCGGCGACAGCATCATCGCCATCCAAGCCGTGCTATCCGCCAATGACGATCACACCTTCTTTTGGGGGCCGAGCGGGAACTTCATCGTCCATCCGTATCAGTACAAGAAGCTGCCCTACGATCCGGCCGACCTGATCCCGGTGGCGCGCTTCTCCAGCACCGTTCTGGGTGTCGGGGTGCCGGCAGCGATGAAAGTCACGACGCTCGCCGATTTCGTCAAACGCGCACGCGCCGAGCCTGGCAAGTTCAATTCGGCCGCGGTTCCGGGCATTACCGAACTCGCGTTCGATTACTTCGCGCACGGCGCCAAGCTCACGACGACGAAGGTTCCCTACAAGGACATCGTGCAGGCGGTGAACGACCTCGCCGAAGATCGCCTGCAGGTCTATTCGGCCTCCTATGCCATTCTGCGCCCGCAACGGGAGGCCGGCAGGATCACGGTGCTCGCGCAGATGGGGCGCGAGCGCGCACCGAGCCTGCGCGACATTCCGACCGGCATCGAAGCGGGATTCTCCGAGTTGGAAATGGACGGCAATGTCGGCCTGTTCGGAAGCAAGGCCTTGCCGGCGGAGTTGCGCGAACGCATCGGTGCCGACGTGGTCGCGGTGTCCGACGACAAGGGCATCGATGAGAAGCTCAATGCGACTGCGCAAACGCCGAGTCGCGGCGGAGCGCGCGAGTTTGCCGCCTCGATCGAGCGCCAGCGCGCGCAGATCGCCACGATTGCCAAGGCGCTCGGCATCCAGCCGACGCGATGACCAGGACACGGCCCTCGTAGCGCTTCAACCAGTTATGCAGGATGCACGCCGCGCAATCGAAGGCGATTGCGATGCTTTCGGTGAAATTGCGGCTGACAAATTCGTCACACCGGAACGAGACGTTCCACGAACGCAAGCTGCGCACGACGCCGGACGGTCCGCGCTCATGGAACAACATTGAAAGGGAAGCCCCTAACACCGGGGCCTGACCGGTACGGTCATTTCAGGACCGGCTACGATCCTGGAGGACCTCGGGCTCTCCCTTTCTAATCGTGTCACCGTCACAGACTGCGGCGAGGGTCGACACCCTCATGATTGCAGTCTTGCCACAGCCAGGACAACGCCACCGCGATGCCAACGAGGTAGCCGCTTGGGCGCAGTCGCAACTTGTATCGGGATGCTTCATTGGTGGCATTCTCCATCGAATTTGGGCAGTGCCAAGATATCGCATCCAGATTTTTGGGACAGTGCAAGCTACTCTAGGATCAGCGTGACATGGCGTGCTCCTTGGCCTTAGCGCCCCCTTTCCAGCTTCGCTTGCTGGCGGGGCCGGAGCACGGCTGAACCATCCCATTAGCGGACGTAAGTCGGAGCGGAATCCCGCAGTGCAGCGGTCTGCCAGAGCCCCGTGTGTGCTATCGTTTAGATGGCAGACAGGAGGGGTCGCCAGCGGCTCAACTTAAGATTCAGAACAATTCAGGTCTGCCCCAAGGACTTGCTGGCCATCCTGCGGCAGGTTGAGAGTGCGGGTAGACCGACCGGCAAGGCGGAAGAAGCCGATGTCCGACATGCGGCGACGCGAGTTCGTCACGCTTATCGGCGGCGCGGCCATGGCGTGGCCGCTTGCGGCCCGTGCCCAGCGCGCCAAGATCAGCCGGATCGGCTGGCTCGTGTTCGGTACCCCTGAACTTGGACCTATCGACAAGACGTTGAGGGATGCGCTCGCGCAACGCGGCTTCGTCCAGGGACGCAACATTGATGTGACGTTTCGGTATGCCAACGCGGACGCAACGCGGCTGCCCGAGCTGGCCCGCGAGCTTGCTGCGCAGAAGCCGGACCTGTTGATCGGTGTGGGTGGAGACGTCGTCCGGGCACTCGTGGATGCCAGCAATGGCACCCCAGTGGTCGGCGGCGTAAGCGATAACCCTGTGCGCGCCGGGATCGCCTTAGCTCTCGCCCGGCCCGGCAAGGTCTTCACCGGCGTCACGTTTCTCACGGACGAAATGGCGGCCAAGCGGATGGAGTTACTCAACGAGGTAGCAAGCACCGCAAGACGCGTAGCAATCGTCTGGAATCCGCAGCACCTGGACGATGAAATGTTGTTTGCTCGACGCGCGGCCGAGACCCTCGGCATTAGCCTGACATCTCACCCTCTCTCAAAGTTAGCTGAGGCCGATGCGACTTTGCGCGAGGCCGGCGCTAGCGGTGCAGAGGCCCTCTTTGTCATCCCGTCGCGGACGACCAACATCGCGGCCGACAAGATCGCGCAATTCGGCCGCGAGTACCGGCTGCCAGTGATCGCAGCATGGCGTGAATTTGTCGACGCCGGATGCCTTCTGTCGTACGGTCCAAGCCGAAAGTTCGAAGCCAAGCGTATCGCCGGGTACGTGGAGAAAATTATCGCCGGGGAAAAGCCCGAGGATCTGCCAATTGAGACGCCGACCAAGTTCGAGCTGGTGATCAACCTCAAGACCGCCAAAGCGCTCGGTCTCGATCTGCCTCCCATACTCCTCGCGCGCGCCGACGAGGTGATCGAATGAGGCGCCGCGGGTTCATCACGCTGCTCGGCGGCGCGGCCGCTGCATGGCCGATCGCCCAAAGAAAATGAGGCCCGCGCGGAGACGTGCGGACCCCATTCGACGATCGAGCGTGTGCCGCCACTGTAGGCGGCTGCGTGGCGGGTTGCTTGGTCAGACCGCCTTGATCAGTCCAAGCTGGGTCAGCGCGGTCACCCCATCGTCGAGGCCGATCTCCTCGACGATCTTGCCGTTGATCACCTTCAGCACCGTGGTGCCGGTGAAGTGCATCTTCCGGCCGGTCGCAGCCGGCAGACCGCCGATCAGGAAGTCATTGAAGGCCGGACCCGTATGGGAGCCACCACCTTCCCATTGACCGACGACGTAGTCGCCCTCGGCGATAAGATCCGCCGTGCCCCAGAAATTGAGATCGGGGAATGCGGCCCGGAAATCGGTCATGAACGCCTTGATGTCGTCGCGGCCTCGGCGGGGTTCATGCAGCGAGTATTTGAGCAGCATGTCCGGCGCGGCGACCTCGTCGACAACCCCGAGATTGACGCGCTTGCCCCAGAATTCGGTAAACCAGCGGCCGACAACGACCTTGTTATCTTCTTCCTTGCTCATTGGAATGGCTCCTCGTGATTTGTCTCGTCAGGACCACCGACATCAGCCGATGATCCGAACGAAGACTTACGCTTGAACCGAGCGAGCCGAACTCCGGTTCTTGCCTTGAAATCGAAAGCAGAGATCGCGCGACCCGCCGACCGCGTTGGAACGAGCTGCCGCCGCTGATGTTCTCGTGCCGTGAGGACATCAGAGGGATGTCCGATGTTGGCACCTCTGAGACATCACGACGTGATGACCCAATAATAATCCAGATGCGCCCGCGCAACAAAACTCGATATCTTCCATCCGCACGACGCAGTAATATCCGGCGATACCTTGGGTCGTTCCTCGAGCGGAGAGGAATTTCCGATGGAACGTCGCCTCGCCGCGGTGCTCAACGCAGACGTGGTGGGCTACTCGCGTCTGATGAGCGCGGATGAGGCGGGCACTCTGAGATCGCTGAAGGCGTATGAGACCGTCGTCATCGAACCGACCGTCGCCAAGCACAGGGGCCGCATCGTCAAGCGGATGGGCGACGGCTATCTGGCGGAGTTCGTCAGCGTGGTCGACGCCGTCGAGTGCGCGCTGGCTTGGCAGGACCAGGGGGCGGCAGCAGGCGATCGGCAGCTGAGATTTCGCATGGGAGTGCATCTCGGCGACATCATCGCCGAAGGGGAGGATATCTATGGAGAGGGCGTCAATATCGCCGCGCGGCTGGAAGCGTTGTCCCAGCCGGGCTGCATCACGCTCTCCGACGATGCGTTCCGGCAGGTGCGTGATCGCGTCAACGCTGAGTTCCATGACCTTGGCGAGCACGAAGTCAAAAACATTCCACGCCCTCTAAGGATCTGGGAGTGGCGCTGCCCAACCGCGGTTCCGCGCCGCTTGCAAAACATCAAGCTCCCGCCGCTGGACAAGCCGTCAATCGTGATCATGCCGTTCCGTAACCTGACCGGCGATCCTGACATGGAGTATCTCGCCGACGGTCTGCGCATGGATATCCAGAATGCGCTGGTCAAGGTCTCCGGCTTGTTCCTGCTTGCATCGGGCAGCGCCTACGCTTTCCGCGGAGCACCTGCGCAGGATGCCGCCTGCACGCTCGGCGCTAAATATGCTTTGCAGGGCAGCATCAGGGCCGCGGGGCAAAAGGTGCGCGTGTCCGCTGACCTGACTGAAGCGGCTTCCGGCCGAATTATCTGGAGCGAGCAATTCGATCGGACTCTGGACGATTCCTTCGATGTACAGGACGAAATCACCGGCAGGGTGCTCGCGGCAATCAACGTCAAGCTGGTGTTGGGGGAGCAGGCGAAGGTCTGGCACAAGACGCTGAAGGACCTGAGGGCGCTGGAGGCATTCTACAAAGGCGTGCACGCGTTCTATCAAATGGATCGCGAATCCATGCAGCGCGCCCGACAATACTTCGAAAGGGTGGCTGAAATTCGCCCGGAAGTGCCGGTCGGCGCTACCTGGGTGGCGATGAGCCACTGGTTCGACATCCAGCGCGGCTGGAGCGACGCGCCGGAAAAGTCCAAGGAGCTTGCCCGAAAATGGGCTGAGATTGCCGCGTCGATGCAAGACGCCGACGGGCAGGCACATTCCGCGCTGAGCTACCTCTATCTAATCGAGCGACGTTTCGACGAGGCGCTGGAAGCCGGACGCCAAGCCGTTGCGAACCGCCCGAGTTGTGCCTACGCGAACTGCTTCTACGGTAACGTCCTGCACTATTGCGGTGAGCAGGACGGCGCCATCCATCACCTCAAGCTTGCCATGCGCGTCCAGCCGCTTCACCCCCCGTTCTACCTCCACATGCTTGCGTTGGCATACCGGGCAAAAGGAGAACTCGATTCGGCAGTGTTGACCGCCAAACAGGCGCTCGAATTGACCCCCGACGAAGTGGGGAACCGGATCGTACTGACCAGTGCATATGTCGGATTAGGTCGACAGAATCTGGCGGAAGAGAGCGCTGCCGAAATCAAACGCATTGACCCGTCGTTTTCCGTCACGCAGTTTGCCAGCGCCCAGCCGTACCGCGACACCGGTGTGCTGGAGAAATTAGTTTCCGATCTGCGATCCGCAGGAGTGCCGGAGTAGCAAGCGGAGGATCGCTCCACCGGATAAGGCTCGTCGCCTCCAGATTAGTGCATTCCACTCGCGTCTGTTTTGCCCGGCGTCCCTTGTGTCCTCGCTTAGCACAAATTAGCGGAGATTTGGCGCACTTCACTCGGCTCGCACCGTTCGTGCGATTAACTCTCCTCCCGTGCAGATGTGATTCAGCATGGAGAGATATCATGAAGACCCTAATTGCCGCTTTCACCCTCGCCATCCTGATTGGCTTGCCGGCGTTGATCCAGCGGGCCAACGCCGCTCCGCCCATGGACGCGGCGCGGGAGAAAGCCCTTCACGAGTGCAGTGTCAAGGCTCAGAAGTACATCGAACACACCTGGGGCGATGTGGAGATCTACACGTATCGCTCCTGCATGACGGAACACGGCCAGCAGGAATAGAGTGGAGGTTTTTCGATGCCGCGGCCTGCCGCCCCGGCCGCAAGCCTGGCGATCAGCGGAGGATTGCCAATGATCCAGCGCACCGTCCGGCGGTGAAGTCTCGATCGATTCTAACGCTGCGCCCACCGGAACTGTCCGGGCGTGACGCCGAGCATCTGACGGAAGTGACGCGCCAGGTGGCTTTGGTCGGAAAACCCCACGGCATACGCAATCTCCGACAGCGAGAGATCCGTGTGAGCCAGCAGGTCTTGGGCGCGTTCGACTCGCTTCTGGGTGAGATAGTGGTGCGGCGTCACGCCGACGGATTGCTTGAACCCCCGCGCGAAATGGTGGATCGAGACTCCGGCAACGCCAGCCAGTGTTGCCAGATCGATGCTCACACCCAGATGCGCATCCACATATCCCCGGACCCGGCGCATGGCAGCGGGCGACAGTCCGCCATGTGCTTGCGGCGCCGGCGCCATCGTCCCGAGAGTACCGATCACGTCCAGGCGCGGGCGCGCGTGCAGTGCGGCGTTCGCCGCGTTGCGCCAATCCGCGAACGGCTGGATGGGTGGCGTCACCAGGGCAGGGCGGCTCTCATGGCTGTCCGCGATCACCAAGCGCGTCGCGATATCGGCCCTGTCCTTGCG
>JBJMTU010000217.1:0-30531 GCA_045811545.1 Xanthobacteraceae bacterium | reverse complement strand
TTCGCTTGCGGCAATCAGGCTTGCCGCGCAGATGCCGATCGCGCCAAGCGCGACGGTCCGCCGCAGCCCATCGAAGCCGGTGATCATGATCGGTCGATCTATGGGCGAAACTTTTCGTGTGCCACTGAATTCATCGTGAGAAGACGCCTGATCGACCGGATCGGCTGTTGGAAAGTACATGAAAAAGACACACATCTTACGCGCGTTGCCCCGTATGATGGCACGAAATGATGGCACGAAGCGTGCATAGATTTGTGTGCCGCCGCGTTTGCAATCGACGCCCAATCAGGTAGCATTTCGACATGAAGTTTCCGCGTAAGACAACCATGCAAGACGATGAGGCGCCGGTCGGCGCTGAATCCGACGCGCCTCGGCCCCAGGGGACGGGGCGAGCGGGGAGATTTAAGTCGCAGCCGCGTAAGGTGTCCAAGCGCGGCTATCTCGACGGACAGATGTTGATCGCGATGCCATCGATGGGCGATGACCGATTCGCGCGTAGCGTCATCTATGTTTGTGCGCATTCGACCGAGGGCGCCATGGGCATTGTCGTGAACCAACCAGCCGCGCACATCAGCTTTGCCGACCTTCTGGTGCAGCTCGAGGTCGTTCCGGCGTCGGAGCTGATTCAGCTGCCGGGGCGCGCAGGCGGCGTGAAAGTGCTCAAGGGTGGGCCGGTCGATACCCAGCGCGGCTTCGTGCTTCATTCGAGCGACTTCTTCATCGAAAACTCGACGCTGCCGATCGACGAAGGCATCTGCCTGACCGCAACGCTCGACATTCTCAAGGCGATTGCGCGCGGAGAGGGTCCGCACAGCGCCGTTCTCGCGCTCGGCTATGCCGGATGGGCGCCGGGCCAGCTCGAGAATGAAATCCAGCATAACGGGTGGCTCCATTGCGCGGCCGATCCCGAACTGATTTTCGGTCAGGATACCGGCGGGAAATACGAGAAGGCGCTGAAGAAGATCGGCATCGATCTCGGCATGCTCTCGAGCGAGTCCGGGCACGCGTAGTCGTTAGCCGTCCAGCCCCGTCATGCGCGCGCGTCGAAGACGCGGGTAACCGCGCCTATGACCCGCGCCGGCCGTCGGCGATTACTGAACGCTGCGTTTACGCGGCGCGATATCGCTCTCTTCGTTCACGCGCTCGTCCTGCAACAGTGCCTTGGCGTCATCCGCGCTCATCGGCCCGCCGAAATAATTGCCCTGCGCGTACTCGCAGCCGAGCTGATAGAGCTCGACCGCATCCGAATCGGTTTCAGCTCCTTCGGCCACCACTTCCATGCCGAGATCGTGCGCGAGCGCGATGATCGAGCGCAGGATGACCGGGCGGGAGCCCTTGCCGTTCGTGCGCACGAAGGATTGGCCGATCTTGATCGTGTCGAAGGGAAAGCGCTGCAGATAGGCGAGGGAGGCGTGGCCGCTGCCGAAGCCGTCGAGCGCCAAGCCGGCGCCAAGGTCACGGATGCGCTGGAGCATCTGCGCGGTGTGCTCGGGATTCTCCATCACCAGCGACTCGGTGAGTTCCAGCTTGAGCGTTCCGCGTGCAAGGGCCGCACGCGCGATCACCGTGCGCAGATCGTGAATGAGATCCTGCCGCAGCAATTGCCGCGACGACATGTTGACGCTGACGAACAGCGGATCGCGCCGGCGCACGATACGCTGCCAGCTGCTCAGCTGCCGCGCGGCGCGCTCCAGCACGAACATGCCGAGTTCGACGATGAGGCCGACTTCCTCGGCGACAGCGATGAACTCGGCAGGCGAGGCGCGGCCCACTTTGGGATGATGCCAGCGCGGCATCGCCTCGAGCCCTGCAACGGAGCGGTCCTCGAGCCGCACGATCGGCTGATAGAGGATCGCGATCTCCTCGCGCTCCAGCGCCCGCCGCAGCTCGGATTCGAGCGTCGCACGGTCGCTCTGGCGTGCCCGCATCGAGGGCTTGAATACTTCGATGCGGTCGCCGCCGATGCGCTTGGCGTGGTACATCGCGAGCTCCGCATCCTTGAGCACCTCCTCGGTGCGGCGCGGCTCACCGTCGCCGAGCGCAACGCCGATCGATGCGGTGAGAAACAGCTCTCGGTCGTTGAAGGTGATCGGCGCGCGCAGCCCTTTGCGCAGCGTCTCGGCAAACGCGATGATGCGCTCGGTTTCGCGCTCCGACAAAAGAATGAGCGCGAACTGATCGCCCGCGAGCCGGGCGAGCGTATCCTGCGGCTTGAGCAATCGAGCGAGCCGCCGCGCCAGCGTCAGCAGGATCGAATCGCCAACCGCGATGCCGACCGAGTCGTTGATCTGCTTGAACCGGTCGAGATCGATCATCACCACCGTCGGCTTGATTGCCGTATCGGCCTTGGCGAGCGCGAGCACGCCCTCCAATCGGTCGAGGAACAGCTCTTTATTGGGCAGCCCGGTCAGATTGTCGTGCACCGCGTCGTGGAGAAGCCGCTCCTCTGCATTCTTGAATTCGGTGACGTCGGTGAGCGTGCCTACCAGCCGCACCACCTCGCCGTCCGAGCCCACCACCGGGCGCGCTTTGAGCGAGAACCACAGATAATGGCCATCGGGCGTGCGCAGGCGGAAATCCTGGCTCAGGCGGCCGCGGCGTTGCTCCAGCACGCTGTCGAGCACGGCGCGGAAACGATCGCGATCGAGCGGGTGTAGGACGTCGAGCCAACGTGCGGCCGGCCCTTCGAGCGAGCCGCGCTTGAGCCCGAGCAGCGCCTCGGTTTCCGGGCTGGTGAACACCTTATCGGCGGAGACGTCCCAGTCCCAGATCATGTCGCCCGCGCCGGTGAGCGCCAGCGCGCGGCGCTCGACGTCGGACACGATGCCGCTGGTTACGCCGCCGGCAAACGCATGCTGCATCACCGTAAAACCGATCAACATCACGATCAGGACCAGACCGCCGAGCAGGGCCGGGCCGACGATGTCGTTGGTGATGACCGCGGTCACGGCGAACGCCGCCGCGATCACCCACAGCACGAGCAGAAGCCAGGTCGGGATCAACAGGACGGCGCGGTCGAAGCCGTGGAATGAAAGATAGACGACAAGCGCGAATCCGAGCAGCGCAACGGCAAAGAGCGAGATACGCGCGATACCGGACGCGATCGGCGGCTCGTACAAGGCCAACGCAACGAGTGCAGCGAGAAAAGCGAGCCAGCCGAGCGTGATGTGGGCGTAGCGCACGTGCCAGCGGTTGAGGTTGAGATAGGCGAACAGGAATACGACCAGCGTCGCCGCCAGGATCGCCTCGCCGGAGGCGCGCCAGATTTGCTCGGAGTCCGCGGAGAGCGCGAACACCTTGCCCCAGAAGCCGAAGTCGAGGCCGATATAGACGAGCACCGCCCAGCCGAGCGCGGCGGCGGCGGGGAACATCATGCTGCCCTTGACCACGAACAGGATGGTGAGGAACAGCGCGAGCAATCCGGCGATGCCGATGACGATGCCGTGGTAGAGCGTGAGGCTGTTGACCTTGTCTTTGTAGGCTTCGGGTTGCCACAGATAGAGCTGGTTGAGCTTGTCCGTGCGTAGCTCGAGCACGTATGTCATCACGCTGCCGGGATCGAGCGTGATGCGGAAGATATCCGCAGTGGCGCTGTCCTGGCGCTCGGGGCGTTCGCCGCTCGAAGTGATGCTGGCAACGCGGGAGCGGCCGAGATCGGGCCAAAACACACCCGAGCCGACCATGCGGTAGTGCGGCACGACGATCAGCCGCTCGATCTGCTCATCGCCGGAATTGGCGAGCGCGAACACCGCCCAATTCGTGTTTCCCTCGCGCGCGCGCACGTCCATGCGCCGGATAATTCCATCGGGGCCGGGCGCGGCGGAGACGAGCAAGCGGTCGGCCTCGGTGCGATGGCGCTCGGCGGAGTCGGTGAGATCGATCGCCTGCGCATCCGTGCGCACGTTGATCGCCTCCACCGCGCGCGCGGGGGCAAGGCCGAGCGCGAGCACGGTCAGCGCCGCCGCGACGCAGGCGCGCACGAGATGCAACCGACGTCCTCCCAGCTTCACCCCTGCCGACCCCCTTCGCCGGGCTTCGCCGGACCGACGCAATTCCGCGAGCGCCCAAGAAGAGTGAACTTTACGTTGATTTACGTCGATTTCGCGGCCCGCGCGCGCCGAGAAAGGCCTCGCACCACGCCGGCGCGTGGTGTCGACTAACCACAAAATCGAAGCAATTTCATGGGCTTGTGACGGTCAGGATGATCTTGCCGATATGCGCGCTCGTTTCCATGCGCGCGTGTGCGGCAGCGGCTTGCGCAAGCGAGAAGGTGCTGTCGATCAGCGGCCTCACCCGAGCCGTCGCGATCAGCGGCAGCACGTGCGTCTCGACGGCACGCGCGATCGCGCCCTTATCGGAAATCGACCGGGCGCGCAGGGTCGAGCCGGTGTGGGTGAGGCGTTTGAGCATGATGCGGCGAAAATCGACCGTGGCCTTGGGGCTCGCCTGGAAAGCGATCTGCACGACCCTCGCTTCGACGGCGGCGGCCTCGTAATTTCGCTCGATATAGTCGCCGCCGACCATGTCGAGGATGACGTCGGCGCCCTTGCCGTCGGTGGCGGTCTTGGTCGCGGCGACGAAATCTTGGCTCTTATAGTTAACGGCGACATCGGCGCCGAGGCGTCGGCACGCATCGCATTTTTCCGCCGAACCCGCCGTGGCGATCACGCGCGCGCCGAATGCCTTAGCAAGCTGGATCGCGGCGGTGCCGATGCCGGAGGACCCGCCGTGGACGAGCAAGGTCTCGCCGGCTTTCAATCGCCCGCGCTCGAACACGTTGTGCCAGACGGTGAAGAAAGTTTCGGGAATTGCTGCGGCGGCGACAAGCGTGAGCCCTTCCGGCACCGGCAGCGCGTGGCTTTCATGCGCCGGACAATATTCGGCATAGCCGCCGCCGACCACCAGCGCCATGACCTTGTCGCCTGTCTTCCAGCGCTTCACGCCGGCCCCCACCGCAACCACTTCGCCCGCGATCTCGAGACCGGGGATATCGGTCGCGCCGGCGGGTGGCGGATAAAGCCCTTGGCGCTGCATCACGTCGGGCCGGTTGACGCCCGCGGCCGCGACTTTCACCAGCACCTCGCCTTCGCCGGGGCGGGGCAGCGGACGCTCTTCGGGCACGAGCATATCCGGTCCGCCGGGCGCGCGGATTGCGATCGCGGTCATCTGGGCGGGCAATGCGGGCATGGCAAAAGTCCTTGGCTGACGCAGTTTGCGGGCTTCCTTAGTTGCGGGCGGTGCATGTGACAATGGCGGCGCCGCAGGCTATTTTCACGCGCTCTCGTGCGGAGCCGAGCGATGCCAGCCACGGACGAAGACGACCGGCCGAAGAAAAAGATCGTGCACGAGATCGGCCAGGATCTCGCGCTGCTCTCGATCAAGGAGCTTGAGGAGCGTATCGCGCTTCTCAAGGAGGAGATCGGCCGGCTGCAGGCGAACATTGCCAGCAAGCAAGGCTCGCGTAGCGTCGCCGACCAGTTCTTCAAGAAATAGAGCACCCGCACTTCCGATCGGCGGCTGCCGATTGTCAGCAACGCGGACAGCCGGCCGGCCGGGTGCCGGAGACCGCAAATTGTTTAAAATCTTAAGACCTTGTTAAGCTTTCGCGATCATTACTGGGGGCGTCCATCTTCTGGACATTGAGTGGCTCCTGTCCACTCTGTTTGACGCCTCCCTGTTAGAACTTCGAGCCGCCGTCTCCGGCGGCTCTTTTTTCATCGCCCTGTCCCATTTTTGCACGCCACTGATCGCTTTTCGCGATTCGTTCTTCCTGGCGCGACCGCGTGGCAGCCGAGCAACTATACGCAAAGCTTTGTTCGCTGGGCGCTGGACAGGGATCGACCCCTGCGCAATCATTCCCGTCTCGCCAGGGGCTGGCGCAAAAGCAAACAACGTGTACGTAGCGTGAGGCGTGGGCGATGTCCGAGAAGTCGGTCAAGGACCTCGTTTCGTTCGGCGAGAGGCTCGCGGCTTCCCAAGCCTTTGCCGACCTGTTCCGCGACGGCATGGCGCTCGTGGAGCAGACCGCCGCCTATCTCGACGGACCGGGCCGGCAGGAATCGAAGAAGCTTAGTCGCAATGCCGCGCTCGCCTATGCCACCGAAAGCATGCGGCTCACGACGCGGCTGATGCAGCTCGCGTCCTGGCTTCTGCTCCATCGCGCGGTGAAGGAGGGCGAGATGACGCTCGCCCAGGCCAGCAAGGAAAAGGCGAAAGTGAAGCTCGCAAGCGCCGAGCACAACGACGAGCAGAGCATCAAGCTCTTGCCCGAACGCCTGCGTGCGCTCATCGAGCGCTCCAAGGTGCTGCAAAGGGCGGTACGGCGGCTCGATGCCACGATGCACGCAACCCCCAGCCGCGCCGATCGCGCCAATCCGGTTGAGCGCCAGATCGGCCTGCTCAAGGCGGCCTTCGAGCAGGAGCGTTAGGGCATTCGTGGCGTAACCGCGATCGTCTCGGAAAATGGTAGATGACGTTCGCGGGGCTCACCGGTCTGCGCGCGTCGGGCTGATTCAGAACAATTCAGGACAACCCCAAGGACTTGCGCGCGAGGCTGCGGAAGCCTGAAGCTGTGGCGGCCACCGAAGCGTCAACAAGCCACACCGCAACCCACGGAGAAGATGACGATGCGTTTCATGCTGTTGCTCGTAGCCATGCTGGTTGGCGCCGGCGACCGCTTGGCCGCGCAAGAAAAAGTGGAAGCACAGGGCATCACGCAGACGATCAAGCTCGAGGAAGTGGTCTATGGGCACCTCACCGAGCTCAACGGCAAATTCAAATTGCGAGCCACGGAAGTGACGTTTGCCCCAGGCGCCCATCTCGGAGCGCATCACCACGTGGGGCCCGGCATTCGCTACGTGCTTTCCGGCGAGGTCACATTTACCGAGGGCGGCCAAGCCACCGTCTACAAAGCAGGAGATTACTTTTTTGAGTCGGGAAACATCGTGCATACCGCTCGGAACAATACGAAATCGCCGTTGGTCATACTGTTTGTGGAAATTCTGCCCAAGGATTGGAACTCTCCAACCGTTGTTCCACCCAAGCTGTGATGAACCTTGGAGGCGATCAGATATTGTCCCGGGAAGGCGCGGCCTCTTTGTTTGGCTGGGTGACACGCCGGGATGACGAGAACCTCGGGTTCGCTTCTAAGACGCGCTAACCCTATTGCATCATCTGGCCGATCTTGTCCGCCACCGCCTGCGGCAATCGCAACGTCTCGCGCACGATCTCGTCGATCTCCTCACCAGTCGCACCCTCGACCATCAGCTTGCGCTTTTCGCAGGCGGCGAGGAAATCCGGATCCTGGAGCAGCGCTCGAAATGCGGTGCGCAGCGCACGTAGCCGCTCCGGCGGCACGCCCGGTGTGGTGAGAATGGAGCGGCCGATTTCACCGGTGCCGGCGGCTGCGTGCAGCACCTCGCGGCCTTCGTCCGACAAGGCGAGCTCCGGGAGCGTCGGCACATTGGGCAGGAGGGGATGCCGCTTGAGCGAAGCCTGGAAAAGGAACGTCGCCTCGCCGCGGTGCACCCAGCCGGGATGGCTCACCAAAATGCCGGGGAGCCCGTAGGCGCCGACGATGTCCACCTCGCCGCGCTCCATCGCGAGCAGGATATCGTTCGTACCGCTATAGCCTCGCACCAGCTTGAACTTCGCTCCGGCATAGGCGTTGAGCGCGGTCGGGAACAGAACCGTGGTGGAGCCGCCGCCGGATGCGCCGACGGTGTACGGTTTGGCGCGAACGTCGTCGAACGATTTGATGCCGCTCTTCGGCAGCGCGACGCCGGTATCGATGTTCGTCACGACGCGGCCGACATAGGGCATGTTGGCGACGTCGAGCTTGGCGCTCGTGTTGGTGAGGCTATCGAGGGCCAATGTCTGGGCAAGGCTGCCCAAGACGGTGCCGTCCTTGGGCGCAATTTCGTAAATGTATTTCGCCGCGACGAAGCTTCCAGCGCCCGGCATGTTCTGCGCGATGATCGTCGGATGACCGGGCAGATGCCGCGGCAGAAACTCGGCGACAAGCCGGCCGTAGATGTCATAGCCGCCGCCCGGGCCGTAGCCGATGAGCATGCGCAACGTCTTGCCGCGATAGAAATCCGCGACCGGATCGGCGCCGACAGGTACCGACGAGATCAGCGTTGCCGCAGCGATGGCGGCCGCTGCGACTGCCGCTTTGCCGCCGTTCCGCGTTCGGTGTCTTAGCCTGCGGAGGCGCGAAGCTTCCGGCATTCAGCCTGGAACACGTTGTTGAGGCACCACTCGGCAAGCTCGATGCCGGTCGGGAACCAGAGATTTCCCGCTTTCTTCATATGCTGAATGATGCCGCGCAAGGCGAGCGTGCGGCCGGGGCGTCCGATAATGTACGGATGCATCGTAAAAGGAATGTATTTGGGGCGATCGGCCGATTCCGCGTAGAGCTCGTCGAAATAGGCCTTCCACGTCTCGAGTCCGTGATACGGATTGCCGTATTCGCCATGGCGATGGCCGAACAACGTGCCGTCGCCGAACGGCTGGCGCGGAAGCTCGACCAACAGCTTGCCGTCCTTTTCCCAAAGGAACGGCAATTCCTCATGGAAGCAGTTGGTGTTGAAGGCGAAGCCGTGTTCGATCAGCAGCTCGATCGTGTTCGTGCTCTGCGTGCACGAACGCCAGCCATAGGGGCGCCGCCCCGTCCGCTTCTCGATCATGGCGATCGCCTTCTTCATCACTTCGGATTCTTCGTCGCGCTGCAGGTAGCGTGCGATCTCGTGATGATAGCCGTGGCCTTCCACCACATGGCCGTGGGCGAGGATAGCCTGGATCGCTTCCGGAAAACGCTCGGCGATGGCCCCGCACGTCAAGAATGTCGCCTTGATGTTCTCTTCCTTCAGAATCCGCAGCAGCCGATAAATGGCATGGTGCGGGCCGTATTCGCCCTGACTCCACATTTCATAATTGAGGATGCCGTTCTTGTCCGGATTCACGTCCTCGCCGCCTTGGAAATCGAAGGTGAAAAACACCGCGGCCCGTTCCCCGCGCGGCCAATGGATGAGATGGTCGTAGTGATATTCCTTGAGCATGGTTGTATCCCGTTGCGACACCTGGGGCGGGCGCCAGATACGGCTCCCCGTGCGCGGACAAGCGCAGTTTAGACTGCGCCGCACTCCCTTGGTAGGGCAATCAGCAGGCGGCGGGCGCAGCAGTCGTAGCCTCGCATTTCGCTGCACTCAGTCCGGGCGACGCGCTGGGCTGAGCCGCGCGAATTCTTTGGCCTCAGCGCGCACCGATTTCACTCAGCTGCATCACGATGGGCGCGTGGTGATGGGACGTGTGGGCGGTAAACGGACTGCCGCGCACAGCGACTGGCCCGCCGACTGGACGGCGGAAGGTGAGCTGCAGCTTTTCTTCAGCGAAAACCGCTAGCACGCGGTAGATGAGTCCGGCCTTTGGCTATCCCGCTAAGGACCGCGCTTTGGCGTGGCGGCCGGAAATGCGCATTTGAGTGCCATCGTAATCTGCGGCGGCTTAATCGAGCATGAATGCCGCGTGCTGCTTCGCACAAAGCAGGTAGCACGGATTGAGCGAAGCGAAATCGAGTTGGCGTTGCGGGGTGTTCTATCGTCGCAACCCGCCGTCGGACTCGGCGGAGAGATGTCGCCCACGATCGAGAAAGCTCTGGTGAGTGTCGCTACCGATCGGATCGGATCTCGCGTTTAATCCCACCAGCTGCTACATGCTTCTCGCCAAAAAGCGCTGTTATTTCCATCAGCTGTGAGCTACCGGTGCGCTTGCGCCGGCGGGCTGGCAAATAAGTCACGCTTTCCCAGAAACTGACATAACCCTGTGTCTTGCGGCCTTTCCCACCTTTGCCGGGGCCCGGCCGCTTTGTAGATTCGTCTCAGGGGATGCATCGGGGAGGTGGGCGTGCGCTACTTCGCGATGGTGCTCGTCGCGTTGCTGCTGGCTGCGGCGCCCGCCGTCGCCGGCGAAGTTGATCCCGCCGTCATGGCCATGCTCAGGGAGTGGTCGCTCGCGTCTCCGAGCCCCTCCCGCGTCGTCATTTGCCACGGCTTCGGATGCGCCTTCCGCACCGAGATCGCTCTCGGGAGCGCCGATCACGCCAAGATCGCCGCGATCATGGCCTCGGGCGCTGCGTCGGCTCAGGCGGAAAGAGCGGCAATAGGACGGACCGAGGCGTGGTTTGAACAGCGCATTGCCCCGATCACCGGCACTGCAAACCGCGTCGCGCGGGCCGGCCCCCTGGTCGGCTTGGCCGGCAATCGCGGGCAATTCGACTGCATCGATACAACCATCAACACGAATTCACTGCTGCTCATTCTCGATCAGCTCAAATTGTTGCGGCACCATACCATTGCCGCGCCGGTGTCTCGGTTTCTGTTCACCGAGGGTCCGCACAACACGGCAGTGATCAGGGATCGCAAGACCAACGAGCTCTGGACGGTCGATCCCTGGACTCACAAGGGCAGTGAAGTTCCCGATATCTTCCCGCTCGCGAATTGGAAAGCGGGCGATGAACCAAAACCAGCCTCGACCGCGGCTGCCCGCCCGCGCTGAGGAGCTGATCGAAAACGCGGCGAAGCGTTTTGACCCTCCGTGTCACCTCCCTGTCGAGCCGAATTTCGGAGGCAATCGAGCTTTCGCCAGCCCAACGGTGGGGACGCAGAGGCCAAACAGGAACCTGAGCGATGTCCAGATCGAGGGCTGGACTCTGGAAAAGAAAAACCCCCGCGCGCAAGCGCGGGGGTTTTGGCGCGTGCGGCGCGAGCGCTATTTCTTGAGCCCGATACCTGCGAATTTCTTCTGGAACCGCGAAAGCCGCCCGCCCCGGTCGACCAGCTGCTGCTGACCGCCGGTCCATGCCGGGTGCGATTTCGGATCGATGTCGAGGTGCAACGTGTCGCCTTCCTTGCCCCACGTGCTGCGCGTGGTGAACTCGGTGCCGTCGGTCATCACCACCTTGATCGTGTGATAGTCCGGATGCAGGTCAGGTTTCATGGGCGATCATCCTGCGCGCGACGCCTTCGGTGAAAAGTCGCGGCTCTATAACCTACGCCGGCATGGGAAACAAGGCGCGGCCCTTGCGGCCTGAGCGTGCTCTAGCCGCCGGCGTATTTTATCGACACGCCCCACAGCACGGCGACGGCGCCGGCGAGAATGAGTGCGGTCCAGGTGAGAGCAGGCTCATTGCGCTGCCCGGCGTCACAGCAGCTTGATCATGGCGACGCCGGCGATGAGCATGCCGACCCCGCTAAGGCGAAGCGTAGACACCGGACGGATCGGAAGGCGGAACGCGCCGGAACTGAGCTTCGCCGGCCGATTGCCACCCGCCATCCGCCGGGGCATTGTCGCGCCGGCTTTGGCCGCTTTCGTGCCGAAGCTCCAAATGGCCGATGAGATGAACGTCGTCGAGCGAGACGCGGGGCGCGAGATCGCAACGGCGGCCGATGCGCCGCAGCGAGCGGCCGCGTCCGAACGGCAGCAGAGCCGAAGGCTCAAGCCGCTGCTGTCGCTTATCTCCTACATCGCGCGCTATCGCTGGCACGCGAGTGCGGCGCTCGCTGCGCTGCTTGTCGCCGCAGTCATGACGCTCATCGTACCGATCGCGGTCCGGCGCATGATCGATTTCGGGTTCTCGCGCGAGAGCGCGAGCCTCATCGACAGCTATTTCGCCGTCATGATCGGCATCGTGGCGGTGCTGGCACTCGCAAGCGCCGCGCGTTTTTACCTCGTGACCACGCTGGGCGAGCGCATCGTCGCCGACCTGCGCGAGGGAGTATTCGGCCATCTCGTCTCGCTCTCGCCCGCCTATTTCGATGAGGCCAAGAGCGGTGAATTGATCTCGCGGCTCACCGCCGACACCACCCAGATCAAGGCCGCGGTCGGCGCTTCCGTGTCCGTCGCCTTGCGTAATTCGGTCCTCTTCGTCGGGGCGGCAATCATGATGGTTGTCACAAGCCCACGTCTTTCCGCCTTCGTGCTCGCCGCCATTCCCGTGATCGTGCTGCCGCTCTACGGCTTCGGTCGCGCGGTGCGGCGTCGCTCGCGTTGGGCGCAAGATACGCTCGCTGATGCCACCGCCTATGCGTCCGAGCTGATCGGTGCGGTGCGCGTGCTGCAAGCCTTCACCAACGAGGGGCTGGCCAGGAGCCGTTTCGGCGCCGCGGTCGAGCGCGCCTTCCGCGCCGCTTGCGATTCGATCAAGGCGCGGGCGATCCTCACGGCGATTGCGATCTTCCTGGTAGCCGCCAGCGTCGTCCTCGTCCTGTGGGTCGGCGCGCAGGACGTGCTCGCCGGCCGCATCAGCGCGGGGCGGCTGTCCCAGTTCGTGCTCTATGCCGTGTTGGCAGCGGCGGGATTGGGCCAGCTTTCGGAGGTCTGGGGCGAGCTGTCACAGGCCTCGGGCGCGGCGGAGCGCCTGTTCGAGATCTTGAACGTGCGGGCGGCGATCGTACCCCCGGCGCGGCCGATAACCGTGCCGGAGCCGCCGCGCGGGGAAATTGCCTTTGCCGACGTCCGCTTTTGTTATCCGGCGCGCCCGACAAGTCCGGTGCTCCACGGCGTCTCGTTCGGCGTGCGCCAGGGCGAAAAGCTTGCCATCGTCGGCCCGTCGGGAGCCGGAAAGAGCACCATCTTTCATCTCATCCTGCGATTTTACGATCCGTCGTCCGGCGTGATCACATTCGACGGGGTACCGCTCGTCGATGCTGATCCGCTCGAACTGCGGCGGCGGATCGCGTTGGTGCCGCAGGACGCCGTCGTGTTTGCCGCCTCGATCCGCGATAACATCCGCTTCGGCCGCCCCGACGCCAGCGACGCGGACGTCGAGCGCGCGGCCGAGCTCGCACACGCGCTGGAGTTCATCAGCCTGTTGCCGCACAAGTTCGATACCGCGGTCGGCGAGCGCGGGGTGACGCTGTCGGGCGGCCAGCGCCAGCGTATCGCCATCGCCCGCGCCATTTTGCGCGAGGCGCCGCTCCTCCTGCTCGACGAGGCGACGTCCTCGCTCGACGCCGAGAGCGAGACGCTGGTGCAGGACGCGCTCGGGCGGCTGATGCAGGGCCGCACGACGCTCGTCATCGCGCATCGGCTCGCAACCGTGCTCTCCTGCGACCGCATTCTAGTGATGGAGGCGGGCCGCATCGTCGAGGAGGGCACGCACGGCAAGCTCGTTGCCGCAAACGGCCTCTACGCCCGGCTGGCGCGGTTGCAATTTCAGGCCTGACCTCTCGCGCGAGTCCTCGGGGGTCCGCGCGTGAATACCGTCATGGTCGCCAGCTCATTTTGTGCACCGGGGCGCCCGAACGCCAATTGAGCGCTTCGCCGGAGATGACGAAGCCGTGCTTTTCATAAAAGCGAATGGCGCGCGCGTTGTCCTTGTTGACGTGCAGGTCGAGGCCGCCGGGCGAAATGCGTTTGGCTTCGGCGATGAGGGCGGCGGCGACGCCCAGTCCCCACGCTTCCGGCGCGACCACCGTCTGGTCGATATCGAAGGTGCTCGGATCGACGGTGATGAAGCCGAGCATCTTTCCGTCCGCTTCCGCCAAAGCAATTGTTGCCGCCGGGACGAGTTCCTCGCGCCAACGCTGGCGCCACCAGTCGACCCTCTGGTCAAAATTGATGTGGGGATAGGCGATTTGCCAAGTGCGCCGCCATAATTCGATCGCCGCGGCCTCGTCGGCGGGCGTATAGCGGCGAAGCGTGAAAGAGGGGCGGACCATCGCCTCCGCCGGGATGCGCTTGCTCGTCTGCGGCACGCGCTCGACCTCACCGCTCCGTGAGCTTGAGCTCGATACGGCGGTTGCGGCTAAAGGCCTCCTCGGTCTTGTCGGGATCGATCGGCTGGAATTCGCCGAAACCCGCCGCGACGAGCCGTTGCGGCGATACGCCCTTGCCGATGAGGTATTGCACCACCGAGATCGCGCGCGCGACCGAAAGCTCCCAGTTGCTCCTGAATTGCGGGCTGTTGATCGACCGCACGTCGGTGTGGCCGTCGACCCGCAGTACCCAGGGAATCTCGCCCGGAATTTTCTTTTCCAGTTCGAGCAGGGCGATGGCGAGACCGTCCAGCTCCGCGAGGCCCTCAGGTTTGTCGAGGGTGGCCCTCCCCGTGTCGAAGAACACTTCCGACTGGAACACGAAACGGTCGCCGACGATGCGAATGTCGGGGCGATTGCCGAGAATGGCGCGCAGTCGTCCGAAGAAGTCGGAACGGTATCGCGAGAGTTCTTGCACCCGCTGCGCGAGCGCTACGTTCAACCGTTGCCCCAGGTCGGCAATACGGCCTTGCGATTCCTTGTCCTTTTTCTCGCTGGCTTCGAGTGCCGCTTCGAGCGCGCCAAGCTGGCGCCGCAGCGCCGCGATCTGCTGATTGAGCACCTCGACCTGCGCCAGCGCCCGGGCGCTGAGCCGCCGCTCGGCGTCGAGTTGACCGCCGAGTTGGGTGGCCTTGCCCTGCGCGTCGCCGCCACCGATCCCGTCGTAGAGGCCCTTGTAGCGGTCGCGCTCGCCTTCGGCCGTCGCCAGGCTCGATTGCAACATGCTGAGCTGCTCCTCCAGGCTGAGCTTGCCGGTCTTCTCCAGCGACAGAAGCTCGGTGAGCTGGGCAATCTGCGCGTTGAGGCGGTTGAGCGCGGTGTCTTTGCCGGTGACCTCCTGGGTCAGGTAAAACTGCACGAACACGAACACTGTCAGCAGGAAGATGACGGCAAGGATGAACGTCGAGAGGGCGTCGACGAATCCGGGCCAGTAATTCATGCCGCCGTCGCGGCGGGCGCGTGCGAGAGCCATTGGATCCTACTTGAGCTGTCCTTCGGTTTTTACTTGTTAACGTTTTCGCGCACGAGAATTTCGAGCAGGCGGCGCACCTCGCGATGCTGCTGGGCCTGCGAATCGACCCAGTCGCGGATCATCTGCTGCTCGCTGCGCATGTGATGCACCAGACCCTGGATCGCTTCTGCGAGATTGGCCATGGCGGTGGTGGTTGCGCGCGAGCCCCCATCGGTAATGGCTTCCCGCAGCCGCTCGATTGCTATTCGCAGGTCGCCTGATACCGCGCCCGATCCGGGCGCGGCGACGTCGCCGCCCACGCCGAGGTCACGTACCGTGGTGGAGAGCCAATCCTCGAGTTCGGTATAGAAGCGGTTCTGCGCCTGGCTGCTCTGCAGGTCGAGGAACCCGAGCACGAGCGAGCCGGCAAGTCCGAACAGCGATGCCGAGAACGCAATTCCTATCCCGCCGAGCGGAGCGGCGAGGCCCTCCTTGAGCGACTCGAATATGGCGGCCGCATCGCCACCCGGCTTGAGGCTATTGATCACGTTGCCGACCGAGCCCATGGTCTCAATCAGGCCCCAAAACGTGCCGAGCAGGCCGAGGAACACGAGCAGTCCGGTCATGTAGCGCGAGGTATCGCGCGCTTCATCCAAGCGGGCCGCGATCGAATCGAGGATGCTACGCATCACCTGGGCGGAAATCGCCATGCGGCCGATGCGGTCGCGCAGCAGCACGGCCATGGGCGCGAGCAATACCGGCGGGCGTTCCACCGCCAAGCCCGGGTCGGCGAGCCGGAACCCGTTCACCCAATCGATTTCGGGGAATAGACGGATCACCTGGCGGAAAGCGAGTGCGATGCCGATCACCAGCACGCCGATGATCAGGGCATTGAGGACGGCATTGGCGAGAAACGCGGTCCAAATCTGCTTGTAGAGCACGACCACGACGAGCGCGCACAGCGTCAGAAATACCACCATCCGGATGAGAAAAATCCGGGGCGAGGACAGCTTAAAGGGATCGATCTCTTGCGCCATGGATCAGCGCCCCTCACTCGACTCACAATAAGGCAGGGCCGCGGCGGAAGAAAGGAGGAGCGCCCCCGAGGGAGGGGCGCTGCGCCGCGATCGGCGATTGGCGCAGAGGAAAACCGCGTAAGATCGTCGCGGCCTAGCGGGTTAACTGGCGTTTGGCGCGCGCGGCGGGATGGCGCGTTGCACTGCGGGACATCCGGCAAAGGCGCCGTGACGTAGGCAACCCGCTGCGAACTGATTCGTCGCGGGGAGCGGGAACAGCAGGCGCGGCCCCTGAGCGCGCCGCGCATGCTTCATGCCGAGGAGCGCCGGCCGATGGACAGGGCCTCTGGCGCGTCCTTGAGCGCCCGCAGCATCTGCCGGTGAATCTCCTCGTTTGCAGCAAGAATGCCGCCGGTTTTGATCATGTCGTCGCGTCCGTCGAGGTCAGTCACGAAGCCGCCGGCTTCGCGCACCAGCGCGATGCCTGCCGCCATGTCCCAAGGCGAGAGGGCGCGCTCCCAATAAGCATCGAGACGGCCGGCGGCGACCCAAGCGAGATCGAGCGCGGCAGCCCCGAACCGCCGCAGTCCCGCAACCCTGTCCTGCACCGCGCTGTGCTCTTTGCGCGTGAGTTCCACATCGCCACGGCTGGGATGCGGCAGCGCGCAGGCGACCACCGCGTCGCCAAGCCGTTTGCGCGCCGCAACCCGCAGCCGCTGGTCGTTGAGGAAGGCGCCCTTGCCGCGCTCGGCAGTGAAAAGCTCGTCGGTGACCGGATTGTAGACGAGCCCCGCGACCATCGTGCCTTCCCGCTCGAGCCCGATCGAGATCGCAAAGTGCGGAATGCCGTGGAGGAAGTTCAGCGTGCCGTCGAGCGGATCGACGATCCAGCGGTGGGTCTTGTCGCTGCCTTCGCGCGCGCCGCCTTCCTCGCCGAGAAAGCCGTAGCCCGGCCGCGCATGCTCGAGCTCCTCGCGCAAGATCTCCTCGGCGCGCTGGTCGGCGGCGGTGACAAAATTCGCTGGCCCCTTGAGCGAGGCTTGCAGGTGCTCGATCTCGCCGAAATCGCGCTTGAGCGTGCGGCTCGCTTTGCGTGCGGCCTTGATCATCACATTGAGGAGGGCGGAGCGGAGCATGGTCGGCGCACGGGGAAACCCGCGATGTGTCCATCATGCCCGCTCGGGCGGGCGTGGCGTCAAACGTGGGGTCTGCCTGTAGCGACGCTGCGCGTCAAGAGCGCGACTGGCGCAGCTCCTTGAGCGCGTCGACCCAGGGCTTCGCCGCTTTCTCGCCGGCGGCGCGGATGTCAGGCTGCTGCTGCTGCACGAAAGCATCGAGCGGAATGTCGCTCACACCGCCAGCTTTGGCGATGATGTGCCATTTGATGGCCTGCACAGGGTTAGCGTTGGCGCCGCGCCCGACGGCGAGAATATTGGCGAGACGATTTTGCGCAATCGGATTTCCCTTGCGCGCGGCCTTCGCCAACAGGATCGCCGCCAGCTGTTCGTTCTTGGCTACGCCCGTTCCGTTGAACAGCGCAATGGCATATTCGACCTGGGCATCGGTGTTGTCGGCGAGCGAGGCAGCGGCCAACAGTCGCACCGCCTCGACCAAATCCTTCGGCACGCCACGACCCTCCTTGTAGAGCGTCGCGAGCGCGTATTGCGCTTCCGGGCTCCCGACCTGCGCGGCGCTGCGGAAGAGCTCGACGGCGCGGGCGAAATTCTGCGGGAACAGTTGGCCTTCGATGTAAAGGAGGCCGAGATCATAGGCCGCGGCGGCATGCCCGAGCCTGGCGGCCGCTGCGAGCAGCTTTGCGCCTTCCTCGCGGCTGGCGGGTTCGATGCGCCCGCTGAAATGCAACATGGCGAGCGCGAACATTGCCTCGCGATCGCCCCGGTCGGCGGCCAGCCGATACCATTCGGCCGCTTTCTTGTCATCGCGGCTGATGCCCACGCCGTTGGCGTAGAGCTCGCCCAAGAGCGTCATCGCCTTCACGTCCTTGAGCTCCTCGACGCGACGGGTCGCGGCCGCAAAAGCGGTGACGTAGTAGCCGCGTTGGTAGGCGCCATAGGCGAGATCGGGCTCGCGCGCGGCTGTCGCCTGCGTCGTCGCAGCAGGCTTGAGCGGCGCTGGCTTTGCGGCCGGTTTGGCCGCAGGCTGCATCATGGGCGGGGCAGGTTGGCTGGGCGTCTGCGCCGTGGCAGACGCGATCAAGCCGACCGAGGACGCGAGCGCCAGCAGGGCGGCCGCGGTGTATCGCACACATTTCATGCGATCGTCTCCGCAACCGCGAGCCGGTGTGCCGCGTCCGCAATCGCGGCGGCATCCCCGCGCTGGTCGGCGAAGATGCACTCCCCGACGGCGATGAAATCCGCGCCGGCCGCTGCCAGCGGCTCCACCTCGTCGAGCGAGGCGGCAAATCCGACGCAGGGGATTTCGAACAGCTCGGCCCACCACGCCACGCGCTCTGCGACGGCGTTGAACGAGGCTCGGCGACCCGTCGCGTCGGGCTCGCCGAACATGACGTAATCGGCGCCGGCTTCGCCGGCGACCATGGCGTCGTGCCGGGTCGTAAGTCGGCCGCAGCCGACGATGTAGGCAGGCTTGAGCATCGGCAGCGCGGCCGTGAGTGCTTCGACCCCGCCGAGATGGACGCCGTCGGCGCCGGCGGGCACCGCGAGATCGGCATGCCCGTCGAGGAGCAGCGCCGCGCCCTTGTTCTGGACGGTCGGCGCGAGCGCCTTGGCGTGGTCGATCCGCGCGCGCTCCTCACCCTGCGGCAGGCGCAGCAGCACGGCGGCGACATCGGCCGCGTCGAGCGCTTCAGCGAGTCTCTCCGCGAGCCCGGCAGGATCCTGCGGGGTCACGAGATAAAGGCGCGCAGCAGGGCGCCTCGGTTCGGCCGGTTTTTCTCGGGACGCCATAAGATATCGATTGCCCCCGCAATCGGGCAGTTTGGGGGCGCTTATAAAGCCTCAACCCTACGAGACGGTAAAGGTCGCGCCGTATCGCGGCGGATTAAGATCACGTCGCAAGAGGCCGCTCCAGGGGTGGCAACCGCGCGATCCGCAGAGCGGCAACATGATCGGCGCGCGAAGCTTGCGCGCAACACGCGCCGACGGGATTAGCGGTTTAGGCTGCCTTCTTTTCCAAGTCCTGCTTCCACTGCCCGCGCGTCGCCAGACTGTTCATCATCGCGCGGTGGGTGAAGGCGCGCTGGGCAGCGGCGACGTTTTCGCTTTTCCCAGACCACGCCTTTTGCGGCGCCGCTTGCAGCGCCCGGCCGTAACTGAACGTGAGCCGCCACGGCAGGCCGCCGATCCGGTTCATGGCATCAAGATGCGCGGTCGCCTCCTCGTCCGACTGGCCGCCGGACAGGAAAGCGATGCCGGGGACTGCGGCTGGCACGCAGGCCTTGAGCAGTCGCACGGTTTTCTCGGCGACCTCCTCGACGCCGGCGCGCTTCTTCGCCTTCTTGCCCGCGATCACCATGTTGGGCTTGAGCACCATGCCTTCGAGGGCCACCTTCTGATAGTAAAGCTGCTCGAATACCGTCTTGAGCAGCCACTCGGTGACGACGTAGCAGCGGTCCGCGTCGTGATCGCCGTCCATCAGCACTTCCGGCTCGACGATCGGCACGATGTCCTCCTCCTGACAGAGCGCGGCATAGCGCGCGAGCGCATGCGCGTTGGTCATGATCGCGGCGTAGCTCGGGATGCCGGGGCCGATATCGATCACCGCGCGCCATTTCGCGAACTTGGCGCCGAGCCCGCGATATTCGACGAGGCGCTCGCGCAGACCATCCAGCCCCTCGGTGATCACTTCACCGGGGCAGAACGGTAATGGCTTCGTGCCCTTGTCGACCTTGATCCCCGGGATCGCCCCCGAGTTCGCGATCAGCTTGACCAGTGGAGTGCCGTCCTTGGCGTTCTGACGGATAGTTTCGTCGTAGAGGATGACGCCGGAAATGCATTTCGACATCGCCTCGGACGCGCGAAACAGCAGCTCGCGGTAATCGCGCCGACTCTCGGTGGTCGATTCCACCCCGATGGCATCGAAACGCTTCTTGATGGTGCCCGACGATTCGTCGGCGGCGAGAATGCCGCGGCCCGGCGCGACCATGGCCTCGGCGACCTTGTTGAGTTCAGCGAGGTTCATCACAACCTCCTCCGTCACGTTGCGCATTCATGAGCAATTTTGCCGCCTCTTTGCGCCGTTGCAAAGGGTGTATCGTTGCATCGGTTGCTCATCTGACCCTCAGCACCTCGACGCCCGGCAAAGATTTGCCTTCCAGCCATTCGAGGAAAGCGCCGCCGGCGGTTGAGACGTAGGTGAAGCGGTCGGCCGCCCCGGCGGCGTTGAGCGCCGCCACCGTGTCACCGCCGCCTGCCACCGTTACAATTTTCCCGACGGCCGTGAGTTCCGCCGCGGCTTCCGCGATCTCGACCGTGCCCGTATCGAAAGGCTCGAGTTCGAACGCGCCGAACGGCCCGTTCCAGACCAGCGTCTTCACGCGGGCAAGTACGGAGCAGACATGCTCGATGCTTCGCGGGCCGATGTCGAGGATCATCTCGTCGCCGCCCACGCCGTTCACTGCGACCACGCGCGAGGGCGCGTTCGCCGCGAACTCTTTGGCGACGACCGCATCGACCGGCAGCACCATTTCGCGGCCTTTGGCTTTCGCCTGGTCCATGATTTCGCGCGCCGTCGGCAGGAGATCGCGCTCGCACAACGATTTGCCCACGGAATGTCCGCGCGCGGCAAGAAAGGTATTGGCCATGCCGCCGCCGATGATCAGGATATTAACCTTGGCGAGCAGGCTGCCGAGCAGATCGAGCTTGGTCGACACCTTGGCGCCGCCGACGATCGCCGCGAGCGGCCGGACGGGGGTCTGCATGACCTTGGTGAGCGCTTCGAGTTCAGCCTGCAGCGCGCGGCCGGCATAGCTTGGCAGTCTGCGGGCGAGCCCTTCCACCGAGGCATGGGCCCGGTGCGCCGCCGAGAAGGCGTCGTTGACGAAGATGTCGCCGAACGCAGCCAATTGGGCGACAAAAGCTGGATGGTTGCGCTCCTCGCCCGGATGAAAGCGAGTGTTCTCCAGGCACAGGATGTCGCCCGGCTTCATGGCGTTCACTGCAGCGGCGGCCTTCTCGCCGACGCAATCCTCCGCGAACGCCACCGGGCGCTTGAGGATGGCGGCGATCGCCGGCGCGACGAGCTTGAGCGACTGTGTCTGATCCGGCCCTTTCGGGCGTCCGAAATGGGAGAGCAAGATCACCTTGCCGCCCTTATCCGCAATCTCCCTGATGGTGGGAGCGACCCGCTCGATGCGGGTTGCGTCCGCAACCTTGCCGTCCTCGACCGGCACATTGAGATCGACGCGCACCAGCACGCGCTTGCCCCTGACGTCGACGTCGTCAAGTGTGCGGAACATGTCAGCCTGTGCGCGCCGTCGCCCGGACCCAAACCTGGGCAACAAGTTCGCTCATTGCCGGCGGGTTCAGGTCAGCTTGCCCATCGCAATCGCGGTGTCGATCATGCGGTTGGAGAAGCCCCATTCGTTGTCGTACCACGACATCACTCGCACCAACGTGCCGTCCATCACCTTGGTCTGGTCCAGCGCGAATACGGATGAGTGCGCATCGTGGTTGAAATCGCTGGAGACGTTGGGCGCCTCGGTATAGCCGAGAATGCCTTTGAGCTGCTGCTCGGCGGCGCGTTTCACGGCGCCGTTGATTTCGTCCTTCGTGGTGGCGCGCTTGGCGACGAACTTCAAGTCGACCACCGAGACGTTCGGCGTCGGCACGCGGATCGCGACACCGTCGAGCTTGCCGGCGAGTTCCGGCAGCACCAGCCCGACGGCTTTTGCCGCGCCCGTCGAGGTCGGAATCATGTTGATCGCCGCGGCGCGCGCCCGGTAGAGATCCTTGTGCACTTGGTCGAGCGAGGGCTGATCGTTGGTGTAGGAGTGCACCGTCGTCATAAAGCCTTTGTCGATGCCGACCGCGTCATTGAGCACCTTCGCGACCGGCGCCAGGCAATTGGTGGTGCATGAGGCGTTGGAAACGACCCTGTGCTCTTTCGTGAGCCTGTCGTGATTGACGCCATAGACGACCGTGAGGTCGACGCCCTCCGCGGGCGCTGAGATGAGGACGCACTTGGCGCCGGCGGAAAGGTGCGCTGACGCCTTGTCCTTCGATGTAAAGATGCCCGTGCATTCAAGCGCAACGTCGACGCCGAGTTCCTTCCACGGCAAGCTCGCCGGGTCCTTGATCGCGGTCACCTTGATCGGGCCGTTGCCGATGTTGATTGCGTCGCCCTTGACCGTGACCTCGCCGGGAAAGCGGCCGTGCACGGAATCGAAACGCAACAGATGCGCATTGGTCTCGACCGGGGCGAGATCGTTGATGCCAACCACCTCGATATCGCTGCGCCCGGCTTCGGCGATTGCGCGCAGCACGTTGCGGCCGATGCGGCCGAATCCATTGATACCGACCCGAACTGACATTTCCGGCTCCTTCGCTCCCCGCTGTCCCCCGGCTTTAGCGCTGCGCGGGAGCATGAGACGTTAGCTCATGAGGCACTAGATAGGAACGTTCGGCGCGGCGTTAAGTCTTGCCGAGTTTGCTCAACGCCGCCTTCGCAACATTCTCCGGCGTGATGCCGAAATGCCGGTAGAGGTCCTTGTAGGGCGCGCTCGCCCCGAAGGTCGTCATCCCGACAAAGGCGCCGTCCGAGCCGATGATCTCGTCCCAGCCTTGGCGCACCGCTGCCTCGACCGCGACTTTGACCTTCGCCGTGCCGACAATTTTCTGCCGCTCGGCGGCGGGACGCTCGCGCAAAAGCTCGAAGCAGGGGACCGACACCACGCGCGCAGCGACGCCGCGCTCACGCAGCAACTTGTGTGCCTCGACCGCGATGGACACTTCGGAGCCGGTCGCGAACAGCGACACATCGGCCTCGTTGTCCGCGGCGGCGATCTCGTAGGCGCCGGCGGCGCAACGGTTCGTCTCCTCAAACGCAAGGCGCAACTGCGGCAAATTCTGGCGCGTTAGCGCCAGCACGCTCGGCGATTGCGACCTCTCCAGCGCAAGCTGCCAACATTCGATCGTCTCGACCGCGTCGCACGGACGGAACACGTACAGATTCGGAATGGCGCGCAGCGCGGCGAGATGCTCGACCGGTTGGTGCGTCGGGCCGTCTTCGCCGAGCCCGATCGAGTCGTGGGTCATCACATGGATGACGCGTTCGCCCGCGAGCGCGGCGAGGCGGATCGCCGGACGGCAGTAATCGGAGAACACGAGAAACGTGCCGGAATAGGGAATGACGCCCCCGTGCAATGCCATGCCGTTCATCGCTGCGGCCATGCCGTGCTCGCGCACGCCGTAGTGGATGAAGCGCCCGGAATAGTTCGCGGCGGAGAATACGGTCATGCCTTTCGGCTTGGTGTTGTTGGAGCCGGTCAGATCCGCAGAGCCGCCGATCATCTCCGGCACCGCCACGGTCAGCGCTTCGAGCGCAGTCTCGGATGCGGCGCGGGTGGCAGCCTCTTTCGGCGTGGCGGCGAGCTTCTCCTTCACCGAGCGCACGGCGGCAACGAGATTATCCTTCGGCGACTCGCCGCGAATGCGGCGTTCGAATTCGGCGCGACGCGCCGAGGATGCCGCGTTGAGGCGACCGTTCCAGTCTTGGTGCGCTGCCCTGCCGGCTCGCCCCGCGCTGCGCCACAGGTCGCGCACCTCGGCGGGAATGACGAAGGCAGGCTCCGTCCAGCCGAGTCGTTCCCGCGCGCTTTTGATTTCATCGCTGCCGAGAGGGGAGCCGTGGCACTTCTCGGTTCCCGCCTTGCTGGGCGCCCCGAAGCCGATGGTGGTGCGGCAGGCGATCAGCGACGGCCGATCGCAGGACTGCGTCTGCTCGAGCGCCTTGGCGACCGCCTCGGGATCGTGGCCGTTGACGCGGCTTGCCGCCCAGCCAGCCGCCTCAAAGCGGCGCACCTGATCGACGGAATCGGCAAGCGACAGGGGTCCGTCGATGGAGATGCCGTTGTCATCGAACAGCACGATCAGCTTGTTGAGCTTGAGATGGCCGGCGAGCGCGATCGCCTCCTGGCTGACGCCTTCCATCAGGTCGCCGTCGGAGGCGAGCACGTAGGTGCGATGGTCCACCAGTTCGGGGCCGAACACCGCGGCGAGATGGCGCTCGGCAATCGCCATGCCGACAGCGTTGCCAAGTCCCTGCCCGAGTGGGCCCGTCGTCGTCTCCACGCCCGGCGTCAGGAAGTTCTCGGGATGGCCGGGAGTGATCGAGCCCAGCTGGCGGAAACGTTTGACCTCCTCGATCGTCATCTTCTCGTAGCCGAGGAGATGGAGCAGCGCGTAGATCAGCATGGAGCCGTGACCGGCCGAGAGCACGAAGCGATCGCGGTCGGGCCAGGCGGGGTCCGCCGCATCGAACTTGAGAAAGCGCGTGAACAGCACGGTCGCGACGTCGGCTGCCCCCATGGGCAGGCCGGGATGGCCGGATTTGGCCTGTTCGACCGCGTCCATGGCGAGCGCGCGCAGCGCATTGGCCATGCGGTCGTGGCGCGCGCGTGTTGCGCGCTCGTCCCGGCGGACGGGGGACGCCGCTGCAGCAAGGAGCGAGTTGGGGCTGGTCATCGCCGGGCCAAGCGGTTCTCGGGCGAGGCTCTAGCACGCGGGCAAGGCGAGTCAAAGAATGCCGCCGCCTGGCTCGCTCGCCATTCACAGGGGTCAGGATGAATTGCGGTCAAGCGTTGACGAGGAGTGCACACGCAACGTAGGGTTCTTCTCCTAACCGCTTGCCGACGCAAAAGATTTCTCCGGCCATACGGCTGACGAATCGGCTATGTAATCCGCCGAGCCAAGGGGTCGTCGAGAATGAGGGAAGGGAGCGCCATCGAGGCCGCCAGCAAGCGTCTTGCGCTTGCGCTCGATGCGCTTGCGGCCGCCGTCGAGCGGCGGCACGAGGCGGATCGCGGCGAGCAGACGCTCGACGCTCAGCTGCATGCGCTCGGCGCCGACCGCTCTCGCCTTGCCGCGGAGCTCGATGCCGCGGCCGCGCGCAACCGAACGCTGGAGGGGGCCAATCGCGAGGTGGCCGAGCGGCTCGATGCTGCCATCCATACGATCCGCTCCGTGCTCGCGGCGAACGAGCGCTGAGGGTGCCATGCCGCAGGTCAACGTTACCATCAACGGCCGCCAGTTCCGGATGGCTTGCGAGAGCGGCGAAGAGGCGCGTGTCACCCATCTCGCCGAGGAGCTCGACGCGCGGATCGCCACGCTGCGGGCGCGCTTCGGCGAGATCGGCGACACGCGGCTCACGGTCATGGCCGCGCTGGCGCTCGCCGATGAGCTTTCGGAGGTGAAGGAAAAATTGCGGCGGCTCGAGCCGGAGCTTGCCACGCTGCAGGAGGCGAGTGTCGTATCCGCCGATCGCACCCAGGCGACGCAAGCGGCGGTGGTCGCGGCACTCAATGCGGCGGCCGAGCGCATCGAGAGCCTCACCAGGCAGCTCAATCAGACAGTCGTCGACGCCGGCGTTCCAATGGGCTAGGGGCGTGTATTCATTCCGACGCACAGCGAGGTCCACTTTGGCCATGATGAACCTTGACCGCCGTCATTTTCTGCATTTGGCAGCAGGCGCTGCCGCGCTGCCGGCCTTCCCGCGCATCGCCGCGGCACAAGGCTATCCGGCCCGTCCGGTGCATTGGATCGTGTCGTTCACCGCCGGCGGACCGAACGACACCGTGGCGCGCGTCATTGGACAATATCTCTCGGAGCGCTTGGGCCAGCAATTCATCATCGAGAACAAAGTCGGCGCCGGCGGAAATATCGGGATGGCTGCGGTGCTGGGATCGCCGCCTGATGGCTATACGATCGCATTCGCCGCTCCGAACAATGCCATCAATGCATCGCTCTACGAGAAGCTTCCGTTCGATTTCATGCGCGACGGCGTGCCGGTCGCCGGCACGATGCTGCTCACCAACGTAATGGTGGTGCACCCGGACGTGCCGGCCAAGACCGTGGCCGAGTTCATCGCCTACGCGAAGGCCAATCCGGGCAAGATCAACATGGCCTCCTCGGGCAGCGGCACGTCGGTGCATATGTCAGGCGAATTGTTCAAAGCCATGACCGGCGTCAACATGCAGCATGTGCCATACCGCGGCTCGGCGCCGGCGCTGCAAGACCTGCTCACCAACCGCGTCCAGGTTATCTTCGACAACCTCCCCGGATCGATTTCGCACATTAGGGCCGGCACGCTGCGCGCCTTGGGTGTGACGGCGGGCAAGCGCTCGCCGGCGCTTCCGGATGTGCCGACCATCGGCGAAACCGTGCCGGGCTATGAGGCGGTGGTTTGGTACGGGATCGTGGCGCCCAAAGGCACGCCGCCCCAGATCGTCGATACACTCAACAAGGCAGTCAACGAGGTCCTCGCCGATCCCAAGCTCAAGGCGCGGCTTGCGGAGCTCGGCGGCGAGCCGATGCCGATGACGCCCGCTCAATTCGGAAAACTCATCGCGGACGAAACCGAAAAGTGGGCCAAGGTGGTGAAATTCTCCGGCGCGAAGGCGGACTGATCGCGGCGGCGCGTCGGCCGGCGATTGCCCAACCATCGTAATTTGTGAGTCCTCGCCGTTTCGCGGGTAGCATCGCAACCGCATAGCCACTACATTCGCACGCGCGGGGCTGCGAGGCGCGTCAGGAGCCATATCCCCGGGGCCTTATCGATCCTTAAGGGAGCTGTCCCTGACCGGGCTCGTGGGCTCGGACATATGGCGCCCACCTACTTTCGTAGGGAACCCGGGATCGACGCTCCAACGGCCATTGCGGCTCCGCACTCATAGCTCGATGGCTCAATCCACCTCGATCGAAGACGCCAAGGCCGAGCTGCGCCGGCAAGCGCGCGCGCGGCGCGATGCATTGCCCGCTGACATGCGGGCCGCGGCGGCGCAGGCTGTTGCGGAGCGGCGGTTCCCGGTCGCGATAACGCCGCAGACGATCGTCTCGGGATTCATGCCGATCGGGAGCGAAATCAATCCTATCCCACTGATGCGCAAGCTCGCAGGCAGCGGCGCGCAGCTCGCGCTGCCGGCGGTGGCCGGACGCGGCAAACCGCTCACCATGCGCGCCTTTGCCTTTGGCCAAAGGCTTGTTGCCGGCACTTGGGGCATCCGCGAGCCCGCCCCCGAGGCCGCCGAAGTCTTTCCCGATATCCTGCTCGTGCCGTTCTTGGCCTTCGACCGCAGCGGCCAGCGTATCGGTTATGGCGCTGGCTACTACGATCTGACGATTGCGCACTTGCGCGCGCGCAAGACCGTCACCGCCTGCGGCCTCGGCCTCGCCGTGCAGGAAATTCCAAGCGTGCCGACGACGGCGCGCGACGCGCGCCTCGATCTCGTGCTAACCGAGCGCGAGGTCATCGATTGCCGGGCCGCGTGACGGATGCGCATCCTGTTCATCGGCGACGTCGTGGGGCGCAGCGGGCGCGCGATTTTGCTCGAGCGCCTGGGCGGACTCGTGGCCGACTGGAAACTCGATTTCGTGGTGGTCAATGGCGAGAACGCGGCCGGCGGCTTCGGCATCACCGAAGCAATCTACCAGGAATTCGTCGATGCTGGTGCCGACGTGATCACCGGCGGCAACCACTCCTGGGACCAGAAGGAGGCGCTGGTTTTCATCGAACGCGCGCCGAAGCTGCTGCGCCCGATCAATTATCCCGCCGGCACGCCCGGCCGCGGCGTGGCGCTGATCGACGCGAAGAACGGCGCGCGCGTGCTCGTCGTCAACGCCATGGGCCGCATCTTCATGGACCCCTTGGATGACCCGTTCGCCGCGGTCGAGCGCGAGCTTGCCGCCTGCCCGCTCAAACAGGCGGCCGACGCCATCATCATCGACATCCACGGCGAGGCGACGAGCGAGAAGCAGGCGATGGGCCATTTCTGCGACGGACGCGCGAGCCTCGTCGTCGGCACGCACACGCACGTACCGACCGCGGACCACCAGATCCTGCCGCGCGGCACCGCCTTCATCTCCGACGTGGGCATGACCGGCGACTACGATTCCGTGATCGGGATGAACAAGGAGGAGCCGCTGTCGCGGTTTCTGACCAAGATCTCGGGCGCTCGCTTTGAGCCGGCGATGGGCGAAGCAACCTTGTGCGCGCTCGCGGTCGAGACCGACGACACCAGCGGAGTCGCGCGGCACATCGCGGCGGTACGCCTGGGGGGCCGGCTGGAAGCGGCGCGACCCAAATTTTGGGAATAACGCCTGCTGCTCACTTCATCGTGACGGTGCCCGACACGAATTTGCCGGGTCCGCGCCTAGCCTGCCGGTGAGAGATGATGATCCGTCAAGCGGGAGTTTGAACATGACAACCAGGCTCGATGTTTTTCTTTCGCGCCGGCGCTTGCTCGCGGGAGTTTCTGCGGCGGTCGCTGGATTGGTCGGCAGTGCACCCATCGCGTGCGCGAAGGCGCCGTTGCAAAACACACAGGCGCCCGCCTTCTATCGCTTCAAGATCGGCAGTATCGAGGCGACCGCCATTTCTGATGGTCCCTTGTCGCTGGGCGAGCCGAAGCCGGACGTGTTCATCGGCTTGTCGAAAGAGGAATTCGGCAAGACGCTGACCGAGAACTTTCTGCCCACCGATAATGTCGTGCTGCAGCAGAATGCGCTGGTCATCAACACGGGCGATCTCGTGGCGCTGTTCGACACCGGCATGGGCACGAACAAGATGCTGGGCCCGGACACTGGACGGCTACCCAGCAATCTCAAGGCGGCCGGGATCGAGCCGAAGGACATCGACGCCGTCGTGCTCACCCATGCCCATCCCGATCATTGCTTCGGACTCATGGCCGATAATGGCGCGCCCACCTTCCCGAACGCCCAGATCTACATGACACAAGCCGATTTCGACTTCTGGACCGATGAGGCAAAACTTTCAAACGATATGCTCAAGGCGTTCGTTGCCGGCGCGCGCAAGCAATTGCTGCCAAATCGCGACCGCATGGTGTTCATCAAGGACAGGCAGGAATTCTTGCCCGGGGTGCAGGCGGTATCGGCGCGGGGCCACACGGTCGGGCACACCGTCTACATGATCACCTCGCAGGGAGAGATGATCTGCAACGTCGGCGACATTGCCCACCATCACGTCCTGGTGGTGCAACGCCCACGCCTGGAGTTCTCCTATGATACCGATGGCAAGCAGGCCGTCAGCAGCCGTCTGCGCGTGTTCGAGATGCTCGCGAGGGAGCGCATTCCATTCATCGCGTATCACTTCCCTTGGCCCGGCATCGGCTATCTCGGCCCGCAAGGCGACGGGTATCGGTACTTCCCGGCGTTGATGCAAACGGCGCTCTGACATCGACTAAAGGGCCGCGATCGGTCCGATTCGCGATACCGGCGGCGTTCGCTGACGGGCGCGCGGCGACGGCCATCCTCGCGGGCCGCAGCCGGTTCTGGATTTCGGCGCAGCCGCGGCCTATTTTCGATGCGAGGCGTCCCAATAACGCGCCGACATCATCGATATCCGCGGCTTTGCCGATCGCGCGTTTCCACTTGCGCGGCGCGGGGCCGTCGAGGAGCAAGCCATGGCCGGCCATTCCCAATTCAAAAACATCATGCACCGAAAGGGGCGGCAGGATGCGGCGAAATCCAGGCTGTTCGGAAAGCTGGCGCGCGAAATCACGGTCTCGGCCCGGATGGGATTGCCCGATCCCGTCACGAATCCGCGCTTGCGCGCGGCGATCATCGCTGCCCGCGCGGAGAACATGCCCAAGGACAATATCGAACGCGCGATCAAGAAAGCGACCGGCAGCGACGCGGAGAGCTACGACGAGATCCGCTACGAGGGCTATGGACCGGGCGGCGTCGCCGTCATCGTCGAGGTCCTGACCGACAACCGCAACCGCACCGCAGGCGAAGTGCGCGCGAGCTTCACCAAATCAGGCGGCCATTTGGCCGAGACCGGCGCGGTCTCCTTCATGTTCGATCGTGTCGGCGTGGTCGAGTACGACGCCGGGATCGCAAGCCCCGATGCCATGCTGGAGGCCGCGATCGAGGCCGGCGCCGAGGACGTCGTGTCGAGCGAGGGCGGACACGAAATTTATACGACGCAGGAATCGCTGCGCGAGGTGGCGAAGGCGCTGGAGGCAAAATTCGGCGAGGCGCGCAAGGCGGCGCTGGTGTGGAAGCCGCAGAACACCGTTGCCGTCAACGACGAACAGGGCGAGAAACTCTTCAGGCTGATCGAGACGCTCAACGAGCACGATGACGTGCAGAACGTCTACGCCAATTTCGAAGTCTCGGACGCGCTGATGCAAAAGCTGAGCGCGTAGGCTTCTCAGCGAGCCGGCCGGCGACCACGCGTTGACTGGGCGCTGGCATCAACGCTGCTCGGGCTCATTCCGAGTGCAACTCACCAACTCGTACACGGTCGGCCCCGCGAAAGCGGGGACCCACCGCCTCTGGAATAGGGGTCCCCAGCATAAGCGCGTTTATGCGCGTCTTCGACACGCTATGCGCGGGGACGACGGCAATGCCAGCAGGATGCGTGGCATTGAGCGAAAGCGAGGAGAATATTGCGAACGGCCTAGGCTGTTGCCGCCGGCGGGGCTATCAACGAGACGGTCATGCGCGGCCTGATTCGCATTCTCGGCATCGATCCCGGTCTCCGCCGCACCGGCTGGGGCGTGGTGACCCTCGACGGCAATCGGTTAAGCTTT
>JBJMTU010000216.1:0-7052 GCA_045811545.1 Xanthobacteraceae bacterium | reverse complement strand
GCCACATATCCGTACAACTCTTGCTTATGCCACGCCCTAATTAAACGCGTTCTTGTTTCAATAGCATGGCCCCTGCCCGGCGTGCGGCGCATGGCACATATGGCGGCTCGCTATGCGGCCTGCCAAAAACGCCCGCTACCCGCTCGGCAATAATCTTCACATCGCCTGACTCATACCGCGGATGCGCCGCGCCATCGCGCCCATGATGTAGAGGGCGAAGTTCGGCACCTCGTCGACCATGAAGCGGAATTTGCGTTGATCGATCAGGGACAGTTCGCAGTTCTCTTTCACGCGCGCGGTGGAACTCCTCGGCGCGCCGTCGACCATCGACATGAACCCGATCGCTTCGTTCGGTCCGCAAATCTCGACCACTTTGTCCCCGATCACCATCTCGATCACACCGGACTGCACGACGTACATGCAGCTGCCCGGATCGCCCTGATTGAAGATCACGCTTCCGGCACTGAAGGTCACATTCGCGCCCGCCCTCTGGGCGAACATTCGCATGTCGATCTCATCGCCGTTCATTTCCGCCTCGCGAATCCAAGCTGAGCACAGGCTGGCAGCGACTTTATGCCAAAAACGCGTGGGCTCGTGCTAGCTTTGCCTTGACCAACGGCGCAATTATCCTTGGCTCCCGTGCTGGGCCGCCGCCGCTCGGGACTGGCAATCGGCGGTCGCTGCGGAGGGGAAGATCATGGCTACCGTTACAATGGTCGAGCGGCGACAAGACGAGAAGCTCTTGCCGGCGGTGCGCGCGCGGATCGGAATGATCATTCCCTCGGTCAACAGCATGACCGAGCCGCAGTTCAATCATTTGGCGCCGCCCGGTCTCGGCGTGCATGTCGCGCGCGCCCGCGTCGCCGGCGAATGGAAGCGTCCGCTTGGGGTGATGGCCGAGGAGATCGCAACCTCCGCAAAGCTGCTCGCCGACGTGGCGCCCGATCTCATCGTCTTCCACTGCACCGATACGTCGATGACCCAGGGCCCGCACGGCGAAGGCCGTATTCTCGAGATCATCAAAGACGCAACCGGCATCGAGGCGCTGGCAACGAGCCGCCTCGTGCTCGAAGCATTGCAGGCACTGGGGCTGCGCAAGCTCCTCCTGCTCAGTCCCTACAAGAGCAACCAGGCCGTGATCGACTATCTCAGCGCGACCGGCTTTGCCGTGGTCCACGACGTGGCCCTAGGCCTCAAGTCGCTCGAATTCGCCGCGGTCACGCCGCGCGAATGGGTGGAGCTCGCGCGCAACCACGACCGCTCGGACACGGATGGCATCTTCCTGAGTTGCACCAACACCACGCAGATCGAGGCGGTAGCAGAGATTGAGAACGCGCTCGGCAAGCCGGTCGTCAACAGCAACCAGGCGGTGCTGTGGGGTTGCGTCAAACGGCTCAAGTCGGCACTTGCTCCGTTGCCCCCAATGCCGTCGCTTGGCCGATTGATGCGGCACCTGGATGCGTGATCGGCGAGGGATCGAGCCATGAATATGCATTTCGGACGAATTGCCGGCGCCGCCGCACTGCTCGCGCTCTTCGTTTCGGCCGCGGCCGCCCAGACCTATCCCGTGCGGCAGATCACTCTCATTGTGCCCTTCGCGCCCGGCGGGCCCGCCGATTTTCTCGGCCGCCTCATCGGTCAGAAAATGAGCGAAGACTTGGGGCAGCAAATCGTCGTCGACAATCGGCCCGGAGCCAACACCATTATCGGTGCCCAGGCGGTCGCGAAGGCAGCGCCGGACGGCTACACGCTGCTGATGGCGATCGACGGCACGCTGGTGATGAATCCGTTCCTCTACAGCAAGCTCGCCTATGATCCGTTCAAGGATTTCGCGCCGATCTCGCTGATCGCGCTCGTCCCCTCGGCGGTGGTCGGCAACATCAACCTCCCGGTCAATTCGATCAAAGAACTGGTCGAGCAGGAGAAAGCCAAACCGGGCAGCTTCCAGATTGGAATCAGCACGCCGACGTCGCAGGTCAATGTGGGCCTCCTGAACATGATGGCCGGCACCAATTTCGGCATGGTCCCCTATCGGGGCGGGACGACGCAGATCACCGGCATCTTGGCCGGCGACATTCCGCTCGGCATGGAAAGCGTCAACGTGGCGCTGCCGCTGTGGCGCGACAAGAAGGTCAAGATCCTCGGTCTGGTGAGCGCACAGCGGCTTTCGCTCGCGCCGGAAATTCCAACCATCGCCGAGACTTTCCCCGGTTACGATCTCGGCATCTGGCAAAGCATCGTCGCGCCCGCGGGGACGCCGCGCGAGGTCGTGGTCAAGCTGCATGGATCGATCAGGAAGGTCTTGGCCCTGGCGGAGGTCCGGGAAAAACTGCTCAATGCCGGCATCGAGCCGGCCAGCAGCAACACGCCGGAGGAATTCGCCGCCTTCGTCCGCTCGCAAGCCGACACCCGGGTCAAGGTCATCCAGGCCGTGGGCATGAAGCTCGACTGAAAGCCGCCGATGCCGCCTCGCATCCTCATCGCCACTGCCGCCATCGCCATGACGCTTGGGCATGCGCAGGCGCAAGCAACGCTCGACGCCGACCCGAAGACCTATCCCAATCGACCAATCCGCATCCTCGTGCCGTTCCCGCCGGGCGGCCCCGCGGACATGATCGCGCGGCTGGTCGGACAGCGCATGAGCGAGGACTGGGGCCAACCGGTGCTTATCGAGAACCGCGCCGGCGGCAACACCGCCATTGGCGCGCAAGTGGTGGCGCGCTCGGCACCCGACGGCTACACGCTGCTCGCGGCGATGGACACGACCATGGTGGTGAACCCATTGGTGACGCCCAATCTGCCCTATGACCCGCTCAAAGACCTCGCGCCGATCACGCTGTTGATCAAGAACATCGCGCTGGTGGTCGTGCGAAGCGACGGGCCCAAGTCGATCAAGGAGCTGATCGCCAAGGCAAAGGCCAATCCCGGAAAGCTCAATATGGGCGCGGGCACCATCACCTCGCGCCTAGGCGCGCTTGCCTTCGCCAAAGCCGCCGGCATCGACGTGCAGCTCGTTCCGTTCAAGGGCAGCGCCGAGATCGGCCAGGCCGTGCTCGCGGGAACGGTGGACTTCGCCCTCGACAGTACCGGCACCAGCTTGCCGCTGATCCAGGGCGGCCACTACCGCGCGCTCGCCAAATACAGCAACCGGCCGCTCTCGATCCTGCCCGACTTGCCGAGCCTCAGCGTCGCGGCCGAGCTACCCGAGCTCGACGAAAGCTCCACATGGATCGCGCTGGTGGCGCCCGCTGGGACGCCTTCCGCCATTATCGAAAAACTCCATCGCGAAGTGGCGCGCATCTACGCCGACGCGGCCTTGATCGCCAAGCTGGAGAAAGTGGGCATTGAGGCGACCAGCAGCCGCTCGCCCGCCGAGTTCGACGCGTTCATTCGCAGCGAAACGGACCGCTGGTCCACGGTGCTCAAGCATAGCGGCAATCTCAAGCTCGACTGACGCCTCGATGCTTCATCACCGTTTCTCGCGCAGCCCCGCGCGGTGCAGCCGCGGCAGGACCTCGTCGCAGAAGAACGGAAGCTCGTCGAGATAATTGACGAGCGAGACGGCCACCCCGGTCAGCCCGGCGTTGCTGAGATCGATGAGCTGGCTCGCCACGTGATCAGGATCCCCCACGATCGGCAAGCCGCCCATGCCCTGCGCGTATCCGGTGCGGATCTGCTGAAACTTCTCCGCCGGCGTGTTCTGTGCGGTGATGTTCTTGAGCGCGAGGATATCGTCGACGGCCCTCCAGTCCGCGTGCTCCACGATGGAATAGTGAAAATAGTCCTCGGCCTCTCGCTTGGTTCGCCTGCAAGTGACAACGCCGACCGTATAGACGCCGAGTTCCCTGCCCTGCTGCTCGGCCTGCTCCTTGGCGGTCACAACCTTCTGCGCGGTCTCTTCGAGCGAGGTCCGCGACGCCTGCAAGAAGAATGCATCGCAATTGCGAATTGCGAAAGCTTGGCCGACCGGCGAAGCGCCGGCGTTCATGATCAGCGGTCGTGAGCCGCCATAAGGCTTGGGCTTGCCGCGGACCCCCTTCATGTCGAGATATTTTCCCTTTAAGTCGAAGTCCTCCTTGTCCGACCAGATCATCTTGATGACGTCGATCCATTCCTGCGCGTATTCATAGCGCGCATCGTGATCCCGCTGCTGCACGCCGAACATGGCGAATTCGCCTTCGTTCCAGCCAACCACGATATTGAGCCCGAAGCGGCCTTCGCCGATGTGGTCGGCGGTCACCATTGCCTTGGCGGCAATGATCGGATGGAACAGCGGCGCATGCAGAGTACCGAAGACGGTGACGCGCTTGGTCGAGGCGAGCAGGCCCGTTGCCCAAGTGATGGTCTCGAGCGTGGCGCCCTGGTAATCGGTGTCGCCCCCATAACCCTTCCAGCGTCCGATCGGCAGGAGAAAATCGATACCAGCCTCATCGGCCATCCGGGCGAGCTTGAGATTGTCCGGCCAGCTTCCCGACCAGCGCTCCGGAACAAGGGTGACCGCCCGCCCCGACGAACAGTTCGCCCCGAACAGCCCGATCTTGAGCTTGTTGGCATTGTGCATCGCCATGCGATCTTGGCGGGATGGAGCGGGAGCGAGCACGGTTCCTCCTGAATCCTCGACGTGGCCGATCGTCAATCAAGCTAGCCCATGGGGGCTCCATTTTGAATGGCAGCCGCTGTTGCCTCGGACGAGCGCAACGGTGAGAATTGCCGGACGAAAGCAAGGCCGCATTCAAGAAGGATGCCCATGACCCGCTGCTGGATCACGCTCGCAATTTTGGCGGCTGTGGTGACGGGGACCGCCACTGCCCAAGAACGGCCGGAAGCCTTCCCCAGCCGATCGATCAAGATCGTCGTGCCCTTCCCGGCCGGTGGCCCCTCTGACGTCCTCGCGCGCATGATCGGCCAGAAAATGAGCGAGGACTGGGGCCAGCCGGTCGTGGTCGAGAACCGGCCCGGCGCGAATACGGTGCTGGCCGCCCAACAGGTCGCCAAGGCAGCGCCCGATGGCTACACGTTGCTCATGGCCATCGACTCGACGCTGACTATGAACCAGTACCTCTACCGCACCCCGCCTTATGATCCGTTCAACGACTTCGCACCGATCACGCTGACTGCGAAGACCATGCAACTGCTCATCGTCAACGCGGCGAGCGACGTGAAGACGGTGAAGGAGTTGATCGCCAAGGCAAAGCGACAACCCGGCAAGCTCAACTACGGTGCCGGCACCATTACCACCAAGCTCACCGGCTACCTGTTCAACAACGCCGCTGGGATCGACACCGTGCTTGTTCCCTACAACGGCAGTGCCGAAGTGGCCCAAGCCGTGCTCACCAGGAGTGTGGATTTTTCCTTCGACGGACCGTCCGCATCGCTCTCGCTAATTCAAAGCGGGGCGTTCCGCGTTCTCGCCAAATTCGATCCTCGCCCGTTCCCGCCTGTGCCCGACCTTCCGATTATCACCGCCGAGGTGCCTAACATGGACGAGATCACGGTCTGGCTCGGACTTGTTGCGCCCAAGGACACGCCGGCGGCCATCGTCGACAAGCTGCAGGCCGAAGTGGCGAAAATCTTGGCCGAGCCCGCCATCAAGGCGAAGGCGGACGCCTCGGGCCTGTTCCCGGCCACCAGCACGCCGGCGGAATTTTCAGCCTTCATCCGCAAGGAAGCGCAACGCTGGTCCACGGTCGTGAAGGAAACCGGAATGAAGTACGATTGAGTGGGTCGAACGGATTACCGAGCCGTGCTGGCCGTATCGCGTCTTATCGTTCGCCTCGCTGCTTCATTCGGTGCGCTGTTTGCGCCGACCGCTCTCATCGCCACAATCGCGATCGCCGTCGCAGCCGCCCAAGGAACTGCCGACAGCCTGACCTATCCCAACCGGGCAGTCCGCATCGTCGTGCCGTTCCCTGCCGGCGGGCCAACCGACATTCTCACTCGCGTGATCGGGCAACGTCTGAGCGAGGTGTGGGGCCAGCCGGTGGTGATCGAAAATCAGCCGGGCGCCAATACGGCAATCGCCGCCGCGCGCGTCGCCAAGATGCCGCCCGACGGCTACACCCTGCTCGCGGCGATGGACGTCACCATGGTGCTCAATCCCGTCACCTCGACCAACCTGTCTTATGATCCGCTCAGGGATTTTGCGCCGATCACGCTGGCGTCCAAGAACACATCGCTCTTGAGCGTTCGCACCGAGGATGGCCCGAGGACGGTCAAAGAATTGATCGCGCGTGCTAAAGCCAATCCGGGCAAGCTCAACTACGGCGCAGGCATCATCACGACGCGGCTTGCCGGCTATCTCTTCAATCGCGAGGCTGGCCTTGACGTTCAGTACATTCCGTTCAACGGCAGCGCACCGACCGTGCAGGGTCTCTTGACCGGCGCGGTCGATTACATCATCGACGGCGCCGCCACCAGCATTCCGCTCATCCATAGCGGCAAGTTGCGCGCGCTGGCCAAGCTCAACAGCCGGCCGTTGCCGGCCTTGCCAGAGGTGAGGCCGCTGGCGGTCGAAGCCGGCATTCCGGCACTCGACGATATCTCGACTTGGATTGGGCTCGTGGCGCCCGTCGGCACGCCACGCACCATCGTCGACAAGATTCAGCGCGAGGTCGTCAAGATGTATGCCGATCCGGTCATCGCCGACAAACTCGAGAAATCCGGGATCAGCGCGGTGAGCAGCACGCCGGAGGAATTCGACGCCTTCGTGCGCAAAGAGCTGGACCGGTGGGGTCAAGTGTTCAAGGATAGCGGAATCAAGCTCAACTGATCTCCCCCTGCCTCCGGCTCTCCTCTGCGCAGCCGTCCGTCCCACCCATTCAATCGTGGAGCCTCGATGTCCAAGCCGAAAATCCTGATCTTTGCCCCGCGCGAGGAGCCGCCGGAGACCGTCAACGCGCTCGAGGGCATGGGTTGCGAGCTCGTTTTCGGAGACCGCGCCTGGCAATTGCCCCGCACGGCGCACGAAAACGCGCTGGTCGACGCTGCGCGGGATGCGGTTGCGCTCATGGGCACGTCCATGCGCCACACGCCCATCAGCCGGCGCGTCATGC
>JBJMTU010000215.1:0-18551 GCA_045811545.1 Xanthobacteraceae bacterium | reverse complement strand
GCATCGTGCGCCGCTTCTCCACCGGCGCCATGTCATTCGGCTCGATCTCGCGCGAAGCGCATACCACGCTCGCCATCGCCATGAACCGCATCGGCGGCAAGTCGAACACCGGCGAAGGCGGGGAGGAAGCCGACCGCTTCAAGCCGCTGCCGAACGGCGACTCGATGCGCTCCGCAATCAAGCAGGTCGCGTCCGGGCGGTTCGGCGTGACGACGGAATATCTCGTCAACTCCGACATGATGCAGATCAAGATGGCGCAAGGCGCCAAGCCCGGCGAAGGCGGCCAGCTTCCCGGGCACAAGGTCGACAAGACCATCGCCAAGGTGCGCCACTCGACGCCCGGGGTCGGCTTGATCTCGCCGCCGCCGCACCACGACATCTACTCAATCGAAGACCTGGCGCAGCTCATCTTCGACCTCAAGAACGTCAATCCGGATGGTCTCGTATCCGTGAAGCTCGTCTCCGAGGTCGGCGTCGGAACCGTGGCGGCCGGCGTCTCCAAGGCGCGCGCCGATCACGTGACCATCGCCGGCTTCGAAGGCGGCACCGGCGCCTCGCCGCTCACGTCCATCAAGCACGCCGGCTCGCCCTGGGAGATCGGGCTCGCCGAGACCCACCAGACGCTGGTCGCCAACCGCCTGCGCGGACGCATCTCGGTGCAGGTCGACGGCGGCATGCGCACGGGACGCGACGTCGTGGTCGGCGCGCTGCTCGGGGCCGACGAATTTGGCTTCTCGACCGCGCCGTTGATCGCCGCCGGCTGCATCATGATGCGGGTATGCCACCTCAACACCTGCCCGGTCGGCGTGGCGACCCAGGATCCCGTGCTGCGCAAGCGCTTCAAAGGCACTCCCGAGCACGTCATCAATTATTTCTTCTTCGTCGCCGAGGAGGTGCGCGAGCTGATGGCCGAATTGGGCTATCGCACGTTCAACGAAATGATCGGGCAGATGCAGATGCTCGACAAGCGCCAGGTCGTCGAGCACTGGAAAGCCAAGGGACTGGACTTCTCCAGGCTGTTTTTCAAGCCCGAAGCGCCGCAAGGCGTGGCGATCTACAATTGCGAGCCCCAGGACCATAAGATTCATACCATTCTGGACCGCAAACTGATCGCCGAGGCGCAGGGCGCGCTCGATCGCGGCACGCCGGTGCGTATCGTCAGCCCCATCAAGAACACGGAACGCACGGTCGGCGCCATGCTTTCGGGCGAGATCGCCAAGCGTTATGGGCACGAGGGACTACCCGACGACACCATCAACGTGAAGTTCACCGGCACCGCCGGGCAGAGTTTCGGTGCGTGGCTTGCGCGCGGCGTAACCTTCGAGCTCGAAGGCGACGCCAACGACTACGTCGGTAAGGGACTGTCGGGTGGCCGCATCATCGCGCGCCCGACCGACGACGCCGGCATCGTGCCGGAGGAATCGATCATCGTCGGCAACACGGTGCTCTACGGCGCGATCGAGGGCGAATGTTACTTCCGCGGCGTCGCCGGCGAGCGCTTTGCGGTGCGCAATTCCGGCGCCGTTGCCGTGATCGAAGGGGCCGGCGACCATTGCTGCGAATACATGACCGGCGGCATCGTCGTCGTGCTCGGCCGCACGGGTCGCAACTTTGCGGCCGGCATGTCCGGCGGTATCGCTTACGTGCTGGACGAGGACGGGACGTTTGCGTCGCGCTGCAATCTTGCCATGGTGGAGCTCGAGCCGCTGCCCGAGGAAGAAGAGGCGAGCAAGCTCATCTACCACCAGGCCCACGATCTGGGCTCGCATGGCCGCGTCGACGTCATGGGCGACATGACCCAAAATGACCTGGAGCGCCTCACCCTCCTGATCACGCGTCACGCTCGTTTCACCGGCTCGACGGTTGCGCAGAAGATCCTTGCCGAGTGGAAGAAATATTGCCCGATGTTTCGCAAGGTGATGCCGGTCGAGTACCGGCGCGCACTCGCCGAGCTGCAACGGGAGCGGATGGTGGAAGCGGCGGAGTAGCGGGCGTCCGTCGGCCGAAAATGGGCAAGATCACCGGTTTTCTGGAATACGAGCGTGAGGACCGCCACTACGAGCCGGTCGAACAGCGCATCAAGCATTGGCGCGAGTTCGTACGCCCGTTGCCGGAGGCGGAGACCAAGAAGCAAGCCGCACGCTGCATGGATTGTGGCATTCCCTATTGCCACACCGGTTGTCCGGTCAACAATCAGATCCCGGACTGGAACGATCTCGTGTATCGCAGCGAGTGGGAAGAGGCTGCGCGCAACCTCCATTCCACCAACAATTTTCCCGAAGTCACCGGCCGGATCTGTCCGGCGCCGTGCGAGGCCGCCTGCACGCTCAACATCGACGATAATCCCGTCACCATCAAGACCATCGAGTGCGCCATCGCCGACCGCGCCTTCGAGCAGGGCTGGGTGAAGCCTGAGCCACCGGCGACCAAAACCGGAAAACAAGTTGCGATCGTCGGCTCGGGACCGGCGGGCATGGCATGTGCCCAGCAGCTCGCGCGCGCCGGGCACGACGTGCACGTGTTCGAGAAGCTCGCGAAGGCCGGCGGGTTGCTGACCTACGGCATCCCCGATTTCAAGATGGACAAGCAGATTGTGGCGCGGCGGGCGGCGCAGATGGAGGCGGAAGGCGTGACCTTCCATTACAACGTGCATGTCGGGGTGAACATGCCCGCCGCTGCCTTGGTGCGGGATTACGATGCGGTCGTGCTCGCCGGCGGAGCCGAGCAGAGCCGCGATCTGCCGATTCCGGGCCGCGAGCTCAGAGGCATCCATTTTGCGATGGATTACTTGCCGCAGCAGAACCGCCGCGTGAGCGGCGAACCGCAGGAGGACGAGCCGATCCTCGCCGACGGCAAGCATGTGGTCGTCATCGGCGGCGGCGACACGGGCTCCGACTGCATTGGCACGGCGTTCCGCCAGGGTGCGTTGTCGGTCACCAATTTCGAGATCATGCCGCAGCCGCCGCTGCACGAGAACAAGATGCTGACCTGGCCGGATTGGCCGCTGAAGCTGCGGACGTCATCGAGTCATGAGGAGGGCGTCAACCGCGACTTCGCAGTGATGACGACGAAATTTTCCGGCGAGAACGGCGAAGTAAAGAAGCTTCATTGCGTGCGCGCGGACGAGAAGATCAAGCCCATTCCCGGGACCGAGTTCGAGGTCGATGCCGATCTGGTGCTGCTCGCCATGGGCTTCGTGCATCCCGTGCACAAAGGCATGATCGAGGAGCTGGCGCTCGAACTCGATCCGCGCGGGAACGTCAAGGCCGATACCGTAGCCTACCAGAGCTCCAATGCGAAAATCTTCGCGGCCGGCGATATGCGGCGCGGCCAATCGCTCGTGGTGTGGGCGATTCGCGAGGGCCGCCAGACGGCGCATGCCGTCGACAAATTCTTGATGGGATCGACCGCGTTGCCGCGCTGAGGCGCTCGCGAATGGCGGCTACCCGCCTCGCTCAGCTTTGTTCTAGAGCGCGATGATTTTTGGTTGGATCGCGCTCCGTCGTCATCGCCCGCGAAAGCGGGCGATCCAGTAACCATTAGACTCTCAGTGATTACTGGATGCCCCGCTTTCGCGGGGCATGACAGGGAGAAGCGAGCGACTCTATCTAAGTCATCACGCTCTAGCGGAAGAAATTTGGAAAGAAGGACGGCGGACGCTGCGCGTAGGGGTTGGGTCGGCGCGGACGCCGCTGGGCGGCCGGTTTCTGCTCCGAGCTTGGGTTGGCCTGGCTGGAATCAGTGCGCGCTCCGGCAGACGGTTGCGTCGGTTTCCCGGCAGCGTCATCGGGTCCCGGCGCAGCTGTGCCGCCCGCATCGGGAATTGCCGGCTGCACGTTGAGCGCGCCGCGTGGCCAGCTGAAATCATCGGCCCGTCCAATGGGAGCGCCGGCCTCGCCCTTGTTGACCGCGCGCGAGCCAGTTGCGTCAGAGGTGCTGGCGCGACCGCCGCCGACCAACTCCTCCGGCGCCATCTGCATCGCCGTCAGCGGCACCACTGGCCCGGCTGCGGGGCGCTGCGCGGGACCACCCGGCTTCGCGTTCGGAGATTGCGCGCCGGGGTCCACCGGCACCGGCAACGCAACCGGCGCGCCTCGGTTGGTGATGCTGCGCTGGACCTCGCGCTCCACGTAGTGAGCAAGCTTACGGGCACCGAACTTGGTGAAATACACGCCATCGGCCGAGCGCAGTCGCCGTGTCTGGCCTTCGTAGTCCGGCCCCTGGGCCGAGTAACGGCCCGCCTCGTCGACGAAGCCGTCCCAAATGTCGACATATATGATGCCCGCCTTCTCGGCTCGGCTGCGGTAGAGCTCGTTGAGGTAAGACGAATCCGCGCTGGACTTGGTGTTGCGTTGTGACGGCAAACCAACCCAGATCACCGGAACGCCGGCGCTCTTGAGGGCAGCGATGGTGGCGTCGATGCGTCGGATATAGGCGAGCTCCCATTTTTCCGTGTGGAATTCCCACGGCCCGTAGGACGCATGGCGCGCCTGCTCGGGCGTCATGTTCGCCTGCTCGGCGGCTTGCGGCGGCTCGGCCGCCTGTTGTTCCGGGTCCGGAGGCGGCGGTGGTGTTGGCGGCGTTGCGGAGGGAGCAGCAGCTGGCGCCGCCTGGGCATTCGGCTTGGCCGCGCCCGGCCGAGGAGCAGGCGGGGCCTTTTCGCGGATCGTCTGACGATCGTTGTTTCCGATCATCATGACGACGAATTTAGGTTTTTCGGCCGCGATGATCTCGCGCGCCACTTGCGGCCATTCGAGGTCGCGGCGCTGGTCGTAGCGGATCAGACCGGAGTCGGTGCGGTGCTTGCGCACGACGGCGATCTCCGGATTTTCGGAGAAAGCATCTTCGAGTCCGTAGGCCAGCCAGTCCGCGTTGCCATCGCCCATCACCACGATCGAGGTCGTGGCCTCGGGCTTCTTCTGCGAGGGTGGCGGGGCGCGCGAATAATCGACCGGCGCCTCGCGTTCCTGCCGGTAGGGATCATTGTAGCGCCGGTCATTCCAGCCGCCGCCCCACCCGCCCCAGTTGTTGTTGTTCCAGTTGTTGTTGTATTGCTGCTGGCGCTGAGGACGGTTTCCCCAGTCCCAAAATTGCGCCTGCGCAGGCCATAACAGCGCGAGACTAATGCCCGCTGCCGCGGCGGCCACATATCCACGGGACATACCGGGTAAGCCCATAATCACCTGCCGATGGCCAAAATCGCGACGCCGCCGGCGCCGTTACTAGCCCCTAATATAGGCAAAAAACGTCAACTTGACGATGCCCTCTGGCCGCTATTATCGGCTGCGCAGCCGCTCCAGCAGCGCCGCCGAGGCGAACCCGTCGGGCACCGCCCCGACCGTCGATTGGAACTGGCGCAGGGCGCTACGGGTTTTGCCGCCGAGCCGGCCATCGGGCTCGCCCACATCGTAGCCGCGCGCAGAAAGGTGCTGCTGCAGCTCGTAGCGCTCCGCCCGCGTGAGCACGCGCTCGTGCCGTGGCCAAGGCTGCACGAACGGCTCCCCGCCGCGCAGCCGGTCGGCGAGATGGCCGATGGCGAGCGCATAAGCCTCGGCCGGATTGTATTTCATGATGACGCGGAAATTCTGCAGCATCAGGAAGCCCGGCCCCTGCGCCCCCGCCGGCGCCAGCAGGTAAGCCCGATCGTCGGGCCGCGGGAAGGCTTTGCCGCCGGCGCGCCGGATGCCTAATCGCTCCCAGTCGTGCACCGCCATCACGCGGGAGCGATCGGCGAGCAGGAAATTGAAGCCTTTCGGCACGACGACCTCGTAGCCCCAGCTCTGGCCGCTGACCCAGCCGTCTTTCTTGAGATTGTTGGCGGTGGAGGCGACCACATCGGGCACGGAGTCGACGACATCACGGCGGCCGTCACCATCGAAGTCAACGGCATAGCGCTTGAACGAGGTCGGCATGAACTGGGTTGGACCGAATGCGCCCGCCCACGAGCCCTTGAGATGGTCAGCCCTCACATCGCCGCGCGCCAGAATTTCCAGCGCCGAGAGAAATTCGTCGCGGAAATAGTCTTGACGGCGACCGATACAGGCCAGCGTGGCGGTCGAACGGATCACCGAGCGCTCGCCAATCTGCGTGCCATAATTGGATTCAACGCCCCAGATGGCGGCGATGACGTGGCGATCGACGCCATACGCCTTCTCGACCGCGTCGAAGGCGGCGCGGTGCTGAGCGAGAATCGCCCGGCCATTCCGGACGCGATCTTCGTTCACCAAAATGTCGAGGTAATCCCAGATCGATTTGGTGAACTCGGGTTGAGAATCGAGCAGGTCCATGATCCGCAGATCGGGCGTGAGGCCTGCGACGTTGGCCTCGAACACCGCACGCGTGACGCCGCGGCGCTGGGCCTGCGGCCAGAGTCCAGCCAAGCAGTTGCGAAAATTGGCCGCGGCGGTGCGAATCGCCTGCGACGTCATCAGCGGATGATTGGAGGCGCCGGATTCCCCGCTCCATTCCTGAGTGCCGGCAGGCGGCGCGGCTGGAACCGAGCCGCTGCCGGGCGAGTTGAACAGTGTGCGAATATCCACTCCCTGGCCGAAGGCCGGACCTGCGCAAAGAGCGGCCAAAACCAGCGCACTGAGCGGGCCTATCGGTGCGGCAAATCTTGCCATGGCAGTTGATCTCGGCTCGTTGTTGCGTAACAGACTTGGCAAAAATCGGATCACTGGTTTCTTAGCCGCTCGCGCGCTGCCATTTTCGACGGCTTTTTAACCTCTTGCCGGCGCGTGGCCATTAGGACTTACTGCCACAGCACTCAAGTTCGGCAAATACGGAGACAGATGGACCCGAACAGGGTTCCGGCTACAATTCCGGCGATATCATGAAAGCGATCCGCAAAGCCGTCTTCCCGGTTGCAGGACTGGGCACAAGATTCCTGCCGGCCACCAAGGCCATGCCGAAGGAGATGCTGCCGGTGGTCGACCGGCCGCTGATCCAGCACGTGGTCGACGAAGCGCGCGAAGCGGGCATCGAGCATTTCATCTTCGTCACCGGCCGCAACAAGGCCGTCATCGAGGATCACTTCGACCGGCAGTTCGAGCTCGAGCACACGCTGACCGAGCGCCAAAGGCGGGCCGATCTCGATCTGCTCATGCGCGACCTGCCCGGTCCGGGAACGGCGAGCTTCACGCGCCAGCAATTGCCGTTGGGGCTGGGCCACGCGGTGTGGTGCGCGCGTGAGCTGGTGGGGCGCGAGCCTTTTGCGCTGCTGTTGCCCGACGTGCTGGTGCAGCACAACCGCGGCTGCCTCGCGCAGATGATCGATGCAGGGCGCAATCTCGGCGAGAACGCGAATATCATCGCCGTCGAGCAAATGGCGGCCGAACGGCTGCACATGTATGGGGTAATCGGCATCGGCGAGCGCAGTGGTAATCTGTTCTCGGTCAACCAAATGGTGGAGAAACCTGCGCGAGAAAAGGCGCCTTCGAACCTCATCATCACCGGTCGCTATATCCTGCAGCCCGAGATCTTCGACATTCTGGCGGCCGAAAAGCGCGGCACAGGCGATGAAATTCAGCTCACCGATGCGATGATCGAACTCGCGAGAACGCAGCCATTCTATGCCCTGGAATTCGCGGGCCGGAGCTTTGATTGCGGGTCAAAAGTGGGATTTCTTGCGGCCAATATCGCCTATGCGCTCGAACGCAGCGATATCGCGCCAGCGATGCGCGCCGAACTCAAGCGCCTGCTCGGCGACGGCTAGCACGGATGCGGCCGGTTATGCTTTGGTTAATCAACAGAAAGCGGATATAGTAATAACCCTCGGCTGGGCGGCGCAGGGTCGCCCGACGGCCCCCTTGCATGTTGTCGGACCGTGATGCCCAAGGCACTTAGCACCGAACGAAGTACGAGCGCGCGCAACGGCGACCTGATCGCCTCGGCGGTGCGAACGCTCGAGGTCGAGGCGACGGGCATCACCATACTCTCAGCCGCCATTCACGACGGACTCGGCCGTGCCTTCATAGCCGCCGTAGAGTTGATCTCCGGCGCGCAGGGCCGGTTGATCGTGACCGGCATGGGCAAGTCGGGGCACGTCGGGCGAAAAATCGCGGCGACATTCGCGTCCACGGGCACGCCGGCCTTTTTCGTGCATCCCAGCGAAGCAAGTCACGGCGATCTCGGCATGATCACACCCGACGACGTCATCATGGCGCTGTCGTGGTCGGGAGAGACGGTCGAACTCAAGGATCTAATCGACTACTCGCGCCGCTTTCGCATCGGGCTCATTGCCGTTACCGCGGTGAGCGACAGCACGCTCGGCCGAGCGGCAGACGTCGTGCTCGCGGTGCCGCAGGCCCGGGAAGCCTGCCCGCACAACCTCGCTCCCACCACTTCGACGCTCATGCAGGCCGCGCTTGGCGACGCGCTGGCCATCGCGCTGTTGGAGAGCCGAGGCTTCACCGCCGTCGACTTCAGCAGATTGCACCCGGGCGGTCGCTTGGGCGCGATGCTCAAGTTCGTGCGCGACATCATGCACACCGGCAGCGAGATCCCGCTGGCCACGGTCGGCACCCGCATGTCGGAGGCGATCGCGGAGATGACGGCCAAGACGTTCGGCTGCGTCGGCATCACTGACGGCCGCGGGCTGCTCGTGGGCATCATCACGGACGGGGACCTGCGCCGGCACATGAGCGCCAATTTGCTCGATCGCAAGGTCGAGGAAGTGATGACGTCGAAGCCGAAGACCGTGCGGCCGGATCAGCTTGTCAGCGAGGCGCTCGAGCTACTCAACTCGATGAAGAAAACGCAACTGATCGTGGTCGATGCCGGCAGGCCGGTCGGGGTCGTGCACTTCCACGATCTGCTGCGCGCGGGAGTAGCGTGATTAGCGGCAATCACTGAAGCCCCGCATGCTGAGGAGCATCGCAGCGGCAGCGGGCGCTGCGATGCGTCTCGAAGCGCGAGGGCGGTCCTCATCCTTCGAGACGCGCGCACGCCTATTCGACCGCAGCACGCGCGCTCCTCGGCATGAGGACGCTCCCACGCCCCACCAGATCGCGTCACGGCCTAGGCGCGCGCGCGGCGCTTGCGCGCTTTTGCGGACCCCTTACCCCTGCGATGTCTTCGCCCGGCGGCGCTGGCGGCCTCTGCAGTGATTCCAAAATGCGCGCCGATTTCCCGCCAGGTCGCCCCGGCGTCATAAGCTTTGGATATGGCCTGGTTGCGAGGCATGCCCTTCGCCATCGCTTTCCGCATACCTGCGATCGCCTTTCGCGCCCGCGCCAAGCGCGCCTGCGCCCGTTTTCTCATCGCCTTGGCGAAATTCTCCCGGTTCCGCTCCCAACTGGCGATGAGCTTGAGCCGGGCGACGACTTGCTCGCGCCGTAAGCCGAGCGCGGTCGCGATCTCATCGGCGCCGCGGCCCGCGGCCTGCAACGCTGACAGGCGTTTCTTCCGTTGTTCCGACCAGGGTCGAGGCATCGGCACTCCCATTGCGGCGACGCTACGCCGGACGTGCGAAAAATACCATGCATGCGGCGAGAAGGTTGCTCGGCGCCGGCGCGCCAATCCAGTATCACAATATTCGTCCGGGCCTCACGCCCAGCCCTTGAGCTCCCGTAGCGCCATTTGCCAGATCACCAGCATCCCGGGCGCGCTGTCGTTGAGACAGGGTATGGCCGCGAAATTCTCACCCCCGTATTTCTTGAAGAGACGCGCGTTCTCGACGGCGATCTCCTCGAGTGTTTCCAGACAATCGGCCGAGAAACCCGGCGTGATCACCGCAAGATTCTTGACGCCCTCTTTGGCAAGCTTCCTGACGGTGCGATTGGTCGCGGGCTCGAGCCATTTGCCACGGCCGAACCGCGACTGAAACGTCATGGTCAATTTCGACTCGTCGAGATTGAGCCGCTCGCGCAGGAGCCGCGTGGTCTCGACGCAATGGGCATAGTAGGGGTCGCCATTGTCCACGTACGCTTTCGGCACGCCGTGGAAGGAGGCGAGGACGACCTCCGGCTTGAAGCCGAGCCGGGAGACCTCCGCCCCGGTCGAGGATCCCAGCGCCTCGATATAAACCGTGTCGTTGTAATAGGGTGGCGCGATGCGCACCGACGGCTGAAAGCGCATCCTCATGAGTGCACGAAAAACCTCGTCGCAGGCGGTCGCAGTCGTTGCCGCGCAGTATTGCGGATAGAGTGGGAGGACGAGAATGCGCTCGCAGCCTTGCGCCACCAGCTTCCCGACTCTCGAGGCAATCGAAGGGCTGCCGTAACGCATCGCCCAGTCGACCACGAGGTGCTTGCCCAGCGGCTCGAGCGCGCGGGCAAGCTTCTCGGCCTGCGACCGAGTGATCGTCTTGAGCGGGGACTCGTTTCTTTCGTGATTCCAGATCGCGGCGTAGTCGCGCGCCTTTTTCCGCGGCCGGATCGGCAGGATGATCCCGTTGAGAACGAGCTGCCACAGCGGCCCCTGATCCTCGATGACCCGCGGATCGGTGAGAAACTCCTTGAGATAGCGGCGTACCGCGCCGGCATTGGCCGCCTCCGGCGTGCCGAGATTGACCAACAGCACGGCGATCTTGCCGCTTGCGGGCGGCGCATACTCGGCGGTGCTGGCTGCTACCGGCGTGCTGGACAAGGCTTCGTTCATCGCGACGCTGCATCCGCGGTGGCGGCATCCCGCGGCCGCGTGCTAAGCACGCGAGCCCGCCGCATCGGATTGAAAGTCTGCTTCCCCGCCATGTCCACCCTTCGCCGTTTCGCCGTCGGCCTGCTCATCGTCATCCTCTGCGCCGGCTCGGCCTATGCGGAGACCGCGCGCATTACGTTCCTCCTGGTCTAATGACATCTATCTGATTGCAGATCAAATGATGCCCGACGGGAAACGCCGCGGCGGCTTCGCCCGACTTGCCGCCGTTGTCAAGGCCGAGCGCGCCAAGGGCAACGTGATTCTGGCACATGCCGGCGATACGCTTTCCTCATCCCTGATGTCGGGCCTCGACCGCGGCGCGCACATCCTCGCGCTGACCAATCTGATTGCGCCTGACATCTTCACGCCGGGCAACCACGAGTTCGATTTCGGAAAGGCCACCTTCCTCGAGCGCATGGGGGAAGCCAAATTTCCGCTCTATGCCGCCAATCTGCGCGGCGGCGATGGAGCGCCGCTGCCGAACTTCAAGGACCGCGCCATCGTGACGGTCGACGGGATGCGCATCGGGCTCACCGGGGCGACATATGACGGGACGCCGCGCATATCGAGCCCGGAAGATTTGAAGTTCCTGCCGACGGTCGCGACCACAAAGGATGCGGCCGAGACGCTGCGGCGCGAAGGCGCCGACTTCGTGGTGGCGGTCGTTCATGCCAGCCGCGAGCAGGACTACGCGATCTTCACGAGCCGCGCGGTCGATCTCCTGCTCAGCGGCCACGATCACGACCTGTTCATCGAATTCGACGGCCGAAACGCCATGGTCGAATCGAGCCACGACGCCCACTACGTCACCGCCGCGGACGTCGCCATCGATGTCAAGGAGGAACGCGGGCGCCGGACGGTGACCTGGTGGCCGCAGTTCCGCATCATCGACACGGCGACGGTGGTGCCAGATCCCGAAGTGGCGGCGCTCGTCGCCAGGTACGAGGGGGAGCTGAGCAAGGAGCTCGATTCGCCGCTCGCCGCCACCGCCGTCGAGCTCGACAGCCGCACCGGCACTGTGCGCACGCGCGAGGCCGCGATCGGCGATCTCGTGGCCGACGCGATGCGCGCCTCCACCCACGCCGATGCCGCGGTGACGAACGGCGGCGGTATCCGCGGCGGCAAGATCTATCCCCCCGGCAGTGCGCTGACGGCGGGCGACATTCTCGTCGAATTGCCGTTCGACAATCGCGTCCTCACCATCGACATCACCGGCGCCGAGCTTGTCCGCGCGCTCGAGAACGGGCTTTCGCAATTGCCCGCTGCTAGCGGTCGTTTTCCGCAGGTCTCCGGGCTAACGATCGAGGCCGATCCGAGCCGCCCCGCCGGCGACCGCATCCTGTCGATCAAGGTCGGCGAGGCGCCGCTCGACAAAGACAGAACCTATCGGATAGCGACCAACGATTTCATGGCGCGCGGCGGCGACGACTATACCATGCTCCGAGACGCCAAGCCGCTCCTCCCACCACTCGACGCGCCGCTCCTCTCGCATGTGGTGATCGCCTATCTCAAGCAGCTCGGTACCGTGCGCACCGACGTCAATGGGCGCATTGTATTGAAATGAGGTGTCCGACTCCGCTCATTTCCGCGAAAGCGCGAATCGAGGCCCTGAGTCCCGCTTGCGCGAGCACGAACGGAGATAAACAGATCACCCCACCGGCCGCTCGTCTGCGATCACCTTGCCATCATTGGGCAGGCTGCCCGGCGCAACCAACTTCACCTCGCCGCCGAGCTTCGTCACCGCGCGCAATGTGGCGACGAGCGCCTCCTGCAAGGGCGCGGCCGGCGCGGCACATTCGGCCATCAATGTCATGGCATCCTGCTCGCCCGCGCGCGTAACCACCAGCCGCAATCGCCCGAGCCCCGGATGACGCTTGCCGATTTCCGCCACCTGAGCGGGGTGCACGAACATGCCCTTGACCTTGCTGGTCTGGTCGGCGCGGCCCATCCAGCCCGCAAGCCGCATATTGGTGCGCCCGCAAGGCGAGCGGCCGGGCAGCACCGCGGAAAGGTCGCCGGTCGCGAGCCGGATCATGGGATAGTCGGGGTTGAGCGAGGTGACGACGACCTCGCCCACCTCGCCGGACTCGACCGGATCGCCAGTGCCCGGCCGCACAATCTCGACCAGCAACGTTTCGTTGACGATCATGCCTTCGCCGCCCTCGCTTTCGTAGGCGATGACCCCTAGATCGGCCGTCGCGTAGCACTGGCGCACCTCGACACCGCGCCCGGCCAATTCCTGGCGCAACGAGTTTGGCAGCGCCGCGCCCGAGACGAGTGCGCGCGTGAACGAGGACGCGTCCTTGCCCGCTTTCGCCGCGGCGTCGAGCAGAACCTTCAAGTAATCTGGCGTGCCGAGATAGCTGCTCGGCTTGAAATGCGCGATCGCCTCGAGCTGCTGCTCGGTATTGCCGGTGCCCGAGGGGATGACCGCGCAGCCCAGCGCGTGCGCACCGGACTCCATCATGAAGCCGCCCGGGGTGAGATGATAGGAAAAGGAGTTGTGCACGACGTCGCCCGACCTAAAGCCCGCGGCGAAAAGCGCGCGCGCCGCGCCCCAAAAATCCTTGCCTTTGCCCTGCGGCTCGAAAATCGGCCCCGGCGACATCAACAGCCGCCGCAGCTGAGCAGGCGCCGTGACGTTGAAGCCGCCGAACGGTGGCACCTCCTTTTGCCGCGTCACGAGTTCGGATTTGCGGAGCACGGGGAGCTTGGCGAGCGCCGCTCGCGATGTCACGGCGTGGGGATCGATGCCGGCGAGTTGGGCTGCCCAGCCCGGCGCACGCAAGGCAATCGCGATGAGATCGGGCAACCGGTTCGAAAAATCACGCTCGCGATCTTCGGGATCGCGGGTCTCGAGCGAATCGTAGTGCTCGTAACGCATGGCCTCGCACTCATGCCTTCATGCGTCACGCCCAAGGCTTGTCACGGCGAAATCGCTATGCCAGCCAGCGCTTGCGCCGCCGGTAATGCTTGCCCTCGCGGAACGATTTGCGTCGGCCTTCGGCGATGCCCAGATAGAACTCCTTGACGTCCTCGTTCTCGCCCAGCGTCTTGGCGTCACCGTCGAGCACGACGCGGCCGTTCTCCAGCACGTAGCCATAGCGCGCGTACTTCAATGCCATTCGGGTGTTCTGCTCCGCGAGCAGGAATGAAACACCTTCTTTGACATTGAGGTCGCCGACGATCTTGAAAATCTCCTCGACGAGCTGCGGCGCGAGCCCCATCGAAGGCTCGTCCAGCAGAATCATCTTCGGTCGCGACATCAGCGCCCGTCCGATCGCGCACATCTGCTGCTCACCGCCGGAGATGTAGCCGGCGGTGGCGCCACGGCGCTCCTTGAGCCGCGGAAAGTAGGAATAGACGAGATCGAGGTCGCGCCGGATGGCCGCGCCGGCGTGGCCGCGCGTGAACGCACCCGTCAGGAGGTTCTCCTCGACCGAGAGGTGCGCGAAACAATGCCGCCCTTCCATCACCTGGATGCAGCCGCGCCGGACCAGCTCGTTTGGCGAGCGCGCATGCACCTCCTCGCCGTCGAAAACGATGGAGCCTTTGGTCACTTCCCCGCGCTCTGCGGACAAGAGATTGGAGATTGCTTTCAGCGTCGTCGATTTGCCGGCACCGTTGGCGCCAAGGAGCGCGACGATCTGGCCCTTGGGAACCGTAAGCGACACCCCCTTGAGCACGAGGATGACGTGATCGTAGACCACCTCGATATTGTTGACCGAAAGGATCGGGGCTGCGGAAGGCGTCGCTGCGAGGCGATCTGCGCTCGTACCGAGAACAGGAGGCGGCGACGCCGCCCCCTGCAAGTTGCGATCGGAGCCCATCAGTTCGTCACGAGGCACCCGGACGTGATCTTCTTTTCCGCCGCGTACTTTGCCGCGGCCTCCTTGACCATCGGCGCGATCACGCTGTCGTCGCTAACGTACCAGTCGGACGAAATCTTCCAGTCCTTGCCATCCCAAGTCTGGATGCGTCCGGTGCGCGCACCCTCGTGGTCCTCGCAGGAGACCTTGACCGGCTTCACCTCGCCCTCGAAGCCGAGCTGCTTGAGCCGATCCGCGGTCAGATTGAGATTCTCGAGGCCCCAGCGCACCTGCTCGCCGGTCATCGGCTTCTTGCCGAACTTTTCCTGCGCAGTGCGGATCGCCTCGACGCCGAGCATGGCGTTGATCAATCCGCGCACATAGAGGATCTCGCCCGTATCCTCCCATCGCGCGATGCCCTGGCCTTTGTCGTAGACGTACTTCTTGAGGTCCTCGTGCAGCTTGAACCGGCCGGAGGTGTGCTGCAGGGTGGCCGAGTTGTATCCCTTGGCACCATCTTCGGCCGGCCGCACGTCTTGTTCGGCACCCGACCACCACACGCCATACATCTTCTCGCGCGGATAACCCACGGCGACCGCTTCCTTGATGGCGGTCGAATTCATCACGCCCCAGCCCCAGAGCAGCACGTAGTCGGGACGGTTCTGCCGGATCTGCAGCCAGGTCGCCTTCTGCTCGACGCCGGGATGGGTCACCGGGAAGAGCAGCGACTCGAAGCCGTGCATCTGCGCGCGCTTCTGCAGCAGCGCGATCGGCTCCTTGCCGTAGGGCGAGTCGTGATAGACCAGCGCGATTTTCTTGCCCTTGAGTTTGTCGAACCCGCCTTCCTTCTTGGCGATGTGCTGCAGGAGAATGTCGGCGGCCGTCCAGTAGGTACCGAGCAACGGGAAGTTCCACTGGAATACCGAACCGTCGCGGGATTCCGAGCGGCCGTAGCCCATGGAGATGATCGGAATCTTGTCGCCCGGCGCCTTCTCCGTGAGCGCGAACGTAATGCCGGTCGACAGCGGAATGACGTAGGCGGCGCCGGTGGGGCCTTTGCCCTTCAGGCGCTCGTAGCACTCCACGCCGCGGTCGGTGGCATAGCCGGTGTCGCATTCCTCCCATACGATCTTGACGCCGTTGATGCCGCCGTCCCGCTCGTTGATGAGCTTGTAGTAATCGGCGATGCCGTTGGCAAAGGGAACGCCGTTCGGTGCGTAGGCGCCGGTCCGATACACCAGGTTGGGGACGAACTGCTCGTTCTGCGCCAGCGCCGGCGCAGCCGTCGCCAAGGCGCCCACCAACGCCGCGAGCGCGATCCCGGCGTGTTTTCCACTCATCGTTTTGCCAGTCATAGGCATTCCTCCATTGACGCGCCGGGCCGTTGCCGGCCGGCCATTGCGGGGGTTCTACCCCGGCTTTGGGCCCGAGTGTGCCTGCGAATTGTCGCGGCCTCAATACGGGAACGGCCACAGCCGAAGCTTCTCCTTGCCGATTGCCCAAAGTCGCGCCAGGCCGTGCGGCTCGGCGATCAGGAAGATTACGATGATGGCCCCAAACAGCATGAATTCGATGTGCGAGATCGTGTCGGTCGACATGGCAATCCCGAGCCATGCCGGCAGTTGGTTGAGAAAAATCGGAACCAGTACGATGAACGCAGCGCCGAGGAACGATCCCAAAATGGTGCCGAGCCCGCCGATGATGATCATGAATAGCACCTGGAATGAGCGATTGACATCGAACGCCAACGGCTCCCACGAGCCGAGCCGCAGAAAGCCCCACAGCGCGCCGGCGACCCCGATATAGAATGATGAGACGGCGAAGGCCGAGAGCTTGGCATGCAGCGGCCGAATACCGATGATCTCGGCCGCAATGTCCATATCGCGAATGGCCATCCACATGCGCCCGAGCCGACCGCGCACCAGATTTTTGGCGGCCAATGCGAGCACGACCGTCATCGCCAGCACGAAGATGTAAATCTTGCCCGGCGTGTCGATCGGAATGCCGAACAGCTCGACCCGACCGACCGCGACCGAGCCGGACGGCGCGTAGTTGGTGAACCATTTGATGCGCGCGAAGGCCCATTCGAGAAAGAATTGGGACGCGAGCGTCGCGACCGCGAGGTAAAAGCCCTTGATGCGCAGGGAAGGAAGCCCGAACAGAAGCCCGACCAGCATCGCCATGACGCCGGCAAACAGGAAAACGAGAATGATGTTGGTCTCCGGCACCCGCAGCGCGAGATTGTAGGCGGCATAGGCGCCCACCGCCATGAAGCCCCCGGAGCCGAGCGAGAGCTGCCCGCAATAGCCAGTGAGGATGTTGAGCCCGATCGCGGCGATCGAGAGAATGAGCACCGGGATCAGGACTTCGGTGTAGAGATACTGGCCGGCGAACAGCGGCACCACGAGAAAGGCGAACGCGACCAGAGCGATGACGAACCAGCGATCCTGCGCGATCGGAAAGATCGCCTGATCGGCGGAGTAGGCGGTTTTGAACTGGCCGACTTCGCGGTAGAGCACGGGCGTCACACTCGCTCGATGATGCGCTCGCCGAACAGGCCTTGCGGTCGAATGAGCAGGAACACAAGCGCGAGCACGTAGGCGAACCAGTTCTCGATGCCGCCGCCGGCAAGATCGAAGGTGCGGATGAGCACGGGGCCGAGCAGCACCTCGGCGAGCTTTTCACCCGCCCCGATGATCAGTCCGCCGACGATCGCGCCGGGGATCGAGGTGAAGCCGCCGAGGATGAGCACGGGCAGCGCCTTGAGCGCGATGAGCGAGAGCGAGAACTGCACCCCGAGCTTGGCGCCCCACATCATGCCGGCAACCAGCGCGACCAGTCCCGATACCGCCCACACCATCAGCCAGATGCGATTGAGCGGGATGCCGACCGATTGCGCGGCCTGGTGATCGTCGGCGACCGCGCGCAACGCCCGGCCGACCCGCGTGACCTGAAAGAATACCGCCAACACGAGCACCATCATGGCGCAGATCGTCGCCGCGATGAGTTCGGTCGGATCGATCAACAGCCCGCCGGGAAAGACGGACTCGAGGATGAAAATCGGATTCGTTGGCAGCCCCAGCCCGATCTTATAGATGTCGCTGCCCCAGATGCTCTGCCCGAATCCTTCGAGGAAGTACGCAATCCCCAGCGTCGCCATGAACAGGATGATGCCTTCCTGGTTGACCAGGGGGCGCAGGACCAGAAATTCGATTGCGTAGGCGAGCGCGATCATGATGAGCACGGAGAACGCGAACGCGAGCACGAGCGGCATGAACTCGGACAGCCGCGCGAACGACAGCGCAGCGAACAGCACCATCGCCCCTTGCGCGAAGTTGAATACCCCGGAAGCTTTGAAGATCAGCACGAAGCCGAGGGCGACCAAGGAGTAGAGCACCCCGGTCAAGAGCCCGCCGATCAGCGTTTCGAGAACGGGGCCAAGCATCGCGCCCTCAATGGCTCAGGCCAAGATAGGCGTCGATCACCGCCCGATCGGCCTGGACCGCGGCCGGGGAGCCGTCGGCGATCTTGATGCCGTGATCGAGCACGAGCACGCGCTCGGACAGGTCCATCACCACGCCCATGTCATGCTCGATCAGCGCGATGGTGGTGCCGTAATGCGCGTTGACGTCGAGGATAAAGCGGCACATGTCCTCCTTTTCCTCGAGATTCATTCCCGCCATGGGCTCGTCGAGCAGCAGAAGCTCGGGCTCCATCGCCAAAGCGCGGCCGAGTTCGACGCGCTTCTGCAGGCCATAGGGCAAGCGCCCGACCGGCACGCGCCTGATTTCCTGGATTTTCAAAAAATCTATGATCTCTTCCACCGCGCGGCGATGCTCGACTTCCTCGCGCAACGCAGGCCCGATGCGCAGCAACTGCCACAGCAAGCCGCGATGCATTTTCAGCGTGCGCCCGGCCATGATGTTGTCGAGCGCGGTCATGCCCCTGAACAGCGCCACGTTCTGGAAGGTGCGCGCGATGCCGCCGCGGGCGGCGTCATGTGGCTGCATCTTGGTGCGGGTCTCGCCCTTGAAGGTGATGCGGCCGCGCTGCGGCTGATAGAAGCCGTTGATGACGTTGAGCAGCGAAGTCTTTCCCGCACCG
>JBJMTU010000214.1:0-5221 GCA_045811545.1 Xanthobacteraceae bacterium | reverse complement strand
GGCTCGGTCGCGCAAGCAACAGGCATGCGTGCCGCATGGCGAGAGCGGTGGTTTTCTGCAATGATTTCGCTCCAAGGCCGAGCTGTCAGCGGCCATAGGGAGGACACCATGCCCCGCATTCTGCGTGCCGTTTCGAGTGCCGCCGCCGCGATCCTCGCGCTGGCGATGGTCGCGCCCGCGAGTGCGGCCGAGAAGCTGCGCGTTGGCAAAGCAGTGGCGTTCGCCTGGACCTTCACGCCGCTCGACGTCGGCATCCAGATGGGCATCTTCGCCAAGCACGGCATCGAGGTCGAAGCCTCGGCGTTCAACGGCGACGCAAAGCTCCAGCAGGGCCTGACCTCGGACTCGGTCGACATCGGCATCGGCAGCGGGCCCGGCATGGCGTTCATGGTGAAGGGCGTGCCGGCCAAAGCGGTCGGTGTCATGGCCGGCGTGCCGCGCAACATGGCGGTGATGGTCGGCTACGACTCGCCGATCAAGACGGTGGACGACCTGAAAGGAAAGAAGCTCGGCGTCACCACGGTGGGCTCGCTGACCGACTGGATCGGCAAGCGGATCGGCACTCAAAAGGGCTGGGGCCCGGCCGGCATCACCACGGTCCCGGTCGGCGGCATGCCGCCCGCCCGCGCCGCGATCAAGACCAACCAGATCGACGGCTATATCGGCGCGCTCGAGGTCGGGATTTCGCTCGAGGAAGCGAAAGAGTGGCGCGTCATCACCAGCGCGACGCCATTCGTCGATCATTTCATCACGCACGTGTTCTTCGTGCGCGAGGACGTGATCGCCAAGCGCCCGCAGGCCGTGAAGGCCTTCCTGCAGGGCTGGCAGGACACCATCGCGTTCATGAAGGCGAACAAGGTCAAGACCGTGGAGATCACCTCCAAGGTGATCCAGGTGGCGCCGTCGGTGATCGACCGCGCCTACGACCAGCAGATCGGCATCTTCAGCGACGATCTGTCGTTCGACCCCCGCGCCGTCGAGGTGCTCAAGCAGTCGTTCATTGAAATGGGATTGCTCAAGGACATCCCGGAGGACAAGGCGATGTTCACGACGCAGTTTTTGCCGGTGAAGGCGGGGCTGTAGCGGCGCTACAGCGCGGGCTTACCGACGATCAGCGGCGCGCTGCCGATCCATGGGCCGCCTTCAAGGAGGAATTCAACAGTCAGAACATAGAAGCTGCCATCGATTGGCGCTTTGCCTTCAGACGAGCGCGACGATGCAATGACGGAAAGTGGATAGCTTCCGCTGCAGCTTTCGACCATCCAATTTGCGAGCTTTGCGTCGGGCAAAGCATCGACACATGCAACAAGTTGCCCGGCAAAAAATTTCCCAGCCTCGATCTTGCGAACAACGTCTTCGAGCCAAATATTCGCGCGCCGAACAGAGTCGTCTTTTGCGAAGGTTCTCGTGCGCCGCACCCAGCTTCCCTTGTACGCGACGGATGCGCGAACCGCGAAACGCTCGGCGAGCGATATCGGCTTCGATATGCGGTTGAATCTTAGATCCGAAACAAGGTCGGGTGAGACGGCGATGTACGCTTCTTCGGCGCCGGCAAGCCGCGCCTGCTTTTCGACCAGCCCAGCCAACGCGCCTGCATCCGAAATTGCTGTGACATTCACCTCATCGAGCGCCGCAACCGCGATCGCATCGGCGCGTTCCAGCATCCGCTGCTCGGCCGCATCGATGCAGCGGCGGACGCCGGCGAACGTTGAGCTCCCATCGATCCATTGGATGGCCGGAGCGGCAATCGCAAGATCAGAGGCCAACTCCGACGGCATCGCGTCGAGCTCCAGAACACCGGCCTGCTTCACCGTGTCCTTGGCCAGCCATTCGCCCAGAAATTTTCCGGGACGTGGCGTGCTGGTGACTTCACTCACCGGATTGGTCGACCGGATCCAATCGACCACGCGGTTGGACAATGCCGTGGCAAACACCAGGCGGCCGCTCGCCGGCACCAACAGCAGCCCTTCATTCCAGTACGGCGTGAATCCCGTCAGATGCGCCACGGCGCTCGGCCGCACGTTGTTGGTATAGACAATGAACGCATCCAGCCCTGCGCGTTTCATCTCGGCGCGCAGCCGCGCGATCCGGGCGTCGAGCACGTCGACTGGCAACTCCTGCGGATTCCATTCCATCAAGCCGCGGCGCACGGTCGATCACCCCGGAACGCTGACCAATTCGCGCGGGACCCCGGTCAGGACCTCGCAACCATCTTTGGTCACGATCACCGCGTCGCCGATGACCAGATAGCCCACCGCCGGATGGTAGGTGTTGGGGTGCACGATCAGCGTCATGCCAACGTCGATCCGCGTGGTGACGTTCTCCAGCAGATGCGGCTTGGAGTCGGCGAACAATCCCATGCCGTGCCCGCGCACCCGCGTGTATTCGCTCGTGGTGTATTCGCCCAGGCCATGCTTGCGGAACACGTCATTCTCGGCGCGAGCGATGTCGGCGGCAATGACGCCGTCCCGCACCGCGGCGATCCCGGCCTCCATCGCTTCGCGATAGAGCGCGTGCGCCGCCCGCTGCTCCGCGGTGGGCTCGCCGATCACCAGTGTGCGGCAGATCTGGGCGTAGTAGCCGTCGACGCAGGGCGTCAGCTCGGTGGTGACCAAGTCGCCTCGCTTCAACCGCTTGCCGCCGGGCGGGGTCATGCCGCGGACTTCGACACCGCCCACTCCGATGATCTGGAAATTATCATCGACGCCATTGGCGCGGAAGAAGGCCTCTACTTCGGCGATCAATTCGTAGTCTGCCCGGCCCGGGCGCGCCGCATTCATGAACACCCGATAGCCTTCGTCAGCAACCTTGGCCGCGCGGCGAATCGCGGCGATCTCGGATTCCATCTTGCCCATCAGCAGACGGTCGACGACAGAGGTCTGGTCGCTGAGGTTGAGAGCTTTGGCTCGACCAGCGATCCGGCGCGGGAGAAGACGCTGCGGCGCGGTACCGATCCGATGATTGCGCAGCCGGTCCAGTGCATGGTCAACCTCGGCGATGAGATCGGGCGCGTAGATCACGTCGACGCCAGAACAATCCAATTCGGCGCGGTCGACCTCGAGAGGGCTGTCGAGATAGAGAGTGATATGCCCATCACTGCGAACCAGCGCCAGCGCCTGTCCTTCGAGGATACCGAAATCAGTGGCGTAGCGTAGATAATCGACCTGCCAGGCATTGCCATAGACCAGCAGCATGTCGAGGTCCGCTTCCGCCATGGCTTCGATAAGGCGCGCTCTACGATCATCCGCGATCATGATCCATTCCGTTTCAATTTTGCGCGGTGTCACCAGACCCGACTCGATATCGCGCGCAGCGTCATCCCCATGCGTTCTCGTAGGTCGCCAATGTCAGGCAACCGTCACCTTAGGCGGTTGAGTCGGGATGCTCAATTCTGTTACCGGCTGCCAATCGCGAGTAACTCTGGTAACCAGCTTGCTCAATTGCATAGCCCCGCGCCGCCAGGTCAAGAGGGAGGTAGCAAAGCCATTCTTGGCGAGCCGGATTTCGTACTCGCCTCCGAGCTCGAACTGATCGCTCCGAAGGGGTAAGGAAAGTCATCATGCTGGAGCACCTCAATCCCACTCCACAAAAACCGAGCCGGGTGGTCGTGCTCGGCGCCTACGGCTTCGTCGGCGGCACCTGTGCGCGCCTACTGGTGGCGCGCGGCGTTCCGGTGCTTCCGCTCGACAAGGACGACATCGACCTGACGGCGTCTGGGGCGGCCGAGCATTTGCAGACGCGGCTCGCGCCCGACGACGCGATCCTCGTCGTCTCCGCGCGCGCGCCGTGCAAGGACACCGGCATGATGGTCGACAACATCCGTATCATGCACGCGGTCTGCACGGCGCTTGAGCGCTCGAGCGTCAACCACGTCGTCTATTTCAGCTCGGACGCGGTCTACAGCGACGCGCCTGTCCCGCTGACCGAAGAATCGCGGACCGAGCCCGGCTCCATGCACGGCACCATGCACCTCGCGCGCGAGTTGATGCTCAAGGCCACCGTCAAGGCGCCACTCGCGGTGGTGCGTTCGACCTTGATCTACGGCGAGGGGGATCCGCACAACGGCTACGGGCCCAACCGCTTCCGCCGGCTGGCGGCGGCAGGGCAGGAGATCGTGCTGTTCGGCGAAGGCGAGGAGCGGCGCGATCACGTGCTGGTCGATGACGTGGCCGAAATCGTCTGCCGCGTGATCGAGCATCGCAGTCGGGGGACGCTCAACATCGCAACCGGCGAGGTCTACAGCTTTCGCGACATCGCCGAGCGCGTCGCCGCCATGGCCAAGCCCCTGGTGGCGGTGCGCGGGACGCCGCGGGAGGGAGAGATGCCGCACGGCGGCTATCGACCGTTCGACATCGCGGCCTGCCGCCGCGCTTTTCCGGATTTCCGCTATACGTCGCTCGCCGACGGCTTGAACCAGGTGCGCGACGGCGGGCAGCGAAATGCATGACGCCATTCCATCATCGCCCGCCTCCGCAGCGAATCGCGTCAGAGCAACGGAATCACTCTCCGCGGAAACCATCAACGACTGTTGCAACAAAATCGGCACAAAGCGGACATGCCGGTGGTGTGCGTCGGGTATGGGCGTCGAGGTCACGGCAGCGCCGGCGAACAGTCCCACCGAAATTCAAGCCGCAATCGAGGACTTTGCTCGCGTCCCCAACGGCGGCCTCGTCCTCCTGCCGAGCCCGGTCGTCACCACGCATCGCGAGGCGATTGCCAGCGCCGCGCTGCGCCATGGCCTCCCCTCAATCTATTTGTCGCGCATATATGCAGTGAGTGGTGGCCTGATGTCCTATGGCATCGATGTTAGCGACCCCTACCGCCAAGCTGCGGCCTACGTAGACCGCATTCTCAAAGGGGCCAAGCCTGGAGAATTGCCGGTGCAGGCGGCGAGCAAATTCGAGATGGTGATCAACCTAAAGACCGCGAAAGCGCTCGGTATCACCGTGCCGCCGACCATGCTTGGCCGCGCCGACGAGGTGATCGAATGACGAGCCGATGTCGGTTGTTGGCAGATTTTGTTGCAAAAGTCGCCCATTAGAAGCAAGGCTGCACAGGCACGAAAGAAGCTCTTTTCATCCTTTGTGCCGCTTGCTCCGCGGGCGAGCGGCGGCTGATGTCACCACGCAACCGCAGTTCATGCTCACGCCACTACGGACACAGCCGTTAACGGCGGCGGTCGAGCGACGAGGTTAACGAGCCTACAGAGGTTCTGGGCAAT
>JBJMTU010000213.1:0-9524 GCA_045811545.1 Xanthobacteraceae bacterium | reverse complement strand
CGCCGCCATCGTCTTGCCGGTCACCTTGGCGTAGCCGTGGGCGATGGCGACCGCGCTTTCCTCGTGCAGGCAGAGCAGCATCTGCGGCGTCTCGTTGCCGAGGAAGTTCACGATCGAATCATGCAGCCCGCGATAGCTCGCGCCCGGGTTGAGGGCGATGTACGGAATTTCGAGCGCGCGCAGCGTGTCGGCAACGACATCGCTGCCGAAAGCAGGCGCGTTCGTGCCGGTCAGATTGACGGGGCGCTCGAGCGCCCGTAGCGAGGGATGGGCCGCAGGCTTTTCGGCGGCGGGCGCCACCTTGGCTTTTGCAGTCGTCACGGGATGATCCTTGGGCTCTCCGAGAGGGGCCGCCCATAGAACCCAATCAGAGGCCCTGGCGCAACCGCGCCAAAAGCTTCACACCGGCATAGCCGTCGGCGGGCTGCATGCCGACTTTGCGCTGGAAATTGCGCACGGCCATCATGGTGCCATTGCCGACGCGTCCGTCGGTGCCCGCAGTGTCGAAGCCGAGCGCGGTCAGACGCTGCTGGATCTCCTGTACTTCGGCCAGCGTCGGGGTGCGCTCGCCGCCGGGGAACGGCTGCACGAACGGCCCGCCACCCATGATGCGGTCGCCGAGATGCACGATCGACAATGTATAGTTCATCGACGGATTGTAGGAGCGCACGGCGTAGAAATTCTGCCCGAGCAGAAATGCAGGCCCTCCGGGCACCGGCACCCAAAGTTTTGCAGACGCACTGGGGTGTGGAAACGCCTTGCCGTCGGCGCGCGTTACGCCGGCCCGCTGCCACGCGTCGTAGGTGCGTGACGCCCCTTCGCTCGCGCGCCCCACGCCGCGCACCTCGTACCCCCAGTGCTCCCCGGCGCGATATTTCCCGCGCTTGACGAGATATTGCGCGGTGCCGGCGAGCGCGTCGTCAGGTTTGCCGAACGGGGTGACGCGGCCATCGCCGTCGTAATCGAGCCCGACATTGAGCCACACCTCCGGCATCCACTGGGTATGGCCCATGGCGCCGGCCCAGGAGCCGCGCATCTCCTCCGGCGTGCTCCAGCCGCGGTCGATAATGGCGAGCGCGTTGAGCAGTTCCTGCTCCCAGTAGGCGCGGCGGCGCGGTTCGCCCCATGCGAGCGCCGCCAGCGCCGGAATGACCGGGCGCATGTGGTTCTTCTGCACATCCGGATCGCCGAAGGCCGACTCGATTCCCCACAGCCCGAGCATGATGCCGCGGTCGACGCCGTGGTCCTTCTCGATCCGGGTAAAAAGGGGCGCGTATTCCTGCGCCTTCTCCTTGCCGGTCGTGATACGCCAGTCGGAGACGCGGCGATTGAGGTACTGCCAGAGCTGTTCGTTGAATTCGGGTTGGTAGCGGTTGAGCTCAAAAACTGCCGTATCCGGTTTGATAGTAGTCATAACCCGCGTGTATGTGGCGTCGGCTATGCCCCGCGCGCGCGCCCGTGCGCGGAAGGCCGCGACCCACTGATCGAACGAGGTTTGGCTTGCCTGCGCGCGTGCCGTGGCGCTCCACGCCGCCATGGCGCCCGCTAACATGGCCAGGCAAACTCGCCTTGATAGGGGAGGATTCCACTCGCTCATCGTGCTTTATCCCGGAATGCATGGCCCCGGGAGGCGATTCTACAGCGGTTTCTGTCGGCTTTGCGGCCGCGACTTCCGGCGTCACGGGGGCGGTGGTGAGCGGCCGCTTAATTGACGCCGTTGGCACGTCGTCCCGGTTCTCCTCGTCCCTGAGCTCCTGGCCGCGGCCCCGGATCAGCCGCTCATAGCCAGCGACCAGCGTCATATAGGGATTGACGAACACCCATCCGTACTTCGTCGGCACCTGCATGTCGAAATGCAGATGATAGGTCGTGGCGCGCTCGCGCCGAAAGAAGTTGCCGACCTTGCCGATCACCTCGCCCTCGTGCACGAGGCGGCCGCTCACCAGGCCGTTCGCGTTGAATTGCTTGGGCAACATGTGCAGGTACCGGAAGCGGACACGCTCGTTCGGTGCGTTGGCCACGATATAGAGCGCCTCCTGGCTGGACGAGCGCAGCACGGCCCCGTCGCGCACCGCGACGACTTCGTGCTGATAAGGCTCGCAGCGGTTCGCTCCTTGAATGCGCTGCTTGCACGACGCTGGACGGATGTCTTGGCCTTGGTGGCCGAGACCGCCTGGGCATTGTCCGACATAGAAGTAGCGATGCTCGCAGAAATTATCCCGCCAGGGATAGGAGTAGTTGTCCGCGGCGGATTCATCCAACACGAGCATCTGTCCGTTGACGCGGCAGCGATACGCCTTGACCCCGTCAAGGAATCCCGCACCGGAGCGTCCGGTCGCGTCGCAGTCGCCCCAATTCATGAACGACTGGGAATTGGCGAAGGCGGGCGCATCGGCGAGCGGGAAACGGACCTTGGAATAGACGGTGTAATCGGCGACCCCGCCTCTGCGCCTGAAGCCGGTGCCGGGAAGTATCTCCCCGGGTCTGTGATAGGTGAAAACGGTTGACTGCGAGGCGGGCCGATCAATGGTATCCGCTGTGATCGCCTCCGGTTGCGCCTGCGGCGTGCCGCCGGCGACGCGGAGCGCCTTGAGGAAGCGAATCGCGATCTTATTGGCGTCGCGGCACGACATTTTGCGGAACCGTATTGCGCCGTCGGAGCATTCGATCGCGACCACGTAGGGTACGCCGTAGCGCACGAATGTGTAGCGCACGTAGTTTTCCAGAAAGATGCGACGGATGCCGGGAATCTCATCGAGGCCATGGACCGGCCATCCGATCATGCCCCTCGGCTCATCCACTTCATACAGCAGGGCTGACCCGCCAATGTGGATGTAGATCGCATCGGAGAAGCCGATTCCCAGTTCGCGCCTTTCTTGCGCGCGGACGACGACAACGGCGTCGTAGCCTGCCGGTCCGGGATAGAAGAAAGGCACCGAATCGAAACCCAAGAGATAATTGTCGGCCGGTGCATTGGCGCTCGCAGCGGCGGTCTCCGGTACGGCTGTCCGGTCGCGCAGAAAGGCCGCCGTATCGAAGGGCAGCAGCACCGGCACCGGACTGGCAGCAATATTCGCAAAGCGCTCGCCGGTCGCGCGGTTGAGCTTGGCCATCAGGTCCGGCACGACGACCGCCGATTTCGCGGGATCGGGCGCGCCGAGCTCGACGGCCACCGCATCCCAGTCCACGCGGGTTGGGGCGATGCGTGGGCTCTTCATGTCCTGCGCGGCCGCGGCAGCGACGCCAACGGCGAGCGCGAGGCTCGCAATTGCGAATCGCAACATGACGCTCCATACCTCGCCGGAGCTGTCGTCGCGACGTCCGTGCGCGAATCAAGTATCGCCGTCGCGAAAGATTCTGCCAAGTAGGTTAACAAAAACGGCTTTCACACTGTTGCAAATAAGTTGCGCTGTCCTTTGGTGCAAGCGGGAAAGAGATCTCACTCCTTGGCGCGCTCGACATAGGAGCCATCCGCAGTCATGACCACGATTTTGGTGCCGGGGCCGACAAAGGGCGGAACCATGGTGCGCACGCCGTTCGACAGCACCGCCGGCTTGTAGGACGAGGCGGCGGTCTGGCCTTTGACGGATGGCTCCGTCTCCACCACTTCCAGAACCGCCTTCTGGGGAAGCTCGATCGAGACCGGGACTCCCTCGTGGACGGAAAGCCTGACCTTCATTTCGGGCTGAAGGTAAGCGGCCTGATTGCCAATGGTGTCAGCGGGCAACGTTACCTGGTCGTACGTCTCCGTGTTCATGAAGTGAAAGCCGTCGCTGTCCTGGTATAGATATTGATATTCGCGATCTTCGACGTAGGCCCTTTCAACCTGTTCGGTCGTCTTGAAGCGCTGCGCCACCTTTACGCCGTCGCTGATGCGGCGCATGTCCACCTGGGTCGTCGGGGTTCCCTTTCCGGGATGGAAGCTTTCGGCGTTGAGGACGATGTAGAGCTTGCCGTCGACTTCGACGATATTGCCCTTCCGGAGCGAGCTGGCGATGACTCTCACGGATTTCCTCGATTGTCCTTTGCCCGAATGCCGGGCCACCATACTGATCTTGCGGCTCTTCGCCAGCGATTTTCATGAGGGGGTTGGACCGCTGAGATTGCGGTGAAGGAGCGCTGATGCCCCCGCCATTCTGGGCTTTATACGCGACCCGGCGACCTGTGCTGCTGGCGCGGATGCGCATTGCGGCCGCGTTGCGCCAGTTTTTCGCGGCGCGGAGTTTCGTCGAGGTCGAAACCGCGGTGCTGGTGCCGTCGCCGGGGAACGAAACCCATCTTCATGCCTTCGCAACGGAACTGGTGGCACCGACCGGCACACGCGCGCGGCTTTATCTGCGTACCTCGCCGGAATTCGCCTGCAAGAAGCTTCTGGCCGCAGGCGAACGTCGAATCGTCGAGTTCGCCCGAGCTTTCCGCAATCGCGAGCGCGGCGCGCTGCATCATCCCGAATTCACAATGCTCGAGTGGTATCGGGTCGAGGAGCCTTACGAGATCCTGATGGAGGACTGCGCCGCGGTTCTTGCGATCTCGGCCGAGGCGGCGGGCACGAAGCGGTTTTCCTTCCGCGACCGCGCAATCGATCCGTTCGCCGCTCCCGAGCGCCTTTCGATGGCCGAGGCATTCGCGCGCTATGCGGATATCGACCTCATGGCCATGCTGCCACCGGAGCCTGCCACCGTTCTGGCCGCCGCGGCGACTGCCGCCGGCGTCCGTACCGCCGCCGACGATACCTGGGGTGACGTTTTCAGCCGCGTGCTCGTCGAAAAGGTCGAACCGCGCCTCGGGCAGGGTCGGGCGACGATCCTTTGTGACTATCCGGCCATCCAGTCCCCGCTCGCCCGGCCGAAAGCGTCCGATCCGCGGCTGGCCGAGCGCTTCGAGCTTTATGCCTGTGGGGTCGAGCTTGCAAACGGCTTTGCGGAACTCACCGACGCCGCCGAGCAGCGCAAACGGCTCGAACAGGAAATGGCGGAGAAGCAGCGTATCTATGGCGAGCGCTATCCCATCGATGAGGACTTTCTGGAGGCGCTTGCGGCGATGCCGGAAGCCTGCGGAATCGCGCTTGGGTTCGATCGGCTGGTCATGCTCGCAACCGGTGCCGGCCACATTGACGACGTCGTGTGGACGCCGATGCCAGACCTCAATCGATAGGGAAGGGGAACAATGTTGGTGCTCTATCACAATGACATGTCGCTCTGCGCGCAGAAGGTGAGGGTCTGTCTCGCGGAGAAAGGACTCGAATGGGAGAGCCGCCATCTCGTCCTGCGTGCGGGGGAGCATCAGCAATCCTGGTATCGCAAGCTCAACCGGCGCGCGGTGGTGCCGACGCTCGTCGACGGCGACAAGGTCATTCCGGAATCGAACGTCATTCTCGAATATCTCGAAGAGACCTGTCCCGATCCATCGCTTGCACCGAAAAACCCCTATGATCGGGCCCGCATGCGGTTGTGGACGAAACAACTCGACGAGGATGTCCACGATGCCTCTGTCGCCGTCGTGAGCTTCGGCATTGCGTTTCGCCACCAGTACATCGAGCGCGGCGAGCTCGGGCAAAAGATGCTCGAAGGGATACCCAATCCGTTCAAACGCGAGCGCCGGCGCGACGTGGTCGAGAAAGGCACCGAATCCCAGCATTTCATCGTAGCCGTCAAGCGCTTGGTACTCCTCCTCGACGAGATGGAAGAAGCGCTTGCTGCGCACCAATGGCTCGCCTGCGACGACTACACCTTAGCTGACGTCGCCTTCACCCCTTACCTGGCGCGCCTCGAGCACCTCGATATTCTCGGCGTGGTCGGACGGCGATCTCGTCTCGCGGACTGGTATCGCCGCTGCAAGGCGCGGCCGAGCTTTTACCAAGCCATCGTCAAATGGGAGAATGCCGATTACCTCAACCTTATGCGGCGTCGTGGCGCCGAGGCCTGGCCACGGATTCATGCGATCATGCAGGCGCATTGAGCCCGAGAATGAAAGGACACGGTATGCCCACTTTCCGCGCCGCGCTTTGCGTCTTGCTCGCGGCGACCCTCACCGCCGTCGCATGGCCGGCTTCGGCGCAGAGCTATCCGACGCAAACCATCACGTTCCAAGTCGCCTTCGCGGCCGGCGGCATTGCCGACGTCGTCGCCCGCCTGGTTGGACAAAAGCTCAGCGAGCGCCTCGGGCAGACGGTGGTGGCGGAAAATCGCGGCGGCGCCGGCGGCAACCTCGCCGCAAGATCCGTCAGCGGCGCGCCTTCCGACGGCTACACCATTCTTGCCACCACCACCTCGCTTGCGGTCAACGAGACCGCCACCCGAAACAAGGGTTTCTCGGCCGACGATCTGCGTGCGATCGCGATTGTGGCCTTCAGCCCGGACGTTCTCGCCATTCATCCCAGCAATCCGGCGAAGGACCTCAGAGAGTTCGTCAAGAGCGGCAGGAGCTTCACCTATGGCAGCGCCGGGGTCGGTACCGGTCCTCACATCGGGGCGGAATATTTCTTCCGCGAGGTTGCCAAGGTTCAGGCCGTACATGTGCCGTTCACCGGAGGCGCCCCGGCGGTCGCCGCCGCCGTCGGCAACCACGTTGACGCGATCGTGCTGACGCTGCCGACCGTGGTGCCGCCCATCACGCAAGGACTTCTGCGCGGCATCGGGCTTGCGAGTGCGACGCGCAACTCTGCCGTGCCGAATGTGCCGACATATGGGGAGATGGGGTTCCCGAACGTCTATTCGGGCTCGTGGGTCGGTTTCTTCGCCCCGGCCAAGACGCCCGATGCGATCGTCACCAAGCTCAACGCGGAGATCAATGCCATCATGCGCGAGCCTGAGGTACAGCAAAAGCTCAAGACGATCGGCTTTGACGTGATGATCAAGCCGGTGGGCGAGGCCGAGAGCTATTTCAGGAGCGAAATGATGAGCTGGGGCCGGATGGTCCGCGCGATCGGCTATTCCAGCGATTGATTGGAGAGCGCGAGGACACGCGCGCCCATGAATTATATCGGCCGCGGTTGTCGTCCACCCGTCATGCCCGGGCTTGACACCGCAAGTCGGTTTACCCGACTTGCGGCGCTTAAGACGCAGAACTCGGGCAAGTTCTTTTGGCATCCGTCGAATAAAGCTCTTTAAGCGAAGAGGATCGATTGCCGGGGCATAAGCGCGTTCATGCGCGTCTTCCGACGCGCTATGCCCGGCAATGACGGCAGGTGAGTCGCTTCGCCGCGAACCAGGCCGTTACCGGCTCACCACCACATTGAGGATCGCGGTCCGGCCCTCGTTCATGGCGGCGAGCGCGCTTTGCAACGCAACTTCCAACTCGGCGCGATATTCGACCCGCTCGCCATGGAAGCCGAAATGGCTCCCGAGCTGCTCATAATCCGGCCCGTCGATCGTCACGCCGAAATGCAGGCCTTTGCTGGCCGAGGCTCCGTCGGGATAGTGATGAACGTGGCCCTTGCGCATCGCCTCGTATTTCTTGTTGTTCAGGATGACGATGACGATCGGCAGCTCGTGCCGCTGGGAGGCGCCGAGCGCCTGGATAACCGGGTTGTAGAGAAACGAGCCATCGCCGATGAGCAAGGCCACCGGGCGTTGCGGCGCGGCGAGCTTGATGCCCAGCGCGGTTCCGATGCCCTGACCGAGACCGCCTGAGCCACGGAAGAAGCTTTGCGCCGTGCGCTGCGGCAGGTGCTGACGGATGAGGGGGGAATGCGTGATCGTTTCGTCCACGTAGATCGTATCGTCAGGCATTAGTTCGCCGAGCGCGCCTAGAAGCGAGAGCGGATCAATTGCGCTTCCATTCTGCGCCTTCTCCCGCTCCGCGCGAAGCTCTGCAACGTAGCTCTCGTGCTCGCGGGTCCAGCGCTGCCGCCGCGCGTTGACCGTTTCGATCTTTGCCGACTTTACTGCCGCGATCAGCAGCATCAGCGACTCCGCGATGTCGCCTTCGAGGTAAAGATCGACGTGCAGGTTCTGGTAGACCATGTGCTCCTTGAGCGGATGATCGTGGATTGCGACGATCTTGCCGCGCGTCGGCCGCTGCCGCGGCGGGTACCAGGGCGCGCGACCGCCCACGAGCAGCACGAGGTCGGCGTCGTCGAGCGCCTTGTACCTGCCCATGCCGAGGTAGAGCGGATGATCGGTCGGGAAATTGGCGTAGGCGCTGGCCCGTCCGTTGATCACCGGAATGGCGAGGAGTTCCGCCAATTCCTGGAGCGCTGAAAATGCCTTAGGGTCACGCCCCGCGGTCTCCGTCACGATTACCGGACTCTTGGCTTTGCGTAGGAGTTCTGCAACCGTCTCGACGTCCTGCGGGCGCGGTTGCGTGACCGGCGCCGGCGGCACCTCGCGCGGGCTCGCGGGCGGCGTCCAGTCGTGCAGCATGTGTTCGAGCGCCACGTTGAGGTAGATGGGCCCCTTTGGAGCACGCTGCGCCATTTCGCCGGCGCGGATCACGCTCTCGTAGAGGGTATAGGGACTGGTGACGGCGCGAGCCCATTTCGTGACCGGCTCGACGAAGCGTTCGATGCCGCCCACCGTGAGCCCGCCATACCACTGCTGTTCGATAGCGAGGTCGGGGTTTTCGCCCAGCGTCTGCGATTCACCCGACATCACCACCATGGGCACTTCGTTCTGCAGCGCGCCATGGATTCCCATGCTTCCCTGCAGCACGCCGACGCCGGCATGCAGCAGCACCGCCTGCGGCCGCCCCGTCATCAACGTGTATCCGGTCGCCATATTGACCGCGAGCGTCTCATGCCAAGACTCGACGAAGGTCGGCCCGGCTCTGTTCTCGAGCGTCTGACGCGCCAGCGCTTCCCAGATCGGCGACCATTCCGATCCCGGCGAAGACATGATGTAGTCGATCTTGAGCTTGCGAAACGCCTCCAGGATCGCCTCGCCCCCGTCGAGATAGTTTTTCATCTGTCCTCGCTCCGCAGTGAGGGGCGCATACGACACGGAATTTTGGCGCTTCGCAAGCGGGCACGCGCCGATGCGCGCCGGGGCAATTGTGTCATGGGCAGCCGCTTTCGTAAGGACGATCTCAGATGCGCCGGGTGCAGCGAAGGCGCATTGACATTTGGCCCACCGCGCACCATCAGCGAAACGCGGCGTGATCGGCCGCAAAGGAAGGCCGCGAATGGAAGTTGCCTCATGAGACCGAAACACAAGACATTGCGCCGAGCCAAAGACCTTGTTGCGGCTGGGTTGATCTCCCGCGAACGCCGGGCCGAGATCGAAGCGGTCGCCACGCGCTATGCGCTGGCGCTCACCGCGGACGTCGCCGAACTCGTCGATAGTGCCGATCCGTCTGACCCCATCGCGCGCCAATTCATTCCGGACGAGGCCGAGCTCGACCGCCGCCCTGAGGAGATGAGCGACCCGATCGGGGACGGTCTCCATAGCCCCGTTAAAGGCATCGTGCACAGGTACCCCGACCGGGTGCTGCTCAAGCCGGTCCACGTCTGCGCAGCCTATTGCCGCTTTTGTTTCCGCCGCGAAGTGGTTGGAGGCGCACACGCCCTTTCGCGCCCGGAGCTCGAT
>JBJMTU010000212.1:0-16197 GCA_045811545.1 Xanthobacteraceae bacterium | reverse complement strand
GGCGCCGCTCGTGCTCGATGGGGACGCGCTCAACCTGCGCGCGCTGAAGCTCGACGGCGCCGCACTGCCTACGGAACAATTCGTCGCGGCGCCGGACCGGCTCACCATTGCGCAGCCGCCGCAGCGCCGGTTCCGCCTGGAGATCGAGACCGTTGTCGATCCGTCGGCCAATACGCAGCTCTCGGGCCTCTACCGCTCGGGCGCGATCTACTGCACGCAATGCGAGGCCGAGGGCTTTCGCCGGATTACTTATTTCCTGGATCGTCCCGATATCATGGCGATCTACACCACTCGGATCGAGGCCGACAAAACTGAGGCACCGGTACTGCTCGCCAATGGCAATCTCGTTAGATCAGGCGACGTCCCGGGCACGACGCGGCATTTCGCGGTGTGGCACGACCCATTTCCGAAGCCGTCCTACCTCTTCGCGCTGGTCGGGGGCAATCTCGCTTGCGTCGAGGATCGCTTCCGCACCATGTCCGGGCGCGAGGTGACGCTGCGCATCTATGTCGAGCAGGGCAAGGAGCGGCGCTGCCTCTACGCCATGGACGCGCTCAAGCGCGCCATGCGCTGGGACGAGACCACGTTCGGGCGCGAATACGACCTCGACATCTTCATGATCGTCGCCGTGTCGGACTTCAACATGGGCGCGATGGAGAACAAAGGCCTCAACATCTTCAACGACAAATACATATTGGCGTCGCCGGAGACCGCGACCGACACCGATTTCGAACGAATCGAAGCGGTCGTCGCCCATGAGTACTTTCACAACTGGACCGGTAACCGCATCACCTGCCGCGACTGGTTCCAGCTCTGCCTCAAAGAAGGGCTGACGGTCTTTCGGGATCAGGAATTTTCCGCCGATCAGCGCTCGCGCGCGGTCGAGCGCATCGGCGATGTACGCGGGCTGCGTACCCACCAATTCGTCGAGGACGCAGGTCCGCTCGCGCATCCCGTGCGGCCTGCGCTCTACCACGAGATCAACAATTTCTATACGGCGACCGTCTACGAGAAAGGCGCCGAGGTCGTGCGCATGCTGAAGGTCTTGCTCGGGGCGGAGAATTTCCGCAAGGGCATGGACCTCTATTTCGGCCGTCACGACGGCCAGGCTGCAACCGTCGAGCAGTTCGTGCAATGCTTCGCCGACGTATCAAACACGGACCTCACGCAATTCATGCTCTGGTACTCGCAGGCGGGCACCCCCGAGGTCGTCGCGACCGGCAGCTACGATGCGGAAGCGAAAAGCTATCGGCTCGAGCTCGCGCAGAGCATCCCCCCGACGCCTGGTCAGTCGAGCAAGCAGCCGATGGTCATCCCGCTTGCCGTCGGTCTCGTCGGACGCGAGGGGCGCGACCTGCCGCTCAAGCTCGACGACGGACGAGTGCTGGAGCGTGGTGTGCTCACCTTGACCAAGTCTGTCGAGACGTTGGGGTTCGCGGACGTCGCCGAGCGACCAGTGGCTTCACTCAATCGTGGATTTTCCGCGCCCATCAAGCTTTCCGCCAATCTTTCCGCCGACGATCTGCGGTTTCTCGCCGCGCACGATGCCGATCCGTTCAATCGATGGCAGGCACTGCAGACGCTCGCGGCGCGGCTGCTCGTCGGCAATACCGCAGCCTCGCGCGCGAGCCGCCCGGCGCCCCACGACCCGGGCTTACTAGACGCGCTCAGCGCGACGCTTGCTGACGGTGCGCTCGAGCCTGCCTTTGTCGCGCTTGCGCTGACGCTTCCCGGCGAGGCGGAGATCGCACGCGAGATCGGTCACGACGTCGATCCCGATGCTGTGTTCGCGGCCCGCGCCGCATTGCGCGCGGCGGTCGGCGAATATCTCGCGGGACCGCTGTTTGATCATTATCGCCGGCTCGCCGAACGCGGGCCGTATCGGCCGGATGCGGCGAGCGCCGGCCGCCGTATGCTACGCAATACGTGCCTCGATCTTCTGGTGGCAACGCGCCGAGCCGAGACCATTTCGCTCGCGATCCGCCAGTACCAGGCCGCCGACAATATGACCGACCGGATGGCGGCGCTTTCGGCGCTGGCGCTCTGTGATGTGCCCGAGCGCGCGGCCGCGCTCGACGATTTCTACGCCCGCTACGCCGACGATCCGCTGATTGTCGACAAATGGCTCACGTTGCAGGCGACGATTCCGGAACCGGCCACGCTGGATCGCGTCAAAGCGCTCACCAGCCACCGTGCGTTCTCGTTCGCCAATCCCAATCGCGTGCGTGCGTTGATCCATGCCTTTGCGCTGGCGAACCAGAAGGAATTCAACCGCGCTGACGGCGCCGGCTACCAGTTCATCGTGGACACGGTGCTGAGGCTCGACCCCAAGAATCCGCAGCTTGCGGCACGCTTGGTGTCGGGCTTGAAGAACTGGCGCATGCTCGAGCCAGTACGACGCGAGCGCGCGGAAGTGGCCTTGCGGCGCGTGGCAACTGCGCCTTCGCTTTCGCCAGACGTCGACGACATCGTGCGACGCGCGCTTGCCAAGGGCTGACGCACGCCACGCTCTGCGGCCCGTCCGCGCCTTCAGCTGGTCGGCTCGGCACGAAACATGAACGGCAGTTCGTCGGCCCCTGAGGCGAAAGGTCTTTTGAATCAGGGACAAAGCTCGGATTCATCAATCTTGCAAATTCGTTAATTTCCCCCTCGACAAATTGCCATCTTTCGATTCCAATCGAAAGTGATTCGGAGAGATGCGGCACATCCTTCCGATGAAGATGTTGGGGACCCGAACGGAGGCGAGGCATGGCGCGCGCCGAAGTCGCGAGCGCGTCCGTCAGTTCTGATTCGATCAAGGGACTAGCTCAGTCGATCGCCAAGCCGGCCTATCGGCGGCTGCTCACGGCCGAGCCGGCCTTGCGACGCGCCGTTCCGGCGCTGATCATCGCATTTCTGCTGACGATTTGCGTCGGTGCGATCGTGCAGGTGCTGGATCATCGTCGGCAAGCGATCAGCGACATCGTCAAGCAGATCGAAGGCAGCGCCGATTTTCTGGTCGAGCGCCTGCAACGGCTGGAACGGCCGAAGGGTGACAAGCCCGATCGCCGGCTGCAGAGCGAACTCGAGCGCACGATGCCGTCGTGGGGGCGCGCGCCGGGCCGCCAAGTCCTCGTCGCCAATTCCGAGGGCGTGATCGTAGCCGGCATCCGCCACGAGCTTGTCAGCAATGCCGATGGCACGACTAGCGCGAGCGCGCCGCTCGAGGTCGGGATGGTCGGACGGCGGCTGATCGACGTACTCGGCCCCACGCAGCCGCTGACCACGTTCGGCGCTGCCGCGGGGGTGCTGGAAATTCCGCTCGCTGACGGCAGCCTGGCCTATGGAACGGTGCGCAGTCTTTGGTCGGAGGGCGAGCTTGCAATCGTGCATGGGCGCGCCGACGCGCTGGCGGCGTGGGCTTCCGACACAGCGCTGACGGTCACGCTTTCCGCCACCACCGGCTTCGTGGTGCTCATTCTCGGCTTCGCCTTTCACTGGCAAGCGACCCGCGCGCGGGAGGCCGATCAGATCTACGAGACGGTCCGCTCGCGCATCGATACGGCGCTTAACCGCGGCCGCTGCGGGCTGTGGGATTGGGATCTCGCACGCGGCCGCGTGTTCTGGTCGCATTCCATGTTTGCGATCTTAGGCCTCAAGCCACGCGACACACTGTTGAGCTTCGGCGAGGTCAACGCCCTGGTCCACCCGGAAGATATCGATCTCTATGGCCTCGCCGCCCAACTCGCCGACGCCAGCGCGACCCTGGTCGATCACGCCTTCCGTATGCGCCATGCCAACGGCAACTGGGTGTGGCTGCGCGCCCGCTGCGAGCTGGTCCAGCAGTCGGGCGACGGCGGGCCGCATCTGATCGGCATCGCCGTCGACATCACTGAACAGAAGACATTGGTGGAGCGCACCGTGGAGGCGGACTTGCGCTTGCGCGACGCCATCGAGACGATTCCCGAGGCATTCGTGGTCTGGGACGCGCAGAACCGCCTCGTCTTGTGCAACTCGAATTTCCAGGAGCTTCACAACCTGCCGGACGATGCGATCAAAGCCGGCGCCTCATACGAGTCGGTGGTAGCGGCCGGGCGCAAACCGGTCGTGCGCTCCAAAGTCACCAGCGAGGGTCAGAGCCCGGGCGCCCGTACCTTCGAGGCTCAGCTCGACGACGGGCGCTGGCTGCACATCAGCGAGCGGCGCACCAAAGATGGCGGCTACGTCTCGGTCGGCACCGACATCACGAACATCAAGCGGCATGAAGAGAAACTGATGGAAAGCGAGAAGCGCCTGATGGCAACGGTTGCCGACTTGCGCCACTCGCAACAGAAGCTGGAGCGGCAAGCCGAGGAGGTCGCCGATCTCGCCGAGAAATATGCCGAGGAGAAGACCCGCGCCGAGGAAGCGAGCCAAGCCAAATCCAAGTTCCTCGCCAACATGAGTCACGAACTGCGGACCCCGCTCAACGCCATCATCGGGTTCTCCGAGATCATGGAGTCCGGCATGTTCGGTCCCTTGGGCTCGGATAAGTATCGCGAATACTGCAGCGATATCCATCAGAGCGGCCAATACCTGCTCGACGTCATCAACGACATCCTCGACATGTCCAAGATCGAGGCCGGGCGCATCAGGCTCGATGCCGAGCCGATCGAGCTCGAGCCCTTCCTCAACGACGCCATGCGGGTGGTATCCGGACGTGCAAACGACAAACGCCTCAAGCTCACGGCCCGGATCGGCCGCGGCATCCGCTTGAGCGCGGACCATCGTCTGCTCAAGCAGATCATGTTGAATCTGTTGTCCAACGCGGTGAAATTCACACCGGAAGGCGGTCGCGTCACCGTTCGCGCGCGCAAAACGGCGGGCGGCTGGGTCAGCATCTCCATCGCCGATACCGGCATCGGCATTCCGGAGGAAGCACTCGCGCGGCTGGGGCGGCCGTTCGAGCAGGTCGAGAGTCAGCTAACCAAGAGCCATCAGGGCTCGGGTCTGGGGCTGGCGATCGCGAAGTCGCTCACCGAGCTGCATCACGGCAGCATGCGAATCCACTCGACACCGGGGCGAGGTACGATGGTGCTTTTGCGGTTGCCGATCAATCGCGCAGCCGTGCAGAAAGAGGAGCTGGCGGAGGCTGCGGCTTAGTGCGCAGAATCACGAACCGGTCGTTAAGCGCGTGCGCGGAGCGCCTTGCTCCTCGTTCTCTCCTCTCGTCATCACGTTCGCCGGTGACCGATCGATGCGCGTGGCTCAAGCTGACGCGCCCAGGATCCGATTGAAGCTTGCACGCACCTTGGCCTGCGTCTCAGCGATGAACGCGTCGAGCGTGGCAAAATCGGGTACGTCCGCGGCGCGCGCCAACAGCCCCACTAGTCCCGGCGATGCCGTCTTGGGGTCGAATGGTCCCGACAAGCACAGGCGCAGAATCTGCGTGACATCATGATAAAGCCGCACCGCTCGACGCAGCACCTCGGCATCGCCGGGCTCGACCAGCTCTAAGCGCCAAGCCTTGTCGAGCACTTGCGTGGTCGATGTGTCAAGAATATCGGGCGTGTCCGCCGCATGAATGAGCTGCAAATACTGCGCCGCGAACTCGATGTCGATCAGGCCTCCGGCGGCATATTTGAGGTCCCAGCGGTCGCTGTCCCCTTTCTCCTCTGCGATCGCCTTGCGCATTTCTACGACATCGCCGGCGACCACATCCGCATCGCGCGCGCGGCGTAGCACGGAGCGGATGACATCTTCGACCCGCGCCGCAAATTGCGGGAGGGCCGAAACGACCCGCGCGCGGGTGAGCGCCAAATGCTCCCAAGTCCAAGCTTCGTTCTCCTGATAAGCCGCAAAGCCGTCGATCTGCGTCGCAACCGGGCCGGAGCGGCCCGAGGGCCGCAGCCGCATATCGACCTGGTAGAGCAAGCCATGATTGGTCTGTGCGGTAAGCGCGCTGATCAGCCGTTGGGTCAGCCGTGAGAAATATTGCGCGCCGTAGAGCCGACGCGGGCCGTCCGATTCCGGACGTTCCGAGTCGAAGTCATAGATAACGATGAGATCGAGATCCGAGCTCGCCGTCATCTCGCGTCCGCCGAGCTTGCCCAGCGCCAAGATCGCCGTCTGCTGGCCGGCAATACGGCCGTGCAGGCGCGTGAATTGGTCCTCGATCGCGCGGTGAAGCGAGCGGATGAGCGTATCGGCCAGGCGGGCGTAGGCTTCCCCTGCCTGCTCAGCCGACAAGGTCCCGGACAGAATGCGCGTGCCAATGAGGAACATCTGCTCTTGCGCGAAAATCCGGGTGCGGTCCAAGAAGTCCTCGTAGGACTCGGCTTGGTGCAGCGAGCGAGCGAGGGCGGCCGCGATTTCGCTGTTTTGGGGCAGCGCGCCGAAGAAGCTCGGGTCGATCACCGCGTCCATGACTTCCGGAAACTGCGCCAGACTGTCGGCAAGCCGCGGCGCGGTGCCGAGCACCAGTGCGATCAGCGCGATCAGATCGGGATTCTGCCGCAGCAGCGAAAACAGCCGTCCGCTGCCGTGCAGCCCAGCCAAGAGGCGATCGAAGGTAATGACCGCTGCGTCCGGATCCGCCGACCGGGCAAAATGTTCGAGCAGTATCGGCACGATTTCCGCGAGCTGCCCGCGCGCAAACACGCTCTTGAGCGAGCCGTAGGCTCCCGCGTTCCAACGCCGCACCAGCGCGGAAACCTCGAGCGGCCGGCGAAAGCTCATGGCGGCGAGGCGATCGAGCGTTTCGCGATCGTCGGCGTCGGATGGAAAGAGCAATCTCCGGCGACCGGCCTCGATGACCGGCGCATTCTCGAACAGCGTCGCATAGTGGCGCTGCACGTTGCGCAGATGAACGAGCAAGGCCTGGGCAAAACCGTCCCGGTCGGAGAAGCCGGCAAACCGGGCAACCCGCTCGAGCCCGTCCCGATCGGCCGGCAGGGAGTGGGTCTGCTCGTCGGCCACCATTTGCAACCGATTTTCGATCACGCGCAGAAAGCGGTAAGCAGTGCCGAGCTCATCGCGCACCTGCTGGTCGATCCAGCCGCCGCCGGTCAGCGCGTCGAGTGTTTCCAGGGTCGCTTTTGTACGCAGTTCCGGATGCCGGCCGCCGGCGATGAGTTGCTGAGTCTGCACGAAGAATTCGATTTCGCGGATACCACCGCGGCCGAGCTTGATGTTGTGCCCCTCGACCGCAATTTCATCATGGCCGCGATAGGCGTGGATCTGCCGCTTCATCGCGTGTACGTCGGCGACCGCCGCGAAGTCGAGATACTTGCGCCAGATGAAGGGCGAAAGCGCTACGAGCAGCGCCTCCCCGGCGGTGAGATCGCCGGCACATGGCCGCGCTTTGATCAGCGCGGCGCGTTCCCAGTTCTGTCCACGGCTCTCATAATAATCGAGCGCCGCAGCGGTGGAGATCGCGATCTGGGTCGAGGCCGGATCGGGACGCAGCCGCAGATCGATGCGGAGCACGTACCCGTCGGACGTCCGTTCCTGCAGGAGTTTCACCAGCGCGCGCGTCAATCGGACGTAAAAGGCCGCGGGTTCTGTTCCTGAGACGAGAGCCGCAGGGTCGTATAAGACGATCAGATCGATATCGCTCGAATAATTGAGCTCGCCTGATCCCATCTTGCCCATGGCGAGCACGATGTAGCCTGAGCCTTGAGCAGGACGGGAGGGCTCGACCAGCTTCAGCCTGCCGCGGCGTTGCGCCTCGAGGACCAGGTAATCGACCGCGGCACCGACGGCTGCATCGGCAAGCAAGGTCTGCCGCTCGATCACCTGCGTGATCGGCCACACGCCCCCGATGTCCGCGAGCGCAATCAACAGCGCCGCTTCCGCCTTCATGCGCCGAAGTACGCGCATCACCTCGGCCTCATCGCCCGTCGCCGCAATCGCACATTTTGCGGCGGCGATAACATCGGTGAGACGCCGTTGCGGTTCGGCCTCGAGCAGCGCAAGCAAGCGCTGCGGCGAGGCGCGCACGAGATCCCATAGATAGTCCGAGCCACCCGCCAGACCCGTTAGCAGCGCGTCGAGCGTGGGAGTCGCCTCGCGCAGCCGGCCCAGTGCCTTGCCAGCCGGCATATCAGCGATCTGGGCGAGCCAGTCTGTGACGCGTGAGTGCGCCCCATCCGTTCCATGCAGGGATGGCGCCGCCGCGAGCCGCCGCACCAGCGAATCCTCGCGTAGCTCGTCCAGCGGCGTTATGTCGGTGTCGTCCGATCGGCTCACTACATTTGTTCCCGGCGTTCCCGTCTGACGGAACGAAGGCATCAAGGCGTGAATGGCGCCGCAAGTCCAACCCCGACGGCGGTTGGCAAGTTCAACCCGGCACGTTCAAGGTAACAAGCGATGCGGCGATCGATAACGCCTTACGCTGCCGGCGGGACCGATCCCGCGCGCGGGAGCGAAATGACGGTCCGGAGCCCGGGACGGTTGTCCTCGAGCTTGAGGTCACCGCCATGCAGGCGGGCCACCGCCGAGGCGAGGCTGAGACCCAGGCCCGAGCCCGGCTGGGAGCGGCTCTGTTCGAGCCGCACGAAGCGTTCGACCGCGCGGCCGCGGTCGGCCGCGGGAATGCCGCTGCCGCTGTCAGCGACCGCAAGCAGAATGCGATCACCCTCTCCCCTTGCGGTCACCACGATCTCGGCGTCGGCGCCGTTCATTTCGGCTCCATATTTGATCGCGTTATCCACCAGATTGGCAAGCGCCTGGCTGATCAGCTCCCGGTTGCCGTGAACCGGAACCGCCACGGGCGCTTCGACCTTGAGATGGATACCCTTTTCATCGGCGAGCGGCTCGTAGAGCTCGCCCACTCCCCGCGCGATCTCGGCCGCATCGATCTCGGTCATGCCGTCGCGTGCCTGCCCCGATTCTGCACGGGCAATCATGAGTAGCGCATTGAAGGTGCGGATGAGAGCCTCCGACTCCTCGATTGTGCTCTCGAGCGCCGCCCGATACTGGGATTCATCCTCGGCCAGACGCAATGCCTCTTCACAGCGGTTGCGCAATCTGGTCAGCGGCGTCTTGAGATCGTGGGCGATGTTATCGGACACCTCCTTGAGGCCGTGCATAAGCGCCTCGATGCGCTCAAGCATTGCGTTGAGGTTCGTCGCGAGCCGATCGAGCTCGTCACCCGTGCCCGCGATCGGCAGCCGGCCGGCGAGATCGCCGTCCATGATCTTGCGCGTCGTCTCCGTCATCGCGTCCACGCGCTTGAGGACCCGTCGCGTCACGAAGAAGCCACCGGCGACGCCGAGCACGATGACGATCGCTAACGACCAGCGGCCGGCAGCGAGCACGATGTCATACAAGCGTTCCCGCTCTTCGAGATCGCGCCCGACCAGGAGGCGAAACCCGGCGGGCAATTGAAAGACGCGGACCAAGGCGTGATGCTCCACGCCGTCGGGATCATCCAGACGCCGGTAGGCGGTTTCCGTCCAGCCGGACGTTTCCAGAATGCCGGTCGCCAGCGATCCGACATTGCCCGCCAGTCCCTCCCCCGCGCGCGTGGTCACGAGATAGAGGCTCGAGCCCGGCCGCCGCGATCGCGCATCGACCACAAAAACGAGCCGGCGAATACCACCCTGGCGGTATTGTTCGGCCAAGCCGGTGATCTCGGCATCGACCGTTTGCGTGATTTGCTCGGTGATCAGCCGGCGCGTGTTCCAAGCGAAATAGGCGAGCAGGAAAACGGCAAACAGCGCGAATACCGTGAGGTAGACCAGCGTCAGCTTGAACGCCGTCGTGCGCAGGAGCTTGCCAAGCGCCGTCATCCGTCACCCCCGCCGTCACCCCCGCGCGACGCAGGGAATGACGGCGTCATTTACTGTCGCGGATCATGTACCCCGCACCGCGAACCGTATGCAGCAGAGCCTGAGAAAAACCCTTATCAATCTTCGAGCGCAGCCGCGAGATGTGTACGTCGATGACGTTGGTTTGGGGATCGAAATGGTAATCCCACACGTTCTCGAGCAGCATCGTGCGGGTGACGACTTGCCCGGCGTGCTTCATGAGATATTCGAGCAGCCGAAACTCGCGCGGCTGCAGCACGATTTCGCCGCCCGCGCGCGTTACCTGGTGCGACAGCCGGTCGAGCTCCAGATCGCCGACGCGGTACACGGTTTCCTCACGGCTGCCGCGCCGACGCGCCAGCGCCTCGGTGCGAGCCAGCAATTCCGAGAACGAATAGGGTTTCGGCAGATAGTCGTCGCCGCCTGCCCGCAATCCCTTGACCCGATCATCGACCTGGCCGAGCGCCGAAAGAATGAGCGCAGGCGTCTCGATGCCTTTGCTGCGCAGGGTGCCGATGACCGCCAAACCATCGAGCTTGGGCAACATGCGATCGACAATGAGCACGTCATACTGGCCGTCGAGCGCGTGGGCGAGGCCCTCTTCGCCGTCGACTGCCAAGTCGGCGACGTGCCCGACCTCGCGGAATGCCTTCACCAGGTAATCGGCGGCATCGCGGTCGTCTTCGATGATGAGGAGACGCATGACGAATCCACCGTCTCTCGGATAAGCGACGTCCCTTGCGGACGGAACGTACTGGACTGAATTAATCATAGCGGCACTGTTTCAAGCTATTCTAGCGTAGAAACCGGGAACACGCCCGGCCCAAGGTGCGAGGGGCGGCGGTTACCCGCCACCCCTCAACCAACTCCGTGCCGGCGGGGGCGACGGATGCCGGCGCGAAGTCAGAAGGAATGGGGACAGGCGTTTGGCCCGTCCCCCTGGTTCGAACCGCCGGCGGGGGCGACGGATGCCGGCGGCGCGCCCCATTCTCGGTCAGGCCTTGCTGAGCGGCACTGCGACGAATCTCGTCCCTTCGCCCGACTTCACCCGCATGAGGACCGTGCGCTTGCCGTCCTTCTGCGCGTCTTTGAGGGCGCTGCGCACATCGGACGGATTGGCAACCTTTTTGCCGCCGACTTCGAGGATGACGTCGCCGGTCTTGACGCCCTGGTCGGAGGCAATCCCGTTGGGATCGACGTCGGTGACCACCACGCCTTCCGAACCGCTACCGGCGACTTGTCCGGCCGGTACGACCGTGAGGCCGAGCCGCGGCACGTCGGTACCCTCGGGGGCGGAGGAGTCGGGCATCGCCGCCCGCGCCTCTCGCTGACTGGGCAGCTCGCCAAGCGCAATCGAGAAGGTCTTCTCCTCGCCTTTGCGCCAGACCGTCAGTTTCGCGGTCGAGCCCGGGGCAATGCTGCTGATCTGCTTGGCGAGATCTCTGGCGTCCTTCACAGGGTTGCCATTGACCGCGGTGACGACATCGCCGGCCATGATGCCGGCCTTGGCAGCGGGACCATTCGCCTGCGGTTCGGAGACGAGCGCGCCCTGCGGCGCCTTGAGACCGAGATTGTCGGCGATCTCGGCGGTGACGGGCTGGATCTGCACGCCGATCCAGCCGCGGGTGACCTTGCCGTTGTCCTTGAGCTGGGCGACGACCGATTTCACCGTCGGAGCAGGGATCGCAAAGGCGATGCCCACCGACCCGCCGGACGGGGAGAAGATCGCGGTGTTGACGCCGATCACGTTGCCATCGACGTCGAAGGTCGGGCCACCGGAATTGCCCTTATTGACCGGCGCATCGATCTGAATGAAATCGTCATACGGTCCGGCGCCGATATCGCGGCCACGGGCCGAGACAATGCCGGCCGTGACCGTGCCGCCGAGGCCGAACGGATTGCCGACCGCCAGCACCCAGTCGCCGACGCGCGGGGCCTTGTCGGCGAGCTGCACGTGGGCGAAGTCGCTGCGGCCTTCCACCTTGATCAGCGCGATATCGGTGCGCGGATCGGTGCCGATCACCTTGGCCGTGTAGGTCTTGCCGTCATCGGCCGTTACCTCGACCGTATCGGCCTTGTCGACCACGTGGTTGTTGGTCACGGCATAGCCGTCGGCGGTAATGAAGAAGCCGGAGCCCTGGCCAGTCACGAGCCGCTCACGCGGCGCGCGCCGCTCCTCGGGAGTTCCTTCCGGCAAGCCGAAGCGACGGAAGAAACGCTCGATCTGCGAGTTCGGCGGGAACGGCAGATCGCCCTCGAGGCCCATTAGCTTGGGGCCGCCTGCCATCTTGACGCGAACCGAAATGACCGCGGGCTTCACCTTCTCCACGATGTCCGCGAATCCCATCGGACGCTGGACGCCCTGAGCGTAGGCGATTGCTGTCAGCGCCGAGTTGGTCGACTGCGGGAGAACTCCCGCACCGCCCAGCAGGACGGTCACGCTGAGGCCGGCCACGCCGGCGAGCAGAACGAGACGACGCGCGGAGAGGAAGCGCGATTTCGGAGCGGAAACGCTCGCAGTCATAACGGTCACTCCATCTTTGATGCGGCGGGCGCCGAACGGCACCCTGATTTGCAACAACAAGATGGGCAGCGCTTCCTTACCGGGCGCTGTCGGGGGAATTAAAGTTTGGTAAGGTCGGGCGGGCGGAAAAAGTATCGGGCCGTCAATGACTTATGAATGAAATGGCAGCGGCTCATCGCTCCCCGCTGCGCAAAATTTCCGACAGCCGGGCTGCTTCAGCTGCCGTGAGTCTCTCTTGCTCAGTGCTTGCGCGATCGAAATTGGCTCGGTAGCGGCGCGCGAGCACGATGATACCGCAGGCTCCGATGACGAGCAGCGCCGCCGGGCCAAGCCACAAGAGTGCGGTGTGCCATGAAAAACGTGGCCTCAGCAGCACGAACTCGCCGTAGCGGGCAACCAAAAAATCGATCACCTGCCGGTCGCTTTCGCCTGCCTGCAAGCGTTCACGCACAAGCATGCGCAAGTCGCGCGCAAGCGGCGCCTCCGAATCGTCGATCGATTGGTTCTGACACACCATGCAGCGCAACTCTTTCGACAGCGCCCGGGCTCGCGCTTCCAATGCAGGATCAGAAAGCACTTCGTCCGGCTCGACTGCCATCGCGGACGGCACAGCGACCAACGTCAGCAGCGTCATGACAAGACAAAGCAACTTCATCTGCATCTACTCCGCCGGCGAAAGTGCGGCCTTGCTTCGCGCCCCCCTCGGCGCGCCTACCCGCAGTCGCCGGTCCGAGAGCGACAGCGCACCGCCGACCACCATGACCACCGCACCGAACCAGATGAGCAGCACCAACGGCTTGTAGTAGAGCCGCACCGCCAGCGAACCGTCCGCGTTTGGATCTCCGAGCGACAGGTAGAGTTGGGAAACGCCTCGCGTCATGAGCGCGGTTTGGCTTGTGGCGGTACCGCGCGAAGGAAAGCTGCGCTTGGACGGCTCCATCACCCCGATGAAATCGCCGTGGCGCCGCACGGTGAAATGGGCGGCGAGGTCGCGGTAGTTCGGCCCCTGGCGCGTCGTCACGCCGTCGAATTGAAGCTCATAGCGCCGGACCGAGATGGTTTGGCCGGGCTTGAGCTCCGCGATGCGCTCCAGGCTCCACTGCGTCTCGCCGATGACGCCGAGCAGCGTGATGCCGAGCCCGAAATGTGCAAAGGCGGCGCCCCAGGCCGAGCGCGGCAGCCCCCTCGCGCGTGCGAATGCGGTCGCGAACGGCACCTTGAGCAGGCCGGTGCGTTCCACGATGTCGGTCAACGCGCCTGCCATGACGTAAAAGGCAAGGCCGATGGCAAACGGCACCAGGATCGGTCCCCCGCCTTCCATGGCGAAGACCACCGCCATCGTGATCACCGCAATTCCGGCGGCGCCGACAAGACGCTGGGCAACGCCAAGCAGGTCGCCGCGCTTCCACGCTAGCAGCGGACCAAACGGCACGGCGATGAGGAGCGGAATGAACAGCGGGGCGAAGGTAGCGTTGAAGAACGGCGCGCCAACCGAAATTTTTTCCCCCGTGAGCGCCTCCAGCGCGAGTGGATAGAGTGTACCGATGAAGACGGTCGCACAGGCGCTCACCAGGAAAAGGTTATTGAGCACCAGCGCGCCTTCGCGCGAAAGCGGCGCGAACAGACCGCCCTGTTTAAGCAAGGGCGCGCGCAGCGCGAACAGCGCAAGGCTTCCGCCGATGAACAGCACCAGGATCACCAGGATAAAGACGCCGCGCGTCGGATCGGTGGCAAAGGCGTGCACTGACGTGAGCACGCCCGAGCGCACGAGAAAGGTGCCGATCAGCGACAGCGAGAAGGCCAAGATCGCGAGCAGGATGGTCCATACCTTGAGTGCATCGCGTTTCTCCATCACCAGCGCAGAGTGAAGAAGCGCGGTGGCGGCGAGCCATGGCATGAACGACGCATTCTCCACCGGATCCCAGAACCACCAGCCGCCCCATCCGAGCGTGTAGTAGGCCCAATAGGAGCCCATGGCGATGCCGAGCGTCAGGAACATCCAGGCGAGGAGCGTCCACGGCCGTACCCAGCGCGCCCAGGCGGCATCGATCCTGCCGTCGATTAGCGCGGCGATCGCGAAAGAGAACGAGATGGAGAGACCGACATAGCCGAGATACAGCAGCGGCGGATGGATGGCGAGGCCCGGATCCTGCAGGATGGGGTTGAGGTCGCGGCCCTCCAATGGCGCGTTGACAATGCGTAGGAACGGATTCGACGTGACCAGAATGAAGAGAATGAATGCAACCGCGATGGAGGACTGCACTGCGAGCACGTTGGCCTTCAACCGCGCCGGCAGATTAGCGCCGAACAGTGCGACCAGCGCACCGAACACGCTGAGAATGAGCACCCATAACAGCATCGAGCCTTCGTGGTTGCCCCACAGACCGCTGAGCTTGTACACGAGCGGCTTGGCCGAATGGGAGTTCTCGAACACGTTGACGACGGAAAAATCCGACCGCACGTAGCAGGTCATCAGCGCGGCAAACGCGATCGCCACGAAACAGAATTGCCCCACCGCGGTCGGCCCCGCGACGGCCATCAGCGCGGGATCGTCCTTGCGCGCCCCAATCATCGGGACGCTCGCCTGGACGAGCGCCAGGGCCAGCGCGAGCACGAGGGCGTAGTGGCCGAATTCGGCGATCATCATCTGCCCTTCGATCATCCCGCGCGCGAACGCGTGGAATGCATCATTGCGTCCTGCCCCCCGGAGTGGCGCCGAGCTTCTTTTCGTAATCGTCTTTCCAATGACCCTGCTTTTTCAATGCGTCGGCAACATCCTTCGGCATATAAGTCTCGTCATGCTTGGCGAGTACGCTGTCGGCGCGAAAGGTTCCGGCTGAATCGAGAGCGCCTTCGGCAACCACGCCTTGCCCTTCGCGGAACAGGTCAGGCAACAAGCCCTGGTAGGCGACCGGGACGGTACGCTTCCCATCAGTCACCTCGAAGCGGACCGCAAGTCCCTCGCCGCGAGAAACGCTGCCCTCCTTCACCAGGCCGCCGATGCGCATGCGCGTTCCCGGTTTCACATGCTTCTCGACAACCTCGGTCGGCGAATTGAAGAACACGATGGAATCCTTCAACGCGCTGAGCACAAGCGCCACTGCGAGCGCGAGCACGCCGAGCGCGGCGCCGATAAGTGAGAAACGTCGTTGCCTGCGTGTCATTGTGCGGCCATCGGACCCTTAGCCTTCAAGACCAAGTCCCCTGAGGAGGTCATCAAGCCGTCGCAGCTTGACCGCATCGCCGGCGAGCGCACGCCGCGCATCGATGACGGCGGCACGCGCCTTCTCCGGTTGGCCGAGCACGAGATAAGAGCGAACGAGCCGCAGCCATCCGTCGACGTCGGCCCCATCGCGATGCAGCCGCTCGGAGAGCCGTTCGACCATACCTTCGATCATCGCCTTGCGTTGCTCGGCGCCAAGCTGCCGGGACGCCGTGACCTGCTCGTCGCTCGGGTCGATACGCGGACCACCTCCTGCGCCGCCGCTCGCGCCGGCGTGATCGACGCGTGCGAGCGCGCCTCGCAGCACATCGATCCAAGGCGCGTCGACTGGCGCGGCTTCGAGCAGCGCGCGCCAAGTCGCGGCGGCCTGCCTGTAGTCGCCATCCTGCTCGGCAGCAAGCCCGAGGAAGTACCTCGCCTCGACGCGGCTTGCATCGAGCGCGATCGCCCGTTCGAATGCGGCCTTCGCCTCCGCCGTTACTACTCCGTTGGCGGCGAACACCAGCGCCTCGCCCAGCGCCGCTTCGCGCTCGGCGGTGGCGCCATTGAGCCGCAGTGCATTGCGCCGCGCTTTGACTGCGTCATCGAGACGTCCGAGCCGCAAATAGACCGGAGCGATGACTTCCCAGCCGCGCCCGTCCTCAGGATGGTGCGAAAGATGGTCCTCTACCTTCGCGATC
>JBJMTU010000211.1:0-3707 GCA_045811545.1 Xanthobacteraceae bacterium | reverse complement strand
TGCCTTGACGCTGGATCAACTGTTCTGGGCCCGCCCCGTGCTCGGCTATGCCGATTATCGAGGGCCGCTCAAAGGACTTTACCACTGCGGATCGGGCGCTCACCCGGGGGGAGGCGTCACCGGAGCTCCCGGCCACAACGCCGCGCGCGCGATCATCGCCGACCGTCGCTGGCGCTTCTGGCCTTCCCGTTGATCTAGCGGCAAACGTCAGTCGCTCGCCGGAAGCGTGCTCCGCAGCCGATCCGCCGATGCCGACAACTGTGCGAGTGCGGCCCGGCGCTCCTGTTCGCGGAATCGTCCGATCAGGCCGGAGACGGCGAGCGCGCCCCTGAACTGCCCGGCGAGATCGAAAACAGGAACTGCGACGGCGGCGACCTGCGAGTCGCGCTCGCCGAGGGACACGCAATAGCCCCGTTGCTGCACCGCCCTTGCTTTGGAGCCTTTGCCATCCGTGTAGGCCATCAGCACATGGGCGCTGGCACCCGCAGTCAGGGGCAACTCCGTCCCCTCGTCGAGGTGGTGACGCGCCGATTGCGGCGAATTGTGCCGAAACAGGCACACGCGGGAGCGACCCTCCCGGATATAGAACGACGCCGTCTCTCCGGTTGCCTCGACCAGTCGGCGCAGTTCGGGCCTGATCCCCCTGCCGAGATCGAAGCTGGCGCGATAGATCGATCCCAGCCGCCACGGCGCCGGTCCGAGCCGGAAACCGCCATTGTCCTCGCGAACGAGATAACCGAACCGCTCGAGCGAGGCGGCAAGGCGCAGAATCGTGCTCTTGTACAAGCCGGTCGCCGCGGCGATCTCGCCGAGCGTCATCGTCGGCCGGTCGGCACGGAGTGCATTGAGTACGGCGAGAGCTCGTTCGACCGCCTCGACCTTGTCGTTGCTCATGACAACACAGTCGTCCGATTCGATGCTGTCTATGTTAGTAGAACTGCATTGCGCTGTACAGAACGTTCTGATATACAGAATAGTGTTCTGTTAAACGGAATAAGAAGGATGGCTGATCTTCTCGCGAGTACGCGGGTGCTCGATCTGACCAACGTGCTCGCCGGCCCGTTCTGCTGCTATCAGTTGGCGCAGCTCGGTGCCGAGGTCATCAAAGTCGAGGTGCCGGACTCCGGCGACCTGGCGCGCCAGCTCGGCGCCGATCCCGGACTCAATCAACGCGGGATGGGCGCGTCCTTCCTGGCGCAAAACGCAGGAAAACGTTCGATCACGCTCAATTTGAAATCGGCCAAAGGCCGTGACGCATTTTCTCGGCTCCTCGCCACGGCCGATGTCGTCGTCGAAAATTTTCGTCCCGGCGTGATGGAACGGCTGGGGCTCGGCTACGCCGCGATCAAATCCATCAAGCAAGACATCATCTACTGCGCGATCTCCGGCTTCGGCCAGGACGGACCGCTCAAGTTCAATCCCGCGTACGACCAGATCATCCAGGGGCTGTGCGGGGTTATGAGCGTCACCGGAGACGCGCAATCGGCGCCATTGCGGGTCGGCTACCCGGTCGCCGATACCATGGGAGGCATGACCGCCGCTTTTGCCATTGCCGCGGCCCTGGTTCGGCGCGGGCGCACAGGGGAGGGCGAGTTCATCGATGTGTCCATGCTGGAAGCCTCGCTCGTAGCCATGGGCTGGGCGGTCTCGAATTGGCTGGTCGCCGGCGTGAAGCCGCAGCCTATGGGGAACGAAAACATGACCGCCAGCCCCTCAGGCACGTTCCAGACCGGGGACGGGCTGTTGAACATCGCCGCGAACAAGCAGGAACAGTTCGAGACGCTGTGCCGGTTGATCGGCCGCGAGGAGCTCATCGCCGATCCGCGCTTTTCCGGCCGGGAGGATCGCAAGTGCCGCCGCTTCGAATTGAAGGCCGAGCTCGAACGAGCGCTTGCGGCGCGATCGGGGCGCGAATGGTCCGCGCTCCTCAACAAGAACGGCGTCCCCGCCGGGGAAGTCCTCGACGTGCCGGCCGTACTCGAGCATCCGCAGGTTCTCGAGCGAGGACTGCTCAAGACCTTCGAATCCGTGCCGAACATCGATCGTCCGGTGCGCGTCGTGCGATCTGGTTTCCGCCTGGCGAGCGGCGATCCGGAACCCGCATCGCCGCCGCCCACGCTCGGGGCCGATACCGGCGATCTCCTCGGCGAACTCGGCTTTTCCAAGCGCGAGATCGATGAGCTCGCGCGCGAAGGTGCGATATGAGCAGCAGCACATCTGCACCTGGCGACACGCCAGAAAATTGGTGGTCGACGTCGATCATCGAGATGAAGCCGGGAATGATCCGCTACCGCGGCTATGCGGTCGAGGAGTTGATCGGCCGCGTCGGCTTTGCCGAGATGGTTTATCTCATGACGCGCGGCGAGCTTCCCCATCCGGCTTGCGCCAAGCTGCTCGAAGCCGCGCTGGTGGCGGCGGTGGACCACGGCCCGCAGGCGCCATCGATCGCAGCGGCCCGAATGGCGATCACCTGCGGGGTCGGTATCAACAATGCCATGGCCTCGGCGATCAACATGCTCGGCGACGTGCATGGCGGAGCCGGCGAGCAATGCGTCACGCTTTATAATGCGATCGCCGCGCGCATAGGCGGCGGTCCGAGCAGCGAGGCGCAATTGACGCAAGCCGTAAGGGCTGAAATGAAGACGCTCCTCGAAGCGGGTGTCCGGTACATTCCCGGCTTCGGGCATCGTTTTCACCCTCGCGATCCGCGTGCGCCGCGGTTGCTCGCCCTGGTCGATGATGCCGCTGCCGGCGGCGCGGTGAGCGGACGCTTTGCTGGGATCGGCCGGGCGGTGGAGGCAGAACTTGCGGTGCAAAAGGGACGGCCCGTGCCGATGAACATCGACGGCGCCACCGGCGTCATTTTCGCGGAACTCAGCTTCCCGCCGCCGCTCTGCCGCGGACTGTTTGTGCTGTCTCGCTCGGTCGGCGCCTTGGCCCATGCGTTCGAAGAGATCCAGTCAGGCGTACGCAACAAAGGACCGATTCCGCGCCATCTGATTTGGACCTATACTGGGCCATCTGCGCGCACGCTTGGTGGCGCCTAACCGCTCGGCTTCGAGTGGCTCTCCTACTTTTGCAACCGGCGGGGCAAGGCGCCGGAGAGCGCCGATCATGCCTAGGAAAGGAAACGCCATGCTCAACCGTCGCGATCTTGTGCGTAGCGCCGCGCTCCTCGGTGCCGCCTTGCCGCTGTCGCTCCCGGCCATCGATTCCGCTCACGCGCAGTCGATTGATCTTCTCAAGCTGTTCGTTCCTGCAGCACCCGGCGGCGGTTGGGATCAAACCGCGCGCACGATCGAGCAGGTCCTGCGCGCCACCGGCGCCGTCAAGGGCGTGCAGATCACCAACGTGGCAGGCGCGGGGGGCGCGGTCGGGCTTCCGCAATTCCTGAACCAGTGGAAGGGCCAGGGCAACGCGCTCATGGTGGCGGGGATGGTGATGGTCGGCGCGATCATCGCCAACAAGAGCCCGGTGCGGCTCGCGCAGGCGACCCCGATCGCGCGCCTCACCGGAGAATTTCTGGCATTGGTGGTTCCGGCACAATCGCCCTTCACCAGCGCGAAGGACTTCGCGGCGGCGCTCAAAGCCGATCCCGCGAAGGTTCCCGTCGCCGGCGGCTCGGCCGGCGGCTCCGACCACATCCTCCTCGGCATGATCGCGAAGGCGCTCGGCGTTGCCCCGAGCAAGGTGAGCTACGTCGCCTT
>JBJMTU010000210.1:0-5400 GCA_045811545.1 Xanthobacteraceae bacterium | reverse complement strand
GGTGCGCACCGCCGAGGCGCGAGCGATGTGCTCTTCGATCAACTGCCGCATGCGGGCGTCGCGCGCGCCGTTCGAGGTGCCGCCCAGGACGACCGCGACGATGTGCTTCTCGCTGCGGCGCACCGACGACGTGAGGTTGTATCCGGAGGCCTCGGTGTAGCCGGTCTTGATGCCGTCCACGCCTTTCACGTTGCCGAGCAGGTTGTTGTGGTTGCGCATCTCGGCGCCCTTGTAGCGGAAGCTCGGCGTCGCGAAGTATTGGTAGTAGACCGGAAAGCGATGTTGGATGGCGCGGCCCAGCACCGCCTGATCCCGCGCGGTCGTGATCTGCGCCTCGGCCGGCAGCCCCGAGGCATTGACATAGGTGGTGCCGCTCATGCCAAGCGCTCGTGCCTTGAGCGTCATGAGGGCGGCGAATTCTTCTTCACTGCCGGCGATCGATTCGGCGACGACGACCGCAGCGTCGTTCGCCGACTTGGTGACGAGGCCCAGGATCGCGTCCTCGACCTTGATGGTCTGGTCGGCCTTGAGCCCGAGCTTGGTCGGGTTCTGCAGCGACGCCCGCCGCGTGACCGGCAGCGGCGTATCGAGCTTGAGCTTGCCGGCTTCAAGCTGCTCGAAAAGAAGGTAGAGCGTCATAATCTTGGTCAGCGACGCCGGATGGCGCGGCTCATCCGCGCTGGCCTCGTGCAGCACGAGGCCGGATTTGTCGTCGACCACGATCGCGGCATAGGGCGGATGGTAATTGGGACCGTGGATCGCGCGCGGACGGGCATGATCGCGCTTGGACTTGGCGCGCGCTTGCGCCTGATCGGAGCCGGCAACGGTAATCGTCAGCGCTGCCACGACACTGGCAAACGCGAGCCAACGCGAGCGCGAGATCCGAGCCCCCATTTGCAGCCCCCCGTGATCCGATCGCGAATCGTGTCCAGCCGAGTAAAGCCTGAATCGGGGACGCTGGCTGTAATCGGAATGCCACACTGCGGGGAAAATCGCTTAGGATCGACGCTGTCGAGCGGGGAAGGGCGCGTTGCAGCAACTGTGCATCGTGAAAATCAGCCGGAGGAATAAGCCATGCGAATGATCGACTTGAGCCGGGAGCTCTATCACCGCACCCCGACCTATCCGGGACAGCCGCCGATCATCCACGGCATCTGGAAGACCCACGAAGAGTCTTTCGTCGAATCCGGAAACGTACATGGCAATTGCGTGATGTTCTTCTCTATGCCGGACCACGGCGGCACCCACATCGATGCGCCGCGTCACTTCGGAATGAGCGGCATTCCGATCGACGAATATCCGCTTGAGTACTGCTACGTGAAGGGAATTTGCCTCGATCTGCGCCACATCCCGCCCAAGGCGGAGATTACGCCATCGGATCTCGAGCAGGCGGTGAAGAAATCAGGCGCGGCCATTCCCAAGCGCGGCACGGTGCTGCTGTGCACTGGACATCATGCGCGCACCTTTCCCACCGCGGCCTATTCGACCGACAACGCCGGCGTCAACGTCGCGGCGACCGAATGGCTGGCGCGCCAAGGGATAGTGCATTTCGGCATCGACTCCATGCGGCCGGGACCAATGGGCGCGGTGAACTCGCTCGTGCACAAGGCCTGCCTCGAGCTCGACATCACGCATATGGAAAGCCTGTGCAATCTCGAGGCGCTGATCGGCCAAGGCGACTTCCGTTTCATCGGTCTGCCGCTCAAATGGCGCGGCGGCACCGGTTCGCCGATCCGCGCGGTGGCCGTCTTCGACGAGTGATAGCAACCATTTTTCGTCACTCCGGCCGAGCCGACAGCGGCGAGGGCCGGAATCCATAACCAAGGACCGGCGATTATGGGTCCCGCGATGCGGGCGTCGCGGGGTGCCCCTCGCGGGGACGACAGCAGTAAATGGTCCGCCGATTCACTGCGTCGGCACGATGCCGATGTCCTTGGCGGCGCGGGCAAGCCGCGCACGCTGCGCTTCGATCGCGGCGGCGAACGCCGCAGGCCCGCCGAAATTGGGGATCTGCCCGGTGAGGTTCAAGCGCTCCTCAACCGCCGCATCCATGGCCTCGCGCACATCCGCGGCGATGCCATCGCGGATTCGCTCGGGCACGGTCGGCGGGCCGAAAAAGCCGACCAGGCCGTCGAGCGCAAGGTCGGGATAGCCAGCCTCGGTCGTGGTGGGCACGTCGGGCAGCACCGCAGAGCGTGTGGTATTGGTCACCGCCAAGAGCTTCACCTTGCCGGCCTCGATCTGCGGCCGCGCGATCGCGAACGCCGTCACGTTGACGTCGATGCGCCCGGTCGCCAGATCGTTCGCCGCTTCGACCAGATTGCGATACGGCACTTTCGACATGGAAAGCCCTGCATTCTTGAGGAATGCGGCGAACAGAAATTCGTTGCTGCCGGTGGTGCCCGCCCAGTTGAGCTTGCCCGGCTGCGCGCGCGCCATTGCCACCAAGTCCGCAAGCGATTTGACCTCGAGCGCCGCCGGCACGGCGATCACGACAATCGTGTTCGAGACGCGCGCGATCGGCACGAGATCCTCGGGCTTGTAGGGCAGCTGTTTGTAGATGAACGGATGCGCAGTGAACGATCCGCTAGGTGCGGCAAGCAGCACGTGATCGTCGTTGGCGCTGACGAACGCGCCGATGGCGACGAGACCGTCGCCGCCCGGACGATTCTCGACGATCACCGGCTGGCTCCAGCGCTTGGTCAATCGATCGGCGATGAGCCGCGTGCCGATGTCGACGCCGCTGCCCGGTCCCAGCGTCACGATGAACTTGACCGGCCGTTGCGGCCATGTCTGCGCCATTGACGGCTTTGCCGCGAGGAAGAGCGCAGCGAGCAGGCCGAAGGCGAATGCGAGACGCTGCATGCCGAGCACTGGAATCTCCATGTCGTCACCAAATGGCATAAAGCCGCTGCCGGAAAGCGGCTCACTTGTCGATGTCAGTAGCTTAGCACGTCGCTCGGCGGGAAAGCGCGTTTTTGTGATCGTCGTCACATGACCAATGGAGTGCCTGCGTTACTTTCAACATCGTCGGACCGATCAAGTCCGGCAGTCGACCGCTGGGACCAAGACAGCGGATTGAACTAACCCCGCTGACGGGTGGCCCCATTCGGCGGGGTTTCTTCATATTTTTTCTGTATGTTCGCGCATGTACGCATCTAGCGGCGCCGCATGATGGCGGTCTCCAGCCACGAAATCGCGAGATACATTAGCGACGACACGATGGCCAGGATGGTGATCCCGGTCATCACGATGTTCATCTTGAAAATCTGGGCGCCGTACTGGATGAGATAGCCGAGCCCCAGATTGGCCGACTGGAACTCGCCCACGACCACGCCCACGAGCGACAGCCCCGCATTCACCTTGAGCGCGGCAAGCAGCGTCGGCACGCTGCCGGGCAGCACCACTTTCCGCAGAATCTGCCCTTTCGTCGCGCCGAACGTCTGCGCCAGCTTGATCTTGTTCGGGTCGATCCCCTGGAAGCCGGAATAGATCATCAGGATGGTGATGAAGACGGAGATCGCGAGCGACATGCCGTAGATCGACAGCGTGGCGCCGAGCCAAATGTAGAAGATCGGCACGAACGCGGTCTTCGGCATGGCGTTGGCGACGACGAGATAGGGATCGAGCACCCTATAAAGTGTGTTCCACCACCACAGCGCCGCAGCGACCGCGGTGCCGAGCACCATCGCGCCGGTGAATCCGAGCACCGTCGCCAGCACCGTCGCCCAGGTGTGGGTGAGGATGCTCGCCTGCTGCGGGGTCGATTTGAGCAGCTCGACGAAAGTCGGCCACAGCGCGGAGGGATAACTGGTCAGCACCGGATTGACGATGAGCGCCTTCGGCAGCACCTCCCACAGCACCAGGAAAACGATGAGGACGGCAAGCTGCGTGACGCGCACGACGAGATGGCCCCGCCGCTCGCGGGCGAGCCAGGCGAGATATTGCGGGCTCGGCGCGGCAACCCTAAGTGCGTCAGCCTTCGACATGGACTTCGAGCTCCTGCCACAGCGTGTTGAAATAGGCGTTGAACTTGGGGGGCGTTGCGCGCGGCCAAAGGCGTCGGGCGTCCCCCATCCACCGCCGCAAAGCGGATCGCATGGTCGGACTTCACCTGTCCGGGCCGGCGCGAGAGCACGATCACCCGCTCGGCCATGCTCACCGCTTCCCCGATGTCGTGGGTGACGAGAATCGCGGTCTTCTTCTCGCGCCGCAGGATCACCGCAACCTCGTCGGACAGCGCGAGCCGCGTCTGTGAATCGAGTGCCGCGAAGGGTTCGTCGAGCAGCACGACGTCGGGTTCCGTGCACAGCGTGCGCGCCAGCGCCACTCGCTGGCGCATGCCGCCCGAGAGCTGCCGCGGCAGATGGTGCAGGAACTGACCGAGCCCGTAGCGGGTGAGCAGCGCGGTTGCCCGTTCGCGCGCCTTCCCCCTGTCCGCGCCCTGGATTTCGGCGCCCAGCACCGCGTTTTCGAGAATGGTGCGCCACTCGAACAAATAGTCCTGCTGCAGCATGTAGCCGACCTTGCGGCTCGGGCCGGTCACGGGCTTGCCGTTCACGAGCACCGTGCCGTCGGTCGGCATGAGGATGCCGGAGATCAGCGACAACAGCGTGCTCTTGCCGCAGCCGCTCTGGCCGATGATCGCGACGAATTCGCCGGGCGCAATCGAGATCGAGACGTCCTTGAGTGCCTCGGTCTCGCCCTCGAGACCGAAATAACGCAGGTTGACGTTGCGCAGCTCGACCTTGGGCGAAGCGGCAGATGCCGGTGCCGCCACGGATCACTTCGCTTTGTTGAAGAACTCGGTGACGACGAGGTCGGCGAACTTCACGCGCTTGCCCGGCTCGAGCACGTGACCTTGCACGAGAATGTCCTGGAATTTCTCCATCGCGGCTGGCTCGATCCTAGGTGAGGTCTTCCAGATCTTGAGCCGGCGGTAGCGTTCGGCGGCGTGAGCGAGAACGTCGGGCTTCACCGCCGGGAAGAATTGGCCGATGGCGCCCACGAGTTCGGCGATCGGCGCTTGCGCCGTCCATGTCATGCCTTTGGCGATGGCGTTGGTCCAGTTCTGCAGCGTCTCCTTGTTCTCGCGCATGTATTTGTCGGTCGCCATGAAGGTGGTGTAGTCGGCGAGGCCCACGGTCTCGCCGACCGAGGCCATGAAATATCCCTTTCCGTCGAGCTCGAGTTGCGAGGCGTCCGGCTCGATGAAGATGCCGTATTGGTTTTGTCCCGCCAGCCACGAGCCCACGCGCGCCGGGATGCCGACATTGTTCATGAGCTTGACGTCGGTTTGCGGGTCGAGCCCGTTCTGGCGCAGCGCCGCCTCGAGAAAGAGCAGCGGCGTGCTGCCCGGCCGGAAGCCCAGGATCTCTTTGCCCTTGAGCATCTTCCAGT
>JBJMTU010000209.1:0-11812 GCA_045811545.1 Xanthobacteraceae bacterium | reverse complement strand
ACCGCCGGTTGCAGAAAACGACCGGGCTTGTTTCGCGACTGTTCTTTACAATGAAAATACCTACCACAGCGTGTGGCGGCGCAAGCGACCTGTTCTGAGCATGACAGCGAGAGGCCGAAGAGGCCAGCTGCCTCAGTGGACCCGCCCGCCGTTGGCGACGCACTGATCAATCCAGCTGCCGGCCGTGTATGGCAGCACGCGGTAGCCGGGGCCGATACCGTATTGTAAGCCGGACTGCCCGTATTTCCGGAAGATCGCGTTGCGGCATTTCACGTACAGCGCTTCTTTCGACTGCGATTTCGTTTGCGTTTGCGCCGCGGCCGGCCCGAGGAACGGCCCGTGAACCAGCGAAGAAAGGAACAAAGGCAGCGCAATGCATAGTGGAATCGGCGTCGCTCTCACGACGATCCTCGCGATCGAGTCAGCGGCTAGCTGAGGGCCCACCGGACTGCGGCGCCGCCTTGTTCTGGTATTTGGCAGTGAGCGCGTCGTCGTCCATGTCCTTCGCGCAGTCGATGGCCATGTTTTGCGATTCATTATGTAGGCCGTGGAAGCTCTCGGTCCCTGCATCAGCGCTGACGTGAAGGATCGGAAGGCCTTTGGCCCGCACGCGGTCGGCAAACTCCCGCTGCGACCGGAAAGAGACGATTTGGTCGTCAGGATCCGACAGGACGATCATCCTTCGGCCTGGCTGGGGCTGCATGGCGGCGACGTGATCCAGCGGGTCGTATAAAGCTTTGATTCCTGCCTCGATTTTCCTGCCTTGGTCACGCGCCCGCGTTTTGAGCGAGATCACGCCGGCTGCCATGACCGCACAGCCGACATCGCTGCGTATTTGCGCAAGGCCGGCGACGGTGTGTGCCCCACCCGACTGCCCGGCCAGATGAAAGCGTCGCAAGCCGTGCCGCACCTTCAGTTCATCGAGGGCGGCGATGACGACACGGATTTCAAGCAGCGAGCGTCGTTTGCGGTGATCACCCGAAGAGCCAAATGCCCCGAGCCGTCCAATCGCGATATAGGGCCCGCCATAAAGGCGCGACCAGCGCTGAACCTCCCGCTGCATGCGACCGGCTGTCATAAAGGCGGAATATTTATTGAGCTGGCCCGGCGTTTTGGCGTCGCCCAAATCCCCGTGAATATACATCACTGCTTCGTCCTTCGAGCCGCCTGCCGTGGACATCCAGTAACGCACGCAATAGCCCGCTCCATCCACTCGCACCCGGACCGCGTTCAGCAAATTCTCACATTGAGATTCACTGACGACAACGCCGTGACTGAGGACAGCTGGTGTATTCAACGGTGGATCATCAGCATCGGGGGGTATCTCCGGTACCTTATTTTGATACTTCGCAACGATTGCATTTTCTCTGACGCCGCGGGCACAGTCAGCCGCCGCCGATAGGCCGGCACGCAAAAGGTTGTGTGCGTTGACGTCGGACGCAGCGGCGAAGATTTGCTGTACCGGCAAACCGGCCGCATTGGCACGCCTCACATAAGCGGTCTGCGAGCGCGCCGAGATGACGACATCGTCCGGGTCGGTTACGACAATAATGCGAAGATCGGAGCGCTTCACCACCTGATGAACGAGCGCGACCGGATCGATGGGATGTTTGTTTCCGGTGACGTCCTGGTCGCGACCCGACTCGGCAAGCAAACTCCCTACCGAAAGAAGGGACGATGCAAGCACGACGCACCTGACATCCGTGCGCCGCGCTAGTAGCGCGGCGGGTGCATGGCCGCCCTCGCCGTATCCGGCAAGATGGAGCCGGGTGTATCCGTGACGGGTTTTGATGGCGTCAAGCGCCGCAGAAACAAGATCGATTTCGCGAGCGGTTCGGCGTTTGGCGTACTCGCCCGATGAGCCGTAGGTGCCGGGCCGGCCTAGGTAAATGTAGGGCATTCGTAGACTGCGAGACCAGCGCACGCTTTGATCCTGCATCGCGGCCGGGCTGAGCTTGACGTAGAAGTCGTAAGGCTTGAGCTCCCTGCGCGCGTTGGTCGAGGCGACTTCGCTGGAAACCAAGACTACAGCCTCAGGCCCGGAGCCGCCGGCTGTCGACTGATAATAGCGGATGCACTCGCCCTGCTGGTCGACGGCCACCCACACAGCCCCCGGCAGGGCAGCACACTCGGCTTGCGTGATCCGTTTGCCGCGAAGAAGCTCGCTGCTCGAGAAAGGCTCGGTCTCAAAGTTGGGCGCCGGTGCCGGCGTAGTGAATTGTGCGTGCGCTGCTTGCCGCGCCGTGCCGAGCACGACCAGCGCGCATACGAGCACCGCCGCAAGATGGCGCATGGACCCTCAGCTCCCGAACGCGATGGGACCTTAGCAGGGAACGGGGGAAAGCGGCACTGGGGGACCCGCCGGAAAACGATTTCATCCCGCCGCCGCCAGCAGCGTCCGCACGTCATCGGCCGAGACCTTGCGCGGCACGGTGATCGCCATCCCCGCGATTTCTTGCGCCACAAAGTCGGTCTTAGCGCGGTCGAAGCCGACCTCAACGAGCCGTTGCGGGACTGGAAAGCCGCGCAGCATCTGCGCGAGGCGATCCGCACCATCCCCGCCGAGCGCGGCAGCGAGCCGCGTCCGCGCCTCCTCCGCGGCCACCAAGTTGAAGCGCATGACGTGCGGCAGGATGATCGCGTGGGTTTCGGCGTGGGGTAGGCCCAACCCGCCCAGCACGTGCGCGAGCTTGTGTTGCAGGCCGGTGCCTGAAGCGAGCACGACGCCGGCAAGCCACGCGGCGATGAGACACTCCGCGCGCGCCTCGCGGTCGGTGCCGTCGGCGACCGCGCGCGGCAGATGCGCGGCGAAGCGGCGTACCGCGTCGGTTGCGATCGCCATCAGGAACGGCGTGCGATCGGCAACCCACAACGCCTCGACGCAATGGGCGATGGCGTTCATGCCGCTCGCCGCGCTCACCGACGCCGGCAGCGCCAGCGTAAGCTCGGGATCGTACACAATGGTGCGCGGCAGCACGCGGGCATCCTTGCCGGTGAACTTGCGCTCTCCGTCGCTCAGCCCCCAGATCGCGGTCGCCTCCGATCCGGAATAGGTGGTGGGCACCGCGATAATCGGCAGGCCGAGATCGCGCGCGATGATCTTGGCGAGCCCGATGGCGGCGCCGCCGCCGGCGGCGATGAGGCCATCCGCACCGTGCGCGGCTGCGACGCCGGCCTCGGCGATCGGCTTCGGCACGTGCAGCGCTGCCTGCGCATGCAGCCCCGCCGCCCGCGCTCCCAAGAGTTCGACCAGCCGCCCGCCGAGGCGCGCACCGCTGCCGGGCGTTGCGATCACCAAGGCGCGGTTCAAGCCAAGCCGCGCCGCTTCATCGCCAACGCGCGTGACCGCGCCCGGCGCGAAGACGACGCGCTGGCCTTGGATATCATGAACGAATGATGCGACCATCCGACGCGTCGGCCGGCACGCCTGCCCACTGCCGCCTGGGAATCATTGTAACTCGCCTTGTCCGGCGCGTCGTGCAAATATCCGCGCAAGCCAGCGAATGCCGGGTCGGGCGGCAGATTCTGCGCTGGAAACAACCGGAGGGAGCCTCATGCAATCCGTGTTCGCGCGTCGCGAAGTTGCCGCAGCCCTATTTTGTGCATCGATCGGCGCCACGGCGCTCGCGGCAAGCGCCACGACCGTCGCAGCGCAGACCTACGGCTTCGCCACGCTGCAACCGGGCACGCTCAACCACACGACGGCCTCGGCGGTCGCCAAGGTCCTCAAGGAGAAGGCCGGGCTCAACGTGCTCGTACAGCCGACCGCCGGAGACCAGGTGATCGTCCCCATGGTCGCCCGCGGCGAGGCCGAGATCGGCATCTCCAACGCCATGGAGGTGCACGACGGTCTGTCCAAAGGTTTTTCAGACCTGCGCATCATCGCCGCGGCGCACGCGCTGCGGGTTGGGTTCTTCGTGCGCAAGGACGGCGACATCCGCGCGGTTGCCGATCTCAAAGGCAAGCGGGTGCCGTACGGATTTTCCGCAATGCGTGCGCTCGAACCGACGGTGCGCGCGATCCTGGCGACGGCCAATCTCACCGAGAAGGACATCAAGCCGGTTCTCGTGCCCAACGTGATCCGCAGCGCCGACGACTTTGCCTCAGGCGCCGCCGACGCGTTCTACTTCGCCTTCGGAGCGCCGAAGGTGCGTGAGGTCGACGCCACGGTGGGCGGCATACGCATGACCGAAATCAGCGAGCAAGGGATGCCCGCGGCTCGCAAGATCGAGCGTTGGGGGTACCTGACCGACGTCAATCCGGGCCCGGTCTTTGTCGGCGTCGAAAAGCCGATCAAGGTGTACAGCTTCGACAATCTGCTCTTCACAAGCTCCAAAACGAGCGACGAGTTCGTGTTCAAAATCCTCGACACGCTCTTCAAGAACAAGGACGAGCTTATCGCCGTGCAGCCGGTGTTGCGCGAGTTCACGCCACCGTTCGCCTATAAGCAGTACGACGTCGCGTACCATCCGGGCGCCGTGAAGTACTTCAAGGAGCACAATGTCGCGCCCAAGGCGGTGGATTGAGCACGCGCAAGCGTCCCGGAGCAAAGCTCCTGGAAAAGCACGACCGAGGAGGGAACGACCATGACAAGACGATATTTGATCGCGGCCTGCGCCGGCTTAACCGCGCTCGCCTGCGCGGACGGAGCCCCGGCGCAAACCTTCGGCTTCGCCGCGATGCAACCGGGCACTATCAATCACACGACCAGCTCGGCCATCTCCAAGGTGCTGAAGGAAAAAGGCGGGGTCAACACGCTGGTCCAGGCCACCGCCGGCGAATCCGTGATGATCGCGATCGTCGGCCGCGGCGAGGCCGATTTCGCCATGGCGAACGCCCCGGAACTCGGCATCGCGCTTGCAAACAGCGGTCAGCCTGAGATTCGCATCATCGGTCCGGTCTATACGCTCAAGACCGGCTTCTGGGTACGCAAGGACAGCAACATGCGCACCGTCGCCGACCTGCGCGGCAAGCGCGTGACGATGGGGTATTCCGCCATGCGCGCGCTCGACCCGATGTCGCGCGCCATCCTCGCGACGGGTGCTCTCACCGAGGCAGACATCAAGCCGGTGCTGGTTCCGAACGTGGTGCGCTCGGCGGACGATTTCGCCGCCGGAGCGGCCGACATGTTCATGTTCGCCTTCGGCGCACCCAAGGTTCGTGAAGTCGACGTCACGGTCGGCGGCACACGCTTTCTAGAAATTCCCGAATCCCCGGGAATAGCCGCGGCGCGCAAGATTCAGCCCTATGGCTATCTGACCGATGTCGAACCTGGCCCGATCTTCGTCGGTGTCGAAAAACCGATGAAGGTCTATACTATCGACAACATCCTGTTCACCCACGCCAAGGTGCCCGATGATGTGGTGTACAAGGCCATCGAGACAATGGAGGCGAACAAGGCCGAGATGATCGGCGTCGCTCCGAACCTGCGCGAGTTCTCGGCGGCCGGGCTCAACAAGACATATGAGTTTCCATTCCATCCCGGCGCCTTGAAATACTTCAAGGATAAGAACATCGAAGCCAAGGCGTTTCCGTGAACGAAGGGCGACAGCCTGCGGATGTGACAAAGCCTGCATCCGCTGCGTCCGAGGAACGGTTGCTGTCGAGCGCGGAGGAGTTCGCCGCCTCCGCATCGAAAACAACGATCTTCATCAGCAATCTTCTGCAGGGCCTGCTCGTCGCTTGCGTCGTGCTCTGGGTGCTGGACGTACCCAGGCAGGTCTTCAATGTTTCGTTCTATACCGAGCAGTTGTTGACCGTCTGTCTCGGCCTGACGCTCGCGCTCGCCTTCGTCGTGGAAACGCAGCGCGAGTATCGCGCGATCGATCCCGCCGGCGCGATCGCCGTCGTCGCCATCCTGGCCTACATCGCCTATCGCTTCCGCAATCCGCTCGATATCCCGCTTCTGCTGTGGGCCGGGCTGGCCCTTGCGTTGCTCTGGACGTTTCTGGCAAGCCGGCCCGCATTCGCGCGCTGGTTCGACTATGCGAGCGCCATCGCGTCGCTCCTGCTGTGCGGCTACATCTTCGTGCGCTACGAGCCGCTGACCTACGAGCTCGCGATGCTGCCGGTGGAAGGCATCGTCGGCAGCGCGATCCTCTTGTTCCTCGTGCTGGAAGCGAGCCGCCGTACCTCCGGCTTCGGCTTCGTCAGCATCATCCTGGCGATGGCGATCTACATCTACATCAGCCCGAGCCTGCCGGGAGATTTCCAGACGCGCTGGGTCTCGCCCGAGCGGCTCGTCGCTTACCTCGGCCTCGACGTCAACAGCATGATCGGCGCCATCCTGCAGGTCGCCGTGCTCGTGGTGATCCCGTTCACGATCCTCGGCCAAGTGTTGGCCCGCACCGGCGGCGCCGATTTCTTCGCCGACATCTCGATGGCCGCCATGGGACGCTTCCGCGGCGGCGCGGCGAAGATCGCGGTGGTGGGCTCAGCCTTGTTCGGAATGATTTCGGGCAGCGCGGTATCGAACGTGCTCGCTGTCGGGATCGTGACCATCCCGACCATGATCAGATCCGGCTTCAGCCGTTATCGGGCAGCGGCGATCGAATCGGTCGGATCGACGGGCGGCCAACTCATGCCGCCGGTGATGGGTGCCGCCGCCTTCATCATGGCGGAGTTCCTGCAGGTGTCCTACGGCGCGGTCTGCGTCGCCGCTGCGATTCCCGCCATCCTGTACTACGGGTGTCTGTTCATCCACGTCGATCTCGAGGCCGCCAAGCAGGGGATCGGCTCGGTGCAGGACCCGAATGCGCCGACGCTCGGCGAGGTGATGAAATCGGGCTGGCATTTTCTGGTGCCGATCGCCTTCCTGGTCATCGCGCTGATCTATCCCGAAGTCTTGCTGCTGACGCCGGAGAAGGCCGCCATCGTCTCGACCGCCATTCTGATGGTGCTCACGGCGATCTTCGGTTATCGCGGCAAGCGCCCCACCCCGCTCGGTCTCGGCAAGGCGGTCATCGAAACAGGGCGGATCTCGCTCGACATCCTGCTCATCGGCGCCGCAGCCGGCGTGATGGTCGGCATCCTGGCTATTTCCGGCCTGGCGTTCAGCATGACGCTGCAGCTGCTCGCGCTGTCCGGCGAGAACGTGTTCCTGCTTCTTTTGCTGATCGCCGTGCTCGCCTTCGTGCTGGGCATAGGATTGCCGACGGTGAGCGTTTACATTCTGACCGCGACGCTGTTGGCGCCGGCCTTGGTCAAGCTCGGCGTCACACCGATGGCCGCGCACATGTTCGTCATGTACAACGGCATGCTGTCGATGATCACGCCGCCGGTTGCGTTCGCGGCCTATGCCGCCGCCAATATCGCGCGCACCGACGGCTGGACCACGGGCTGGATCGCCTGTCTCGTCGGCTGGAGCACGTTCATCCTGCCGTTCCTGTTCGTGCTCACCCCGAGCCTGCTCATGGACGGACCGAGCTATCTCATCGGGTGGAATTTCTGCCGCATCTTGTTCGGCCTGTTCATGGGCACCGCGGCAATCCTGGGCTTCGGCCTCACCCACCTCAGCAAACCGGTGCGTTTGCTCTATGGCGCGCTATCGGTATTGATCGTGCTGCCGCCGGAATCGTTTGCAGGCGGATACTACGTCAACTTCGCTGGAATCGCGGCCGCCGTCGTTCTCCTCGTCATCGATCATCTGCGCCGCGGCAGCCCCGCCACCAAACCGGAAGTGGCGTCGTAGCGAGCGTTTCGGCGAATTGGTGGCGCGCGTGCCTAGCACGTGATGATTTTTGCTTGGATCGTTTCACTTCTCTGTTTGTCATCGCCCGCGCAAGCGGGCGATCCAGTAACCACAACATTCTCCGTGGTTACTGGATGCCCCGCTTTCGCGGGGCATGACAGGGAAGAGCGAGAGAAGGCCTCACGCTTTTAGTGCGCCCCGGTGTCCTCGCGCCAGATTCCCAGCGCTTCCTGCGCCGGGCGGTCGGAGATGGAGAACAGCACCGATTCCTTGCTCGCCCGGTGCGAGTAGTGCTTCCACGGCGGCACCACGAACACGTCGTTCGGTCCCCATTCCAGTGCCTTGCCGTCGACCGTAGTTGAGCCCTGCCCTTCGGCGCAGACGAAGACGGTGCCGTCGGTCGCGCGGTACGGCTCGCCCTTGAAGCCCTTGGGGAACAGCGCGAGGTAGGCGCCCATGGTCGGCAGCACCGGACCGCCGTTGATCGGGTTGGCGTAGCGCACGCGCGCGCCGTGGCGCTTGTCGACGTCGCCCGCTTTGAGCATGCGCTCGATGATCGGCCGCGTGCGCGCGTAGGTGTAGTTGATGACGGGGCTGCGATTGAGCGCCGCCGGCGCGCCATCGGGCAGCACGCCCGAGGCGTAGAAGCTCAGCGAATCTCCATCCGCCCGGCTGGTCGGCTGGGTCGCGGTGGCGAACTGCTCGGCGAACGAGGTCTCGAAGAAATTGACCTGGGGAAAGTCGAGCACGTCGAGCCACAGCATGGGCTTGTTGGAATTGTTGCCGTGGTCGTGTGGAGCCCAGTTGGCGGTGATGACGAAATCGCCCGGCGACATAAAGGCCTTCTCACCCTCGACCGCGGTATAGGCGCCTTCGCCGTCGAGCACGAATCGGATGGCGGAGGATACGTGGCGGTGGGCCGGGGCGACCTCGCCGGGCAAGATCATCTGCACGCCGGCGAACAGCGTGCTGGTGGCTTTGGATTCGCCGCGCATGCCCGGATTCTCCAGGATCAGTACGCGCCGCTCGGCCTCCTCCGCAGTGATCAGCGGACCCGATTCCATCACCAGGCGCTTGATATCGTCGTAGTGCCAGATCACGGGGTGGCAGCGCGTGACCGGTTCCTTGGTGACGACGTTACTCATCACCTTCCACAGCGGGGTCATGTGGTGCTTGGCGATGCGGCCATAAAAGGCCTCCCGCATCGCCTCGATGTTGTGCTTGGGACCCGGGGCCTTGCTCTCGGCTCGCTTGCTGGCGGTCGCGCTGACCATGGCGCTCTCCCTTGGTCGGATTGGGGCTCGAAATGGAGAATAATTCAAACCGGCAAATTAGTATATAATGAAACTATCTCTGCTTTGAAGGCGGGCAATCAGGTATTCACGTTGCCGCCGTCGACCGCCAGCGTCTGGCCGGTGACGAAATCGCTGTCCGCCGACGCCAGGAAAACCAGCGCGCCGAGCAGGTCCTGCGGATGCTCGTCGCGGCGCAACGAGCGCGACTGCACGGCGCGCTCGCGCGCGGTGTTCACATGGCCGGGATTTTCGCTCAGCACCGTGTCGCTCAAGGTGAAACCCGGGGCCAGCGTGTTGACGCGGATGCCGTGTTCCCCGAGTTCGCGCGCAAGCGCGCGCGTGAACGCCATGATGCCGCCCTTGCTGGTCACGTAATGCAGCATCCAAGGGATGCCGCGAAAGGCGGTGCCGGAGCCGATATTGATGATCTTGCCGTAACCCTGGGCGATCATGTGCGGGACCGCGTGCTTCACCATCAGGAACGGCCCGCGCAGATTGACCGCCATCACCTTGTCCCACAACTGCGCGTCGATCTCGGTGCACTTGGTCTCCTGCAGTGGCGCGTAAAGCGCGGCGTTGTTCACCAGCACGTCGATCTTGCCGAAGCGCTCAATAGTCGCCGCGACCAGCGCCTTGACCGACGCCTCTTCACTGACGTCGGCGACGACGCTGATGACCGAATTCGCCCCGTGCTCGGCGGCGATCTCCTCGGCCAGGTCCCTGCCGTCGGCGATGTCGGCGATCATCACGCGCGCGCCTTCCGCGGCGAGCGCGCGCGAATAGTGCCGGCCGATACCCTTCGCCCCGCCAGTGACGATCGCCGTGCGGCCGGACAGTCTCGCCATGGCCTTACTCCTTCGCGCTGACGCGGCGGACGAATTGCTCGAAGCCGGCGAGCTGCAGCTTGATCATGTCGATGGCCGTCTGATCCTTGAGCTCGAGCGTCTTCTCGTGGAATTTCTGCGCGGCAAAGGTGACGATCACCTCGGGCCGGCCGAACAGGATGACGTCGACCGAGGTGAGCGACTGCCGCAGGTGATATTGCATGCGCGAGCCGCCGAGAATGCCGCCGGCGGCCGATTGCAGCGCCACCGGCTTGTCCTTGAACGGCTGCTCCTTCATGCGCGATACCCAGTCGATGGCATTCTTCAATCCGCCCGGAATCGACCAATTGTACTCGGGCGAGACGATGATCAGCCCGTCGGCGCTGCGGATCGCGTCCGCCCAGGTATTGACCTCGGCCGGAAACCCGGTCGTGTTCTGGATGTCGAAATTGTAGATCGGAAATCGCTCGAATGGCGGCGCATCGCGCAGCTTCATTCCGGGCGGCGCCAGTGCCGGCAAGGTGCGCGCGAGCGCGGCGTTGTAGGAGCCTTTGCGCAACGAGCCGCAGATCACGAGTACATCGAGCTGCTGGTCGGTCACGACTCACCCCCAAGGACGTCGAGAATGCGCTGTCAGCTCTTGGGAGCCACGCGCGCGATCAGCCCCGCAAACGCCGTCAGCTGCTGCTTGATCAGCCCGCGCGTGGTCTCGTCCTTGAGTTCGCCAGTCTTTTCGTCGAATTTGGACGCGCAACTGCCGATGAAGATTTCCGGCTTGTTGAGGGTGAAGGCATCGAGAAACATCATCGCCCGACGCAGGTCGTATTGCACGCGCGCGCCGCCGACCGGTCCGGGGGACACCGATTGCAGCGCCACCGGCTTGCCGGCGAACGGCTGGTTCTGCAGCCGCGACACCCAGTCGATCGCGTTCTTGAGGCCGCCGGGAATACTGAAATTGTATTCGGGCGAGCAGAAGATCACCCCGTCGGCGGCGCGGATCGCGTCGGCGAGCGTGTTGACCGGCGCCGGAAAGCCGGTCGAGTTCTGGATGTCGGCATTGTAGAGCGGAAAGTCGGCAAAGGACGGCGCCGGCTTGATGGTCATGCCGTCCGGCGCGAGCGACGGCAGCAGCCGCTGCACCATGGCGTTGAAGGAGCCTTTGCGCAGCGAGCCGCAGATCGAGACAATATTCAAATTGGCCATAACCGTCTCCAGATTGTCAGTGAAATAGTGTGAGTTGTGGCAGAAACCTCGCTCGCTGCCTCATGCTTCGAGACGCCGCGCTGTCGCGCGGCTACTCAGCATGAGGGCGGAGCACTTTCCTACTTCTCGTTCGCGATCGGATTGACGAGCACGCCGACGCCCTCGATCTCGATCTCGCAGGTATCGCCCGCTTTCATCCACACCGGGCTCGGCTTGCGCGCGTGGCCGACGCCGGAGGGCGTCCCGGTGAAGACGATATCGCCGGGCTCGAGCGTCATGCCCTGCGTGACATAGGCGATGGTCTCGGCGACAGGGAACATCATGTTGTCGGTATTGTCCGCCTGCATGACCTGTCCGTTGAGCCGGCTCTCGATCTTCAACCCCTTGCCGCCGGGGGGCACCTCGTCGGCCGTGACCATCCAGGGGCCGAACCCGCCGGTGCGGTCGAAATTCTTGCCCATATCCCATTGCGTGGTCTTGCGCTGAAATTCGCGCACCGAGCCTTCGTTGCCGCACGAATATCCGGCAATGCATGAATACGCATTTGCAGTCGTAAGGTGCTTGGCCCGCTTGCCGACGATGAAGATGAGCTCGGCTTCGTAGTCGAGCGTCTCCGACGCCCTTGGCCGGATGATCGGTTGCCCGTGCGGCACGAGCGACGTGCGGCCGCGCATGAAGATCGTCGGGAATTTCGGAATGTTGTCGCGCTGGGAGCCCTCCTTGACGTGTTCGAGATAGTTGAGGCCGAGACAGATGACCTTGCCGGGCGTCGTCACCGGCAGCGCGTATTTCAGGCCTTT